>JBPCXI010000254.1:0-6056 GCA_051008895.1 Gammaproteobacteria bacterium | reverse complement strand
GACGCGGTCCGGCGCCTGACTACCTTTTTCGATTGATTCGCCGGGCCGTTAGCTCAGGTGGTAGAGCAGTTGGCTTTTAACCAATTGGTCGTAGGTTCGAGTCCTACACGGCCCACCATTTCTTGCGGATAATCTTTGCCGTCCGACGATGGCCGCCGGCCGTCGCGCAATCAACACACATCGTTCGCGGCCGATGGCGTTTGGAGACGACCTGCGGCAGGCGCGTCTCGACGCCGGCGCGGAGACAGCGGCCGCACACGAACAGGTCGGTGAGGCGGTCGAGCAGGCTGTAATCGACGGTGGTGCCAGTGGCCGACATCGAAAGTCTCCATAGCGGATTCGATGCTGATCACGTTAGCCGGCCGTTTCGCAGTCGACCGAGAACTGGCGCACAGTTTGTGCGGTTTCAGGGCGCGACGATTCTCTGACCCCATTTCTCGTCGACACGCGCGAATATGCCCGGCGCGTGCGCCGCGAGCAGCGCGCGGCTGAGCTCCGGGTATTCGGCGGGACCGCCTTCTTCCGGCCACTGCCGCGTCGCGTCGATCACGATCTTGCTCGTCATGCCGCGGGTCGGGGCGCTCGGCTCGAGCGGCATCGTCGGCATGTTGCGCATGATCTCGCTGGCCGGATGCGCCTGCCAGCGCGTGCTGAACGCGAGAAACAGGTCAGCGGGATTCATCAGGTCGACGTCTTCGTCGACCATGACCACGATCTTGAAGATCGGTATCAGCTTCGCGAGCTGTTTGCCGAGTTTCAGCGCCTGGCCTGGCTCGCTCTTGCGCATGCTGAAGAACGTGACGCTGTCGACCCAGCGATAATCGACGAGTTCGGGGACGAAACGCCGCAGGCCGGCGACCGTCAGCGCTGCACTGGGTGCCTCGATCAGTGGTTTCGTCACGCCGGTGAAGTCATTGACGAACCACGGATCGCGCCGGTGCGTAATCCTCGTCACGTCCATGTGGAATGACTTCTCGTACACGGCACCAACATAGCCGGGGCTTTCGCAGTACGGGCCGTTCGGCAGGAACTCGTCGAACGTCACCACGCCTTCAATGATCATTTCCGCGTGAGCCGGCACCGGCAGCTCGTTCGTGTCCGCTGCGAGGATCTCGACCGCGCGGCCGCGGAGTCCGCCCGCAGTGCCCAGTTCGTCGACCGGCTTGCGCCCTTGCGGCGCCGGAATGCGCGCGCCGCTGACGAGCCAGATTATCGGGTCCTGGCCGAGCACGAGCGCGATCGGGGCCGATGTCTCGCCGCGCTCTTTTGCCGCCATCAGCATGCGGAAGCCGCGCTGGCCTTCGCCGGTGCCGACGGAGATCAAGCGTGGTCCCTTGATCTCGCAGCGATAGGTGCCGAGATTCAAACCCATGTCGGGGTCGCTGGTGAGTACCGTCGCTGTATTGATAAAACGCCCGCTGTCGCCGGGGTTGTTGCGGAAGAACGGCAGGGAGGTTAAATCGATGTCGTCGCCGTCGACGACGACTTCCTTGCACGGCGCCGTCTCTCTTGCAATCTGTACCGGCGCTATTACCGGGTACTGGCCATCGTTGTCGGCGAGCATCCGATCGAGGTGCGCCCGCGCGACCCGGTACGTGGCTACATCGTCATACGGCACCGGCGCGAGGCCAAACAGCAGCGCCTCGCAGTCGATGTGACGCAGGTGATTCGCGATCACCGGTCCGCGCATCCAGCGGCCGCCGATCCGGACCTCGTCAAACACGACGACCGGCGTGCGCATCCGACCAAAGCGGTCGACGAGTCGATACATAATCGCGGTGCCTTCGTAGGCATCCTGGTCGACGCGTTCGAAGCGGCGCACCATGCCGTGTGCCTCGAGCGCACCGATGTAGTCGCGCAACGAATCGTAGGGTGCGGTCGCGGCGGCGGCCGCTGTGGGTCGCGCGGGGCGGCGGGTGGTTCCGCAGCCGACGAGGCCGGTCGCCGCGATGCCCGAGCCGGCCCCGGTCAGAAAGCTGCGCCGCGAAATCGATTCCGGTTGCTGCTCCGGCTGCGTGCTCTCGGTGTCATTCATGCGCTCGGTTCCCATGCAGATGCTGCGTGGCTCTAGCATAAACGACTAAGACATAGACGACGAAGGCCGCAGCTTGCGCTGCGGCCTCGCTGGCGGGATCGGTTTTAGCCGGCGGCGCGCCGGGCTCAGAAAGTATAAAACGCGCTGAAATTCGCGAGATAACTGGTGTCGAAATCGCCGATGTCGAAGTACTCGAATTCGGCCCTGACCGTTACACCGCTCGGATGATTGAAGTTCAAGCCGATGCCGGCCGCTGCGTCCGTGCCGTCGAGTGTTTTAGTTACCGGCACGTTTGTAGGCGGCACGAGTGGCGGCTTTGGCGGCACGAAGCCACCGACGATCTTCTCGTAGCCGGCCGCATCGGCCTCCCAGCCGATTGCACCGACCTTGGCGAAAATGTCGATCGTCTTGTTGAACGGGAACAGGCCGACAACATAGAACTTGTAGACGTCGGTCGGCAGTTCAACTGTCCATGCGCTCGAACTCGTAGCGGGCGTCGTGGGCTGTCCGATATCGCTGCGCCGTTCCGCGCATCCGCCGGTGTCGTCGATGAAACAGAATTGACGCGACGTGTCCTTGAAGCTGGTGTAACCGCCTTCAATGGCGAAGTATTGTCCGAACCGGTAACCGAGCAGCACGCTGCCTGCGAAGCTCGTCTTCTTGTATTCGTCCGATTCGATGGCCTCGGGCGTGCCGGCCGCATTCGCGGGGAGCAGTCCCAGTTTGTTGAGATCGGCTTCGAGTCGGCCCGCACCGACGCCGAATCCCAGGTAGATTCCGTTATACCAGGCGTCTTGCGCAATCGCCGATGCCGGCGCGACGGCAATCAGCAAGAACGCCAGACCAAGAATTTTTTTCATGCTTCGTTGCTCCATATCCGGCTTGTTATCGGACGATGCTGTCGCGCCCGCCGAATACGAAATCTCCGAAGTACCAGCGTGCGCCAAGTTCGAAACCGGTGTCGTCGTCGAAAACGATGCCGCGGGCGGTTAACGCGATGCCCCAACCGAGCCTGTAGTTCAGGCCGATGAATACGTCTGAGTTGTCGACCGAACCAACGTCCTGATATGCGTAGCCGACTTCGAAGTCTGCGCGGGGCGAAATTTGTGAGCGAATGGAGCCCTCGCCGGACCAGCCGTCGCCTGACAGCGTTGGCGGATTGCTGCCCGGGTTGAGATTGCTCTGCTCGACGTCCACGTAGAACGCACGCAGGACGAGATCAGTGCGATCGTTCCAGCCGATCGTGTCAAAACCGATGTTGACGCCCGCGCCGAGCTTGAAGCCCTTGAAGCCTTGGTCGAAGGTGCTGCCGTCGAGGTTTGTTCCACAGCCCGTGCAGTCGCCGTCGAAATACTCGCCGAGCAGATGCAGCCAACCCAGCACGCCGAGTGACCCGTTAACATTAAACCCTTCGATCGTTCCGTTATTGAACCGCTCATCGCTGCTGGGGTTCACGCCGTACTTGACGTCGGTCCATTCATAGCTGGCGCCGATATACGTATAGGCCGGTCCGGGTCCCTCGGCTCGCGCCGCGGCGGAGGACAGTACGGAGATCGCTAAGATGGTCATAGCCACCCGTTGTCCGGCTCCGATGAAGCGCGAAGTCATATGTACCCCCCCTGGACGTTAATTCTGACGCTGGTTATAGGTTGTCCGACGGCGACTATAGCGAACAATGTGCTGGCATGCCACAGGACGAACACAGCGGAATTGCTGCGTGGCCATTGGGCGAAACGGGGTTTACGCGCCCACTTTCCCTGCGTTCGCGAGTAGCCTATTATCACCGAGCCGAAAAGTTCGCCGTTCGTTGTGCTCGCGTAGGGGGAGCACTGCGAAGCATCGAAATCGGACGCCCGCTCGGTACGGGTGTCTGCATCGGAGGAGTTCTGTTCAGCGCAGGCAACCGCCTTAGGCGTCGTTGCTTATGTCGAACATAGCCACACTAATGGCATGTCGTGCTGAGTAGCGCAACGATATGGGCATTATTAAAGAGTAGCAAGGGGAGTTTCATGTCGCAGTCAAGATGCCCGGCGGGGGCGAGCGTTGCAGTAATGGCCGTATCCGGCCTGCTGCTTGCCGCACCGATCGCCGCCTGGGCTCAACTCGATGAAATTACGGTCACGACGCGAAAGAAGATCGAGAATATCCAGGACGTTCCTATCGCGGTTGATGCGATTTCCGCCGAGCAGATCGACCGGCGCGGCATTTCCAGCGTGGCTGATGTCGTCAAGTTGTCGACCAGCGTGCAATTCGACCAGTCGTTCGGTCCGGCCGACGTGCGCATCGCGGTGCGTGGACTTTCGAATACGCGTGGGCGTTCAAACGTTGCGTTTCTCGTCGACGGCGTAGATATCACGACGGAGAATTTCGTGTCTGCGGGCTCGGGCCTGCTGGCCAACCAGCGTTTGTTGACCGACGTTGAGCGAATTGAAATCGTCAAGGGTCCGCAAAGCGCACTGTACGGCCGCGCTGCATTTGCCGGCGCGATCAGCTACACGACGAAGGAACCAGGGGCGGAGTTCGAGAGCAAGGTGCGGCTCGAGGCCGGCGAGTATGGCAAGTTTCAGGTTGACGGGTCGGTGGGTGGTCCCGTTGTCGGGCTCGAGGAAGTACTCGGCTTGCGGTGGACGGGCGCTGTCTGGACGCGCGACGGTTTCTACACCAATTCAATTACCGGCGCGGACATGGGTGATGAGAGCGGTTGGGGTACCGCACTGACCGCGGTATTCACGCCTGGTGACGACATCAAGATCAAACTTCGCACCGAGTACAGCGACAGCACGACCGGGCAGAGGCCGAACGTCCGTCTCGGCGGCGGTACGCTCGGGCGCGGTACCGGTGTCGGCGCGGACGGCATGACCTTTTTCCCGTATCCGGTCGATCCGGAACTGATCCAGGGCGTCAGCGCATCATCGACGCGACTCGCAGATTTCGGCGAGTATTGCCCGCCGTCGTTACCGAGTCAGGGATCGCAGTTCGGCGGTATCTGTTCTCCCGCGAACTTCGGCACCGGCAAAGGCCTGCGGCCTGCTGTCGATGTCGATCCGGTCACCGGTACGGACTACCAGGGTACGGACACGCAGCTGTTCCGCACGACGCTGAACGCGACGCTCGATTACGAGTACGGAACGGCGTCTTTCATCACCGGCTGGACTCAATACAACGCATTTAACGAGCTCGATCAGGATTACCAGGCCAATCCGGTCGGCGCGCTCGACTGGAAGGGTGCTCAGCAGAGTCGCTCCGACCTGGAAACAAATCAGTTCAGTCAGGAAATCCGCTTCGCGTCGAGCTTCGACGGCCCGATCAACTTCACGGTCGGCGGGCTGTTCTGGCGCGAGGAACGCTCGCAGGCGGACCTCGACTACATCATCAGCTGTATCGAATACGGCAAGTCCGCGACCGGGGTGTTCCCAGATGAGTCGGCTTTCATACCCGGCATATGCGACGGCACCAACGGCACGATCAGCAGCTGGCAGGAACGTGCGCTCGACATTTTCCCATGCCAATACGATTCGGCCGGCAACCCGATCGCGGATCCGACCGGTCAGGGCAACTGCCTGCAGACCGAACGCACGCCGACACCCTGGCGCGCCACGACCGAGCACTGGTCGGCGTATTTCAACCTGTCGTGGAATCTCAGCGAGACCTTCGAACTGCTCGTTGAGAGCCGCCTCGTGGACGAATCTTTCGAGCTGCTGCGGCCGAATTTCAGCTCGTGCACGAACCTGTTTTTCGGGTTCGGCACCGGCAGTGACACGCGCGTTAACGGCGACAGGGAGGGTGTGGTCACGACCGCGGCCGAGGATATCGTCTGCACCAACGAGGCCCGGCTGAATCCGAACGTCCCGGGGGACCCGGACCCGCAGCTTGGCGACTGGATGCTGATTGAAGGCACCGAGAAATCCAGCTTCACGACGCCGAAGATCACCCTGAACTGGCAGCCGACGGACACGTCGACGTATTACTTTTCCTGGGGCAAGGGCATTAAGCCGGGCGGTATCAACACGCTCGCAGCGGG
>JBPCXI010000253.1:0-3301 GCA_051008895.1 Gammaproteobacteria bacterium | reverse complement strand
GAGTCGAAGCCGATGCCGACGACCGCGAAGCCGATGATCGCGCCGACGATCGAGTGCGTCGTCGATACGGGCCAACCACGCCGGGACGCGATCAGCAGCCACAGACCAGCGGCAAGCAACGCTGCGAGCATGCCATAGACCAACAGCTCCGGCGTTTCGGAAAGCGACGACGCGTCGATGATGCCCTTGCGGATCGTCTTCGTGACCTCGCCGCCCGCGAGCACCGCACCCGTGAACTCGAACACCGCCGCGATCAACAGCGCCTGCTTGATCGTGATCGCGCGCGAGCCGACCGACGTCGCCATCGCGTTCGCGACGTCGTTCGCGCCGATGCCCCACGCCATGAACAGGCCGAATGCCGCCGCCAGCGCCATGTACACGAGCGCGTTTTCCATACGAATTCCTTAGTGAGCCAGCAGTAATTCGAGCCGGCGTCCGATTCGCTCGGACATGTCGCCGATTTCGCCAACCAGTTCGATCACGCGATACAGGAACATCACGTCGACCGGCGGCAGCTGATCCTCGAGCGCGAACAGCGTCGTGCGCACCGTCGTCTGCATCTCGTCGGTCTCGTTTTCGATGCGATCCAGATCCTCGACGAGCGCCTCGACGAATGCGGCCTCGGCGCCGCGAAAACCGGTCGTGTACAACTCGTCCAGTTCGCGCACGCTCTTGCGCGCCATCTTGGCCGCATCGACATTCCGCGCGACGTAGGCCAGGAAGTCTTGCTGCAACGGTTGCGGGATCGACATGCGCCGCCCGAGCACGAGGCCGGAAACGTCGCGAGCGGTGTTCGCGATCTGGTCCTGCGTCCAGACGAGATTCAGCAGATCCTCGCGCGGCACCGGCATGAACAGGCTTTTCGGCATCTGGCCGCGAATCTGCTTCTTGTATTCGTCCGCCTGCTGCTCCAGCGCAACGATCTTCTCGCGCGATTCCTCCACGGCAGCCCATTCTTCGGCGACGGCCCGCTCGAACATGGCATGAAGCTCGCGCGCCGCCTTGTAGCAGGTATCCATGTGATCCTGCATCGGCGCGACTGGCGAGGCGCCGAAGACCTTGCTGATATAGTTCGCCAATTACTTCTCCCCCATCGCCATGGCGGCGAGTCTTGTCATTGTAGGGGGGGCCGGCGAATTGTTACAGTTTCTTTACGGAGGCTCGCAGACGTAATGGCCGCGGCGAAAACAACCGTGTCACTCGTGCTGGGCAGCGGCGGCGCCCGCGGTCTGGCCCACATCGGGATCATCGGCTGGCTCGAGGACAACGGCTATGAGATCCGGTCGATCAGCGGCTGCTCGATGGGGGCGCTGATCGGCGGCATCTACGCCTGCGGCAAGCTCGACACGTATACCGATTGGGTGCGCGCGGTCGACGAGTTCGACATCGTCCGGCTGCTGGACCTGTCGTGGAGCAAGGCCGGTTTGTTCGACGGCGAGAAGATCATCCGCACGCTGAAGGAGCTGATCGGCGACCGCCGCATCGAGGAGCTGCCGATCCGCTTCACCGCGGTCGCGGCTGACATCAGCCGCGAGAAAGAGGTCTGGATCACGCAGGGCTCCGTGTTCGACGCGATCCGCGCGTCGATTTCGCTGCCGCTGTTCTTCACGCCGGTCATGCGCGACCAGGAGACGCTGCTCGACGGCGGCATCCTCAATCCGGTACCGATCGCACCGACGTTCGAGGACAAGACGGACCTGACCATCGCCGTCAACCTTGGCGGCCGGCCGATTGAAAAACCCGAACCACCCCGGGCCCCGAAAAAACCACGCGACGAGGATGGCAAGGACTCGTTCGTCGACTCGCTACACGACAGGGTCACCGACTTCATCGACGACCTGACCGATAGCGAACCGGACGAGGCCGACGACTGGGAGATGATGAAGATCGCGACCGCGACGTTCGACAGCATGCAGAGCACGATCGCGCGGCAGAAACTCGCCGCCTACCCACCCGATCACACGATCGTGATCCCGCGCAACGCGTGCGGCATGCTCGAGTTCGACCGCGCCGACGAAATGATCGAACTCGGCCGGCGCGCGGCCGCAGAACAGATGCCACGCTCCGATCAACGACAATGAAACTTGCAGGTTTCGAGGAAATCGATCCCGGCGTTCGCGCGTTTGTCCTGATCACGGTCGCGATCGCCTTTCCGGCCTGGGACCTCGGGTTCGAGCTGGGCGCGTTCGGGCGTCTTTTCTACGAGAAGGTCTTCGTCGCGTGGAGCATATCGACGGCGCTGTTCCTCGTATTGGTGTTCATCCCGAAGGAGAAGCTGGAGGTGCCGCGCCTCGCGTGGTTCGCGACCGCGATCCCGTCCTTCTGGCTCGTGCTTGCGCTGACGATTCGTGTGGCTCCAGACGCAGAGCTCCTCGGGCAGGCGCTCACGGTCATGGGATTCGTCGCTTACCTGGCCTGTTTCCCATACGTGATCTACATGGCGGTATCCATCGTCTATCCCGACCTGCTGCGCATAACAAGAATTGCGCCACGGATCGCGATCGGCGCCATTATCGTGAGCCTCGTCCTGACGGGATTTATCGCCGGCAGGAATCACCCGCATTTCCTGACCTGCGAGGACTTCGAGATCAGCGGCAACTTCGTGCCCGAAAACTGCACCCCGACACCGACAAGCGATTAGGGCGACGGCTTGCATAAGAACAGATGCCGCGGCCGAATGACCGACCGCGGCATCAAATCGTCCAGAGCGTCACGCCACTATTATTTCTGTGCGCCCTTCATCATCTTCTTCATGCCGGGACGCCAGTCCTGGTCCTGCAGGTTGTACTTCTCCATGTGGCGATCCATCGCCGCGTCCTGCGCCTCGTATGCCGGCAGCCAGTAGCCCGCATTCGTGAACTCGCTGAACACCGGCCTGCGGCCCTTTTCGGGCGGCCCCTGGCGCGACGTGCCCGGCACCGACCATGCCTCTTCGGTGATCACCGCCATGCGCTCCTGAATGCCGTCGGGCGTGACGTTCCAGACCATGTTGTCCGTCGCCATCGACAGCGGGCCGTCGTAGGTCTCGCGGATCGCCTCGTACAGGTGGTAGCGCGTCGCCTCCTCGTTCATGAAATGATACGCGACGGCGTGCTTCGGCCTGATCGTACTCATGATCTTGCCGAAGGCCTGGCCCGACGTGTGGAACGCGCAGCACGCGCGCCACGCGAGCTGTGGCGGCTGGTTGTACAACTCGACGAAATCGCCCGGCACCATGAACGCCTCGTGGATGACGAGGTCGGCGTCCGTGCCGTTCCTGATGAACCACTTGTTCGGCGCGGTGTCGCCGCCGAAAATGACC
>JBPCXI010000252.1:0-57447 GCA_051008895.1 Gammaproteobacteria bacterium | reverse complement strand
TATTTATTGACCCGGTTCAGGCGCTCTGTTTTACCGGATACGTCGGTGCATGCATGCCCAGCTTTCTCGCCGCCCGCACCAACTGCATCAGGTCCGCGCGCGCCAGGTCGTATAACGCGTCGAAGCTGTCGATGACGAAGTACACCGTTTGGTAGATGTCGATGCGATAAGGGGTGCGCAGCATGTCCAGCGGATCGAACGGCCTGCGCTCGGGAATGTCGCTCTTTGCCGCATACTCGAGCTCGCCCGGCGACGAGATGATGCCGGCGCCGTATGAACGCAGGCCACTCGCCGTGTTCAGCAAGCCGAATTCCACGGTAAACCAGTACAGGCGCGCCAGCATCGCGTGATCCTGTTTGTCCGCCGCGAGCCCGACTTTACCGAACGCCTCGGCGAAGGCGGCGAAGCGACGATCGGTCAGCAACGGCGTATGGCCGAAGATTTCATGGAAGATATCGGGCTCCTCCAGGTAATCGAAATCGTCGCGGTTGCGGATGAAGGTCGCAGCCGGGAACTGCCGGTTGGCCAGCAATTCGAAGAACGCGGGGAAATCGATCAGGGCAGGAACGGGTGCGACGGTCCAGCCGGTATGCGCCCGCAGCACGTTAGAAACGTCGTCGAGCTGCGGAATCCTGTCCGGTGGGAAATCCATGACGTCCAGCGCGCGGACGTACTCGTCGCAGGCCCGGCCCTCCAGCAGCGGCAGCTGCCGCGCGACGAGGTCGTGCCAGACCCGGTGCTCTTCGTCCGCATAGCGAATGATGCCGTCGGCGTCGGCAGTCCGGGATATATATGTGTTCGACGTGGGCATTGCGCTCCGACTCGTGAAACCTATTTGATAACTTTATCTCTTTTTATTGCGTATTTGCTTGTCTTTTATCCTACTAATTCACATTTTTTAGACCTTTTTATTGCGTCTTTTGCCAAATATAGGTATTTTTTGCCTATGGATAAGACCGACTATCGCATCCTGCAAGCGCTGCAAAGCGACGGCGGGCTCTCGAGCCAGGCCCTCGCGGAGCGCGTGGGTCTGTCAACGTCGCCGTGCTGGCGACGCCTGCGCAAACTCCAGCAAGACGGCGTAATCCGGGCCAATGTCGCGCTGCTCGATCCGGTCAAGGTCGGACTCGAGGTCACCGCGATTGCCAACGTATCGCTCGAAGACCATCACCCGGATTCCGTCGCCGACTTCGATCGAATCGTGCAGGAACGCCCGGAAATCCTCGAGTGCAATGCGACCAGCGGTCAGCACGACTACACCCTCAAGGTTGTTTGCGCCAGCATCGTGGCCTACGAACGCCTGCTGAGCGAGCACATCATGCGCTGCAAGGCGGTGCATACGGTTAACACGAGCTTCGTGCTCCGAAGCATCAAGAACACGACCGCCCTGCCGCTGCCGATCTGAGCGGAATCTCGCGCAGCACCCGATTACGCCTTTGCCGCCGCACGTTCGCCGCCCTATAATCCCGGTCCGGATAGGCCATCCGGAACGGCACGGCACACCGAGCTGCGGCGTTCGCGACGGCAACAGTGCCGCAGCGGTTGTTTCAAGGGCCGCGCCCGTAGCTCAGTTGGATAGAGTGTCTGGCTACGAACCAGAAGGTCGGGAGTTCGAATCTCTCCGGGCGCGCCAAATCAATATGGGGTCACCATCGGTGGCCCCATTTTGATTGGCGGTTTGATTCGGGCCTCGACCTACACCCCGCCACTCCCATCCACTCGCCACCAATCCACTCCCCTTTTACTCACTATCTCCCAACGTCGTCCGCTGCATTGCGTTTTTCCCGCCCCGGCGTACGACCGTATAGGCGTATAGTCATTCGTCAGGACTTCTTCGTCGAACGATCCCCGCATACAAGGAGAACAACGATGCGTCGATCCTCACATCTCGATCACCGCGCGACCGCGTTCCTGTTGTTGGCGTTGCTTGCACTTGCGGCACAAGGCAGCGACGCGGTCACCGACAACAGCGCACAGGCCGCGTTCGAACAGCTCAAGACACTGCATGGCCGATGGATCGGTGAGGAACAAACGCTCGACGGGCAAACCCGGCAGGTCGAATACGTCTACAAGGTCCAGTCGAACGGCAGTGCCGTGCTCGAGACCGCGATGGCCGGCGAACCCGAGGAAATGACGACGGTGTTCTACATGGCGGATGGCCAGCTCCAGGCGAGCCACTACTGCTCGATCGGCAACCAGCCGGCATTTCGCTTTGCGCCCGCGGATGACGATCGCATCACGATGACGTTCGCCGGCGGCACGGGATTCGATCCGGCGGTCGACGGCCACGTACACGAAGGCTGGATACGCGTTATTGATGGCGACCGCATGGAGCAAAACTGGGTGTTCTACGATAAAGGCGCGGCGGCGAGCACGATGACAATGACGCTGGAACGCCAGACGGACTGATCACATTCGGATCTTCGTTCGACATCGAGTCACCGACCGGGCGAAGACCCCGAGCATCGCAGTATATGAAAAGGCCCACTTGCATGGGCCTTTATCTATAGCTCTGCCTGCATCACCCCTGGAACAAGCCGCTGGTGAACTGCTGAACGCAGAAATCTTTCGCGTCCGCCAATTCCTTTTTGATGTACGCGGCATCATTTTCGAGCAACTTCTCGTGCGTGACCGCCGATTTGCCCGCCAGCTTGCCGTTGTAATTACACAAACCTGAAGAAATGACCTCGGACGAACTGACGTCGATCAGACGTAGCTTCGAAGAGTAATTGACGAAATAGTCGCCGAACTTGAAGCCGTCGTACATGTATGTCCAGCCACTCGTCGCGACCTCGAGCGCGTAGTCGCTGCCCTTCGCCAGCTGCGCGATTTCCGCAGCTTCATCCGCATCCTCGGAACGGAGCGTCGGACCCCGCAGCGACAATGCATGATCCGCAGTCAGGCGTCGGGCCAGCGATCGGCTGATCTTGATTGCCGGATCCTCGATCTCGGCTTCCTCGACCAGGTCGTTGCCCGCAGCCGCGGCGGCGCCGACACCGGCGACGGCGAACATGCCTTTGCCGGAAGTCATTGCCACGAATGACGGAGTGTCGCCCTGCACGAGCGACAGCGACTTGCCCTGAAAGCTCGACAGCGTCTCCGGTGCAATCGGCTTGCTTTGCGGAGCCGCGCAAGCGGCGACGGCGATACACGCAACGGATATCAATAAGGTCTTCATCCTGACGCTCCCTTGTCCCGGCCGGGAAAAACACACGCACAACGTTGCAGATAGTACGGATCGGGTTGGAAAATTCCGTGACCTGAGTCAAGAACCTTCTATGTTTCAGGTATTTGCAGGGGGCGAACGGGACGTCGAATTCCCGACATCTTGCATTCGATGTCAGGTATCGTTGCCAGACTCATTCGGGAGGGCTCAGTCGGGCCGAGCCCGATCGCAGGACCGGGACCGCAGTCACCATGCAGAAAGAGCACGCCGAACACAGTTTTGCCGAGGAGCTGGTGCACGCCATCAGCCACGGTGCCGGCGCTATTCTGAGCATTGCCGGCCTGTCGTGGATGTTGTATCTGTCGATCGGCGCGGCGGATCCGTGGCGGATCGTCGCCAGCTCTGTCTACGGCGCCAGCCTGATTTTCCTGTTCCTCGCATCGACGCTGTATCACGCGTGGCCCGCTTCGCCACGGAAGAAATGGCTCAAGCTGCTCGATCATTGCGCGATCTATCTGCTGATCGCCGGCACCTACACACCCTTCTTGCTCGTCGCGATGCGCACCAGCACCGGCTGGTGGCTGTTCGGGGCGATATGGTCGCTGGCGACGGCCGGAATCCTGACCAAGTTGTGGCTTCGACATCGCCATGAGGGGCTGTCGCTCGCCGGCTACCTGGTGATGGGCTGGCTCGTCGTGATCGCCGGGCCCCAGCTGGCGGACGCGATTGGCGACGGCGGCATGGTCTGGGTGATTGCCGGCGGTCTCAGCTACACGGTGGGTGCGTTTTTCTTCATGGCAAAACGCATACCGTTCAATCACGCGATCTGGCATTTCTTCGTGCTCGCCGGGGGGATCTGTCACTTCTTTGCCGTCGCCCGGCACGTGCTCCCGGTCACACCGTCCGTCGCGCTCGTCGGCTAGTCGCCGGCGGGTCCGGCAAACAAAGCTTCCAGCACCGCGTCCGGCGCCTCGACCTGCGGGTAGTGGCCGACGGCCTCCAGCACGACGACGTCCGGAGCGGGCACGACCTGACGATAGCGCCGCGCGATCGTCAGGCCCGAAATCGGATCCTCGGCGCCAACGATCAGGCGCAGCGGCACATTGGTGTCGCGCAGCGCAGCGGTCCAACGCTCCCGGTACACGCGGCGCTCATCCTGGTAACGGCTGACGAGGTGCGCAACGCGTGAGCCGTCGTTGTGCGCGATCAACCGCCAGAACTCCGCGAGCTCCGCGTCTGACGGCCGATGATCGCGCGCGAAGATACGACTGAAGCTGCGACGAAACATGCGCTCGGACAGCAGCCGCCCTAGCAGCGGGCCGACGACACGGTGCTTGAGTAACTTCTGAATCGGCAGCGGATGCGTCGCCTCCGGAAACAGCCCGCCGTTCAATAACGTTACCGACCGGATACCCGACTCACGCCCTACCCCGTCTGCGCGCCGGGCCAGCAGCTCCTGCGCGACAGACACACCGTAGTCGTGCGCGAGAATGCTGACGGACGCAACACCCAGTTGTTCCAGCAACGTCTCGATCAGATCGACCTGCCCCGCAATCGTATAGTCGTGTCCGCGCGGCTTCGCCGAGAACCCGAAGCCGAGCAGGTCCGGCGCGATCACGTCGAAGCGGCGCGTCAGCTCGGGCCACAGGCGATGCCAGTCCCAGGACGCGGTCGGGAAACCGTGAATGCACAGCATCGCATCGCCGGAGCCGGCACGGCGAAAAAAGATCCGGTGACCGGCGCAGTCAAGATACTCGCCCGCGCGCTGCCAGTCGCCGAGGTTCACGTCATTGCGCGGAACACGCCGACGGCTTCGTCCGCACGAGCGCCATCAGTTCGTCGAACTTCGCGATCGCCGTGACCGGGATGCAGATCGCGGTCACGAGCACGGCGGCGAAGGTCGGAGCATTCTGCTGCATCGCTGACTCCTGCGGTTTGGATCAGAAGGCTCCACGGTAACGCGCGGCAACGACCCGCTCAAGCAGAAACCCTCGCCGACGCTTGCCCTCGCCCGCGCTGGCATGTCGTGGGTCGGTGCTATCATGACTAGTCATCCAACCTGTTTTCGACCCATCGCCATGACACCGAAAGCCAAAGCCTTTGACGACTGGATCCGCTCTCAGTTTCGAGAACTGAACACCGAGCTCGAGGAAATCTACTTCGCGCAGGAAGACCGGACCGCGGTGGAGGAACCCGGGGCGGATCTCAAGCAGCAGCTCGTCGACGAGGGGCGTGACCTCATCGTCAAGCTGCTCGCCGAAGGCAATACCGACGAGGGTTTTGAGAACGCGTTCGATCTGCTCGGCAACGTCGGCCTGTACATGGGCGCGTGCCGGCGTCACGAGATCACGAACCCGGAGGGCGAACGCGTTTCGCCGCTGCAAGAAGCATCGGCCCTGGCGATGCATGTCGGCGCCACGCTCGGCGTCGCGCCGCGGTTCGCGACCAGCCATCTCGCGACCCACAACCCGGCAATCGACGGTGACTACAAGAGCTTCACGTCACTCGAAGACGAGTATGTCTTTCTCGACTACAACACGCGTGGCGTGCTCGCGTACAAACGCGCCGCCGATGCGCTCGTGCGCATCCTGCCGCTGGGCATCTCGCACCCGGTCGCCTATGACCTGCTCAAGACCGCGAAAGACGCGCTCGAAGACGTCGTGGCGACGAACAAGATCCTGTTCCAGAAACTGGACACCGATCGCTTCTTCTACTGCGTGCGCCCCTATTACAAGCCGTATCGGGTCGGCCAGCATGTGTATCGCGGCGCGAATGCCGGCGACTTTGCCGGCATCAACGAACTCGACCTGTTGCTCGGCCTGTGCCGCGCCGACGACGCGTCCTATTCGCAGCTACTGGTCGACAAGTTCCTGTTCATGATGCCGGAAGATCAGGATCGGCTGCGCGACGTGATGCGGCGCGAGAGCCTGCTCGACGCGCTGATGGCCGCACTGCCGGCATCGGCGAACAAGGACTGGTTCCGCACGAACGCGCAGATGTTTCTCGAGGTTTGCCATGCGCATGGCCAGACCGCGAAGAGCCATCACAATGCGCTGGTCGGGCGGTTCATCGAGAAGCAGGCCGATGCGCTGTCGGCCGAACGCAAGAAGCAGATTACCGCCAGCGGGCCGCCGCTCGAAGTGCTGATGTTCGCGCTGGAAAAACTGCGCGACCAGCGCACCGCGGCCAAACGCGACGATATCCCGACCCGCTACGAGGATCTGCAGCGCCTGCGCGCCGCGCTCGATGCGGACGCCCCGGACGCGGCCACTCAGTAGTTAATTGCCGGCGACATCGACGGGTAAGTCACGCCGATCAATGACATGCCCGCCGGCGTCGTGCACTCGAGCGAGTGGTGCTGCTTGCGGGGCAGAAAGATCGTGTCGCCGGGCCTGACCGGCGCCTTGGTCTCATCCGTCCACAGGAATCCTTCGCCGCTCAGCACCGTGATCGTTTCCTCGTACAGGTGCCGGTGATGCGCGGCGCGTGACGCCGGGACCTCGCCGATGAACTGCGTGACCGGCGTGCGCTGCTGTTTCTCGTCGAGCAGCACCTGGAAAAACCGGTCGGCCATCGGCTCGCGCTTGGCCGGGTCGACGCCCTGCACGCGATTGGGAACGGTCTCGTCGAATGCATCGGGCAGCGTGGCCAGGAATTCAGGCTCCTCGCAGTGCGGACAGACGGTCACGTTCACGACCATCGGTGAGCCCGGGTCGGCGATGATCCGGAAGCCCTCCCCGGGCTTCACGCAGACACCGGTCTCCGGGCCTACACGGAACTCGCGGTTGGAGATCTGCACTCTGCCCGCACCCGATACGACAAACAGTGCGACATCGGCTCCGGGATAGCGTTGCACCGGCGACACGCCGGGGCCCACCAGCGCAAGGTATTGCGACAAGTACTTCGCTCCGTCGCGCGCGCCGATGACGGGGAAGATCTTCAGCGCGCCGTGTTGCTCCATTGCCTCTTCGGGCACACGAATGACGTAGCAGCCGTTGTCGAGCATCGCCTTGTTCGCACCACCGTCGGAAATGGCATAGTCGACGAGCACCGCGTCCGCGCCGTCTTCGGGCTTCGCCTCGGCGTATTTCTCCGACAGGCTGTTGTGCGCGCCGTCGCAGATCGGACTCTTTTTTGTATGCTTGCACGCGCAGAACAGCTGCTCGCCGCTCTCGGCCGCCTGCCATTTCAGCGGCTCGAAGTCTGTACCCTTGTGCGAACCGTCGCAGAACGGCTGCTTCTCGCTGCGACCGCAGCTGCACCAGAAATAGGTCTTGCCCGCCTCGACGTTGACGAGAAACGGCTTGCGCCGGGCGATGACGGGTTCACTCATAAATCTTTCTCCTTCGCAATCGCGCTTACGCGAGCAACTCGCGGTGCGTCGCGAGCATGGCAAACAGCCGCTCGATGTCCTGCTCGTTATTATAGAAATGCGGTGAGATCCGCAGGTTGTTGTCACGGTCCGACACGACGATATCGTCATCCGCGAGCCGCGCGACCAGCGCCGGCGCGTCGTTACAACGCAGCGCGATCATTGCGCCGTGACGCGCCGGATCGGTCGGCGTCACGATCGTGTATCCGGCCCGCTTCGCTTCCTCTTTGATCTGCGCCGTGAGTTCGCCGACGCGCATGCCGATCGCGTCGACGCCGACCTCCTCAACGATGTCGAGGCCCGCGGTCGCCGCGTAGATATTCACGACCGGCGGCGTGCCGGACTCGAAGCGGCGCGCGGAATGCGCCGGATCGTAGCGCGTCGTATCCATCGCGAAGATGTCCTGCTGGGCGAACCATCCGGTTACGGTCGGCACGAGCGACTCGATCAGCTCGGCGCGCGCATACAGCATGCCAATCCCGGCCGTTCCGAGCAGATACTTCACACAACCGCCGACCGCGAAGTCGACTCCAGCCTCGCGGACATTGAATGGCATCGTGCCGAAGCCCTGATAGCCGTCGACCATGATCAGCGCGCCGCGTTCACGGGCGAGCTGCGCGATCGCCGGCACGTCGAGGCGCGCACCGTTGCGGAAACAAACCTGCGTGATCGCGACGAGTGCGGTCTCGTCGTCGATCGCATCGGCAAAGCTTTCGGCCGCAATATAGCCGTCGCGTTCGGGCACGCGCACGACCTCGGCGCCACGCAGCTCCTGCGCGTACCAGATCTGGGCGTCGGTCGGGAACTCGTAGTCGCTGATCACGATCTTGCGCCGGCCGGTATCGAATCGCAGCGCGGACGCGATCGCGTTGATGCCGGCCGACGCCGATGTCGTGACCGCGATCTCGTCCGTGGTCGCGCCGAGGATTCGGGCAAACGAAGCGCGTGCGGCTTCATTGCGCTCGACCCAGTAATTCCAGTCACAGCCCTGCTCGAGACGATCCTGCACGTATTGCCGAATCGCGGCCTCGACCTCGACGGCCAGCGCGCCGTACGAGCAGCTGTTGATGTAGGTCTTGTTACCGAACACCGGAAAGCGCGCGCGCAGCGCGTCCCAGTCCGGCAGGGTGGTCGCGCCGCTGGCGGTCATATTCGTCACCATTGCAATGTCATCCGAACCAGAGATCGAGCATGATCGCGATCAGCGCGACCGGCACCAGGAAGCGCAGCGCGAAACGCCAGTAGAGATACCAGGGCCCGCCCGACGTGCCGAGCTCGTCATCGATCGTCGCACGGTCGAGCGCCCAGCCGACGAACAGCGCGATCAACAGCGCGTTCACCGGGAGCATGACGTTCGCAACGAAAAAATCGACGATGTCGAAGAAGGTCTTACCCTTGAACAACGCCAGGAAATCGAGCGGATAGACGTCGGCGAGCAGACTGAACGACAGCACTGACACGATCCCGCCGATCCAGGCGAAGAAGCCGCACGCCATCGTCATCGTGGGACGGTGTGCGCCGCGGTGTTCTTCGAGCCACGACACGATCGGCTCGACCATCGCGATCCCGGTCGTGTACGCGGCGATGAACAGCAACAGGAAGAACAGGCTGCCGACGATCAGGCCGCCCGGCATCTGCCCGAATGCAATCGGCAGCGTGACGAAGATCAGGCCGGGGCCCTCGCCGGGACTCAACCCATACTGAAAAACGATCGGGAAGATCGCGAGTCCGGCGAGCAGCGCTACGAGCGTGTCGCCAACGCAGATTGCGCCGGCCGATTGCACGAGCGAGAACTTCTCCGGCAGATAGGCGCTGAACGTAATATGCACGCCGACGCCGATCGCGAGCGAAAACAGCGCCTGGCCCAGCGCCGTCAGCACCGCCTCGGTGCCGATGCGCGAGAAATCGGGGGTAAACAGGAATTTGAACGCCGACACGAAATCGGCCGCGAACAGGTTATATACAACGAGGCTGACGAGGATCGCGAACAGTGCCGGCATCGCGACCTTCGAAATCCGCTCGATCCCGCTGTGCAGCCCGCGGCTGACGACAACGACGACGCTGAGGATAAACAGTCCGTGCAGCAGCAATTGCCTGAACGGCTTGCCGATCTGCAGCGCAAAGTTCTGCTGCGCGTCGTCGCCTGAAATACCGCCGAAAGCGCCGGTGACCGCGAGGCCGAGGTAGTCGAGTGACCATGCGGCAACGACGGAGTAGTACGTCAATCCGAGAAACGGCAGCCCGACGCTGAGCCAGCCGATACTTTTCCAGAACGGCGAGTGGTTGTCCCGCTCGACCAGCAGGTTCATTGTGCCGACCGCACTCTGCCGACCGCGGCGACCGATCAGCATCTCGCCGACCATCACCGGCAGCCCGAGCAGGAAAACGAAGCCGAGGTACAGGAGCACGAACCCGGCGCCGCCGTTCTCACCGGCGATGAACGGGAAACGCCACAGGTTGCCGAGGCCGACGGCCGCACCGATCGTCGCGAGCAGGAACGCGCGCCGCGACGTCCACGATTCGTGCTGAAAATCTGCCGAGGCGCCGGCCATTGCTTAGCTCGCTGGTGCCGCCGCCGACGCGCGGCGCCGCGATGCGCCGCGGGATACGCTACGCGATGACCTTCTCGATGCCCTCTTCGATGCCCTTCTCAATGAAACCGGTCGAGCAGTCATGCTAAATTCCAGCGACGTACATGCAAATGAATATATCGGAATCGCCGGATCGTGGGAAGCGTCGCCGGCGCCGGGGAGACCGCACCATGAAGGACAACCGCAGCAGCCAGGGCGACAGCTGGCTCGACGGCTTCGTCCCGTACCAGCTGTACCGCATCACGAACCGCCTCAACCAACGACTGCGCGAGCGATTGCGACAACTGCCGATCAGCGTGAGCCGCTGGCGTGTGCTCGGTGTGTTGCGCGCGCAGGGCACGCTGACGATCAACGCGATCGCCGAGGCGGCGGCAATGGAGCAACCGACGGTCAGCCGCACGGTGACGCGACTGGTGCGCGACGGGCTGGTATCGCGGCGCGCGGCGAAGCGCGACTCGCGTTACATGGAAGTCTCTCTGACCGCCGCCGGGCAAAGCGCCTTCGATACGATTTACCCGATCGCCGAAGAGCATCAGACGGCCGCGCTGCGTGGCTTCAACGAACGCGAGCTCGCAACGCTGCACGACTATCTGCAGCGCATCCAGCGCAACATCGCCGACGACACCGATTTGCGCGCAACCGGCAACTGACGGTCACACGCGCACATGCACGTCGAGATCCACGAACTATTCAGGCAATTCCAGTGCGCCCTGGAGCGTCGGCCGTCGGCATCAATCGTCGAGTCACTGACCGAACCGCCGCCACTGGGCGACTTTATCGGCAAGCTGGACCCGAACATGAAACTCGACTGGTCGGCACAGTCGTTCCAGGGCATGCCGTCGCTGCGGGAAAAAGTTCTCCAGCGCATGGGCGTCGCGGACGAATGCGCGGTCGACGACGTGCTGATCACCGCCGGCGCCGCAGAGGCCAACTTCCTCGCGATTTTGCAGCTCGTCCAGCCGGGCGATCGCATCATCGTCGACATCCCCGGCTGGCCGCAGCCGCTGGTGCTCGCGGATGCTATCGGCGCCGACCTCAAGCGGCTACCGCGCGATGAGCAACACGACTGGGCGCCGGACCTCGACCGGCTCGCCGAACTGGTGACGCCGAAGACGCGGATGATCTTCATCTGCAACCCGAACAACCCGACCGGCCACCTGCTCGGCCGCGCCGATCTCGAACGCGTGATCGCGCTCGCGGACAGCGTCGGCGCCTACGTACTGACCGACGAGGTGTATCGTGGACTCGAATGGGGCGACGAACCCACGCCGTCCGCCGCGGCCCTGTACGAACGCGGGATAAGCACCGGCAGCGTGTCGAAGGTCCTCGGACTGCAAGGCATTCGTACCGGCTGGCTCGTCAGCCGCGATTCATCGGTCATCACCGACGCGGTGATTCTGCGCGAGGACACGAGCGAGATCATGAACGTCATGGGCGAGGCCATCGCGGACATAGCACTCGACGACGGCTATTATTTTCCCGCGCTCGAGCGCGCGCGCAAGACAGGCCGGCACAACCTTGACCTGCTCGACCGGTTCATCGACGCACACACCGCGCTGGACTGGCGGCGACCGGCGGCCGGCCTGATCGGCTTCGCGCGCCTGACCGGCGCGTTGACTGCTGACGAGTTCTCGGCCCAGCTCATGGACGCGCACGACACGTTCGTGATGCCCGGCTCGGCCTACGATCATCCGCAACACCTGCGGCTCGGCGCGGGCGGCGCGACCGCAAAGCTGGAGGAAGGACTCCGACGACTCGAGAGGTTCCTGAAGACATGAAAAACGCAGACCTTCGCTCCGACACCTTCACGCTGCCAGATGACGCGATGCGTAAAGTCATCGCCGCGGCCGAGGTCGGCAACGCCGGTTTCGACGAAGACCCGTCGGTCAACCGTTTGCAGGATACGATCGCTGACTATTTCGGCATGGAGTCGGCGATCTTCGTGCCGTCCGCAACGATGGCGGGGCAGATCGCTTTCAAGGCCTGGTCCCGGCCGGGCGAGTTCATCATTATCGAGGACCACGGCCACGGCTATTATTTCGAGAGCGGCGCAATGGGCGCGATCAGCGGCGCGCTGCCGCGACTGCTGGCCGGCGACCGCGGTGTGCTCGACCCGGACGCGGTGCGCGACGCGATTACGCATATGGAGCATCGCTATGGCCGCGCGGTGCTCGCGGTGCTCGAGAACACCGCGAACTTCGGCGGCGGTACGGTCTATCCGCTGCCGGTACTCGAGCGTCTGTTCGCGCTTAGCGAGGCGGAGTCGCTGCCGCTGCACGTCGACGGCGCGCGCATCTGGAACGCGATCATCGCAGGCGATTTCGACCCGCGGCAGCTGGTGCCGCCGGGCGGCTCGATGTCGGTCTGTTTCTCGAAGGGGCTAGGCGCGCCGATGGGGGCGCTGCTGCTCGGGCAACGGGAGTTCATTGACGAGGCGCGGCGTATCCAGGCGATGCTCGGCGGCGTGATGCGCCAGATCGGCTTCATGGCCGCGGCCGCGCTGCACGGCTTCGAACACAACATGCAGCGGCTTGCCGACGACCACGCGAACGCGCAGCTAATCGCGACGTCCATTCAGGACAATCCGGGGCTGGAGCTGGATGCGGCACACGTCGAGACGAACATCGTCTATTTTCGCGTCACGGCCGGCGCCGACCGCGCCGCTCGCCTGATCGCTGACCTGGAACGTCACGGCGTCCAGGCATGGAACCTCGGGCCGCTGATTCGCCTGGTGACGAGCCTGAACGTCGACCGCGCCGACTGCGAATACGCGGCCGCGAAGATCAACGAATTGCTGGACTGAAGGAAAGCGCGAGTGAATCAGTCAACGGACGGCGTCGAAATCTGGCGCGTCAACTCGTTCACGGACCGGCCGTTCCGCGGCAACCCGGCCGGCGTCGTGCCGCACGCCGACGGCATGTCGGAAGACTTCATGCAGGCGGTCGCGGCCGAACTGAACGACCTGTCCGAAACTGCATTCATCTCCTCTGACCCGCAGGGCGATGCCGACATCAGGCTGCGTTTCTTTACGTCGACGATGGAAGTCGACCTGTGCGGTCATGCCACTATCGCCGCGCTGTTCACGCTCGCGTGGACCGGTCGCGTGAGCGGCAGCGACGAGGCGAAAACGCTGCGCGCGCGCACGCCGGTCGGCGTGCTCGACCTCGGTCTCGAGTTCGCCGGCGACCGACTCGAATGGGCGACGATGGAACAGCTGGCGCCGGAACACGCGGCGGCCCCGGGTGCCGCACGCGCGGCCGACGTGCTCGGGCTACCGCCGGATGCGCTGGCCGATGAACTCGCAATTGCGTGCTGCAGCACCGGCATCTGGGCCTGCTTCGTCCCGCTCGCCGACGTATCGCAACTGGAACGCATACAGATTCAGCCCGAGCTGATTCAATCGCTATGGCCGGACAACGAAGAACTCAGCGGCGTCTACGCATTCGCATTTCGCGACGAGCATACAACGCAGGGTCGCTTCTTCTCGCCGCCGAAGTACGGCATCTTCGAGGACCCGACGACCGGCACGGCGAGCGGCGCGCTCGGCGCCTACCTGATCGCGCAGGGGCGCCTCGGTGACGACGACGAACTGATCGCACACCAGGGTATTGAGATGGGACGGGCGGGACGCGTCCGGGTCCGACGCAATGAGAACGGGCGTATGTCAATCGCGGGACAGGCGGCGCCCGTATTCCGGGGCACGCTGATCAGCTGAACTATTGACGACCCTGGACGCCCGGAGTTTCTCCGGCAAGAATCATCGCGAGATTCTCGTCGCCGAGGTTGCCGCCGCCGACGACACAGACGATCTTGCCACCGCCGGCCCGCCCTGACAGCGCCGCCGCGACCGGCGCCGCACCCGCGCCCTCGGCGATGATGTCGCCCCACTGATGCAGCATCCGGATCGCAGCGCAAACCTCGCGCAGCGACACGACGATCGAACCGTCGAGCATGCGCTGAATGATCGGCCACATCGAATCGAGCACGCGCGTCGAACCCATGCCCGAGATGAACGACCGCGCGTAGTCGACGTCGACCGGCTCACCCGCGCGCAGCGCAGATGCAAGCGGCGTCGCGGTCTCGAGTTCGCAACCGAGGACCGTTATGTCGGGCCGCGCGGCCTTGACCGTCGACGCGACACCACAAGCGAGCGCGCCGCCGCCGAACGAGCATACGACCGTATCGACGTCGGGACACTGCTCGACGATGTCGAGGCCGATCGTCGCGCTGCCGGCGATCGCCATCGGCCCGTCCGCATCGATATAAGTCCCCGGCATGCCGTCGACGCCACGATTGACGACTGCGGCCCACCAGTCTTCATAGCGCACGCGCTGCACGTCGGCGCCGAGCGCTTCCAGCATCTCGGCTTTCGCTCGGGGCACGTCCTCGGGCACCAGCACTGTCGCACGGATGTTGCGCTGTTTTGCGAACCACGCGGTCGCGATGCCGAGGTTGCCGCTACTCGCGGTATAAACGCCGTCCGCGCACTCGTCGGCCGTCAACGCGAGGACCTGGTTGCCGGCCGTGCGAATCTTGAACGAGCCGGTCGGCTGCCGGCTCTCCAGCTTGAGATATATCTCCGCCGGCGCGTCGGCGGCGTCAAGACGCACGAGAGGTGTCGCTTGCGCGACCCCTCTTAATCTTTCCGCGGCGGCGGAGCTATCCGGTGGAGCATCGCCCCGCTCGCCGGCACTAGTCATGGTAGCCGCCCGGCAGCAACGCAAGGTAAGTCATGGTGAAAGCGGTGAACGTCGAAATCCCCACGATGATGCTGAACGACTCGCTCGACTGACGGCAGTGCGCGTCAGTTCCGGTCGGAAAACGGTGTCTCTCTCGCGACGAATGGCGGCTGCCAATCGGGAAACCGATCGCTGAAAATGTGATCCTTGCCGTAGTGCACTTCGAGCAGTCGCCCCTTCGCGGTGCCACCGTTCCATAGATCGAAACGCGGATCGGCGTAGCGATCGAAAAACGTCTGCAGGCGTCGATCGAGCCGCGCAATGGTATCCGCGTGCGCCGGGTCGTCGATCAGGTTGCGCGTCTCGTCGGGGTCGTTGACCATGTCGAACAGCGTATCCGGCTCTTCCCGGTCGAACCGCTTCATGAACTTCCAACGCGGCGTACGTAAAACCCGGACCGTCACGAACTCGAAGAAAGCTTCGTCATGCCAGTCGACGCTCCTGCTTTCCAGCAACGGAACGAAAGACTGACCGGGGCTGTTGTCGACCCGTTGTTGCTCGAGCCCGAGATACTGCAGCAGAGTCGGCAGCATGTCGTATTGCGCGATGATCCGGCTGTTCCGGGCACCCGCGTCGATATTCCCGGGATGCCGGAGTATCAGCGGGATGTGCATGTTGACATCGAATGCGGTAAACGGGAAAGACCACGAAGTATTTCCCCAGAGACCATGCTGGCCGTACGATGCACCCTGATCGCTCGTATAGATTACCAGCGTATTATCGTCCAGCCCGAGTCGCTCCAGCGCATCCATCACCTGGCCGACGCCGTCGTCAACCATCGACGTCTCGGCCGCCGTGTTGATCATCGCGGTCGGGTTGTTGAGCGCACCGATCGCGGTCCAGGCGGTCGTGCCTTCATTGACCATCGTCTGGCTCGGCGCGCGCATCTGCGTCCAGCGCCGCAAGTACGGGTGGACGGGCTGCTGCGGGAATGACGGCCGATTCGCTCGATAATAGTCGGTGTGCCGATTCGGCACGTCCATCGTCACTGTCGGCGGCAACATGTACGGTCCGTTATACGCGAGATACAGGAAGAACGGCTCATCCCCGTCCTGTCGCTCCAGAAATGTGAGCGCTTTCCGGGTCCAGAAATCCGTCAGATGCTCCTCGACCACGTAACGCTCGCCGTTGTCGATGACGGACACATCGTGAAAGGCGGTCGTGTGGCCGGACGTGAATGTAACCCAGTCGCGGAATCCCAGCTGCGGCTCATCGTGGTTGCCGAGATGGTATTTGCCGATTAACCCCGTTGCGTAGCCGGCGTCCGCCAGCGTCTGCGGAAGCGAACGAAACTCCTCGATCGCGGACCAGCCTTCCGTGTCGGTTCCCGCTTGCAGCGCAACGTGAATGCCGGTCTGCGACGGTATCAGGCCGGTCAGCAGCGTCGCGCGGCTCGGCGAACAGACACCGTTGGCCGCGAACGCATTCACGAATGTCATGCCTTCCTGCGCCAGTCTGTCGATGTTCGGCGTGCGGATTTCCTCGTTGCCGTATGGGCCAAGTAATGAAGCAGCCTGGTTGTCGGCCACGATCAGGATAAGATTGGGCCGTGAATCGGCTGCGGCCAGTGCGGCGGGCAGGAGGACGAGCGCCAGGATGGCACCGGCGGCCGGCATGATCGGGTTTCGATGTGCTTGGCGCAAAAAGAACTGCCATACTGAGCGAAGCACATCGTGCCACGCGTGGAATACGCGCGCAACGCAGCCACCATTCGGACTGAATCGAGCGGAATACGAGCGATGACAACATCGGCGTTCCTGAACTTCCCCGGACCTGCATCCGCGGCCGATGCTTGCCATGCAGCGTTCGTCGACGGCCCGCTGACGATGCTCACGGCGAGTGCCGGCCTCAGATTCGTCGAGACGTACAGGCCGGCGGCCGACGACGTGCCTACGTTCCAGGATGGCCCGGGATTGCCGCTGATCGTTGAACTGAACTTCGATTCGCTGAACGACGCGAAGGCGTCGATCGAGTCTGCTGCCTTTCGCGCGGCGCTAACGCCGGACCCGTCGGCCACCGGCCTGCTCGAATCGGCGACGCTGGACGTATTCACTCCCGAACACTACGCCGTGCCCGGTCACCCGGAGCCACCGCCGCGTGCAGCACCACTGTCGTTCGTCGTGCGCTATAACCGCCCGGTCGAGGATGAGGCGGAGTTCGTCGACTTCTACACACGCAACCACCCGCCGTTGCTCGCCCGATTTCCGCGCATTCGCAACGTGCTGTGCTATCGCCCGGTCGCGATTGAACTGCCGGCAGGGGTGTCGTCTTCCGGCGCCTTCCTCGGCAACGAGGTCGTGTTCGACAGCCTTGGCGATCTCAATCAGGCGCTCGCATCGGACGTGCTCGACCTCGTCAAGGCAGACGGGCGCCGCTTTGCGGCGTTTGGATCCAACACGCACCATGCGATGGAGCGAACTCGAGTCTATGCACGATCCGAGTAACGAACTACGCACCAGTTCGCTGTGCGCTACGCTCGGCCTCGAGATCGTCGGCATCGACCTGCGCCGGGACACCGGCCCTGAACTCACCGCCGCCCTGGCGCCGTTGCTGTACGAACATGCGGTACTCTGCATACGCGATCAGGAACTGTCACCGCAGGATCTCGCCCGCTTCGGCGAGAGCCTCGGGCGCCCCGTGCAGCACAATGAAGAAGACCTGCGACTCGACGGCTTGCCCGGGGTGATGTCGCTGTCCAACGCGGATGACCGCGACGACCGGCAAATGAATGGAGGTGCGCACTGGCACACGGACCTGGTCCACAGCGATGAACCAGCCAGCTTCACGATGCTACACGCGGTGGACGTGCCCGATGCCGGCGGCGGTACCCTGTTCGCTAATCAGGTCATGGCCTGCCGCAGCCTGCCCGCCGACCGACTTGAACAGGCGGAGCGGACCACCGTAATTCACTGCTACGAGGGTCGCACCGACGGCTCGGTGCCCGAATTCCGGCATCCGCTGGTGCGCCGCCACCCGGTTACCGGGCGCAAGGCACTTTATGCGGCGGCCGATACCGGCATCGGCATCGTCGGTCTTGCCGATGAAGAGGCGCAACCGGTGCTCGCCGAGTTCGCGCACCATGCGACGCAAGCGCGCTTCGTTTACCGGCATGCATACCGGCCGAACGACGTCGTCATCTGGGATAACGCGCAGCTGCTGCACCGGGGAGAACGGCTGGAACGCGCCCACGACGCGGTGACTCGACGGGTCATGCACCGAGTCTCGGTGCGCGGCTGGCCACGCATCGATCTCGACCCGGCGGATGCCGTTAGTGACCAGAGCTAACAGCTTCCAGAGCGCGTTCGGACCGGGATTGCTGTTCGCCGGCGCGGCAATCGGCTTGTCACACCTCGTGCAGGCGACGCGGGCCGGCGCGCTGTATGGCCTGGCCATCGGTGTGGTGATTCTGTTGATTCACATACTGAAATATCCGCTGTTCCGCTTCGGCGCTTACTACACCGCAACGTCCGGCGAGTCGTTGATCGAGGGATATCGGCGCCAGGGCATGTTTGCCGTGTGGCTGCTGCTCGCCGCGATGCTTTCCTACATGTTTTTCGCCGTCGGCGCGGTCGGAATGCTGTCGGCGGCCCTGATCCAGACGTCGCTTGGACTCGAGATTGACAACCGCGTGTTCGCTGCGGCGATCCTGTCGGCCGGCGCACTCTTTCTTATGATTGGTCGCTTCCACTGGCTCGACCTCGTCAACAAGCTGCTCATCGGCGTCCTGTCCGTATCGACGATAGCCGCGGCGATTCTGTCGATACCGCGGCTACAGGAGGCCTCATGGGTCGTAAGCCCGGCTGACATCGATTTGAAATTGCTGCTGTTCGTCGCCGCGTTAGGCGGCTTCATGCCCGTGTCCAGCGACGCTTCGGTGTGGCAGTCCGTCTGGACACTGGCAAAGGCGAAGGACTCCGGCGTGAAATTGCAGCGTGGCGCGGTACTCGCCGACTTCAACGTCGGCTATTGGGGCGCGGCTTTTTTCGCCGTCTGTTTCCTCGTCATGGGCGCCGCCGTTATGCGCCCGGCGGGCGTTGAGCCGGCGGCCGAGGCAGCTCCGTTCGCTGCCCAGCTTCTCGCGCTATACGAAACGGCGCTGGGCAAATGGTCGACCCCGCTGGTTGCGGCAGCGGTCATCTCTGTCATGCTGACGACGACGCTCACGGGCCTCGACGCTCTGCCGAGAGTACTGGTGGCAATTACGCGCGTGCTCCGCGGAGAACCGATTGGCATGGCCACGGATCTGCAACTCGACGGTACGCCCTTGTACCGCGCCTACGTCATTTTTCTCGCCGGCGGAGCGATTGCAGTCATCTTCTTCATGATGGCCTCGTTCCGGACCTTCCTGGATTTTGGCACGACCGTCGCGTTCCTGATTGCACCCGTCATCGCAACCCTGAATCATCGCGCGGTATTCGGTGATGCGGTGCCCGCGGATGCCCGGCCGGGTCGAGGCATGCGGATATGGAGCCTGGTCGGCATCGTCGCTTTTTCCGGCTTCACTGCGACGTATCTCTGGCTGCTGATCGGGGGTTACCTGGAGTAACTCGAAAGCGTCAGGATGCTCGTCGTCGTTACGGCGGCAACACCTTTTCGGGATTCATGATGCCGAAAGGGTCCATCGTTCGTTTCAACGCGCGCATCAATTCCACCGCCTCGGGCCCGAACTCGGCCTCCAGGTAGCCGCGTTTGCCGAGGCCGATCGAGTGCTCGCCGGTACAGGTGCCGTCCATGTCGATCGCGCGCTGCACCAGGCGCGCGGAGATTTCCTGCACCTGTTCGTATTGCCGTGTGTCGTCGGGATCGATCACGAAGGCATAGTGAAAGTTGCCGTCGCCGACATGACCGGTCAGGAAGGTCGTCAGGCCGGGAAACTGCGCCACGTCCTCGCGCGTGCCGCGAATGCATTCGGCGAGCCGTGATATCGGTACGCAAACATCCGTCGCATACGCTTTGCCGCCGGGATTGGTGGCCATCGCCGCATACGCTGCATCGTGACGAGCGGCCCACATTCTTCGCCGCTCGTCCTCATCGGCCGTCCACTCGAAGCCGTCGCCGCCCCAGTCCGCCGCAATGCTGCCGACAATTTCCGCCTGCTCCGCGACGGCAGTCGGGCTACCGTGAAACTCGAGGAACAAAGTCGGTTTGCACGGGTAATCGGTTCGCGAATACCGATTGATGGCATCCATCTGCGCGGCATCGAGCAACTCGATGCGGGCGACAGGCACGCCCGATTGCATGGTCTCCATCGTCGTCTGCGCGGCCGAATCGATGTCGCCGAAACAAACTCGTGCCGCGGAGACGGCTTCCGGTCGTCCATGCAGTCGCAGTGTCAATTCCACAATCACCGCCAGCGTGCCTTCCGAGCCGACGAAAAGCCGGGTCAGATCGTAACCCGCGGCCGACTTTCTCGCCCGGCGGCCGGTCTTGATCACGCGCCCATCCGCAAGCACCGCCTTCAGCGATACGACGTTTCCCCGCATCGTGCCGTAGCGCACCGCGTTGGTGCCGGACGCTCGCGTTGCTGCCATGCCGCCGAGGGACGCATCGGCGCCCGGGTCAATCGGAAAGAACAACCCGGTGTCGCGCAAATAGTTGTTCAACTGATTGCGCGTGACCCCGGGTTCGACGACACAGGTCATATCTTCCGCGTGCACCGCAAGAACTCGATCCATACCC
The DNA here is from genome assembly GCA_051008895.1 of Gammaproteobacteria bacterium. Taxonomy (GTDB): domain Bacteria; phylum Pseudomonadota; class Gammaproteobacteria; order Steroidobacterales; genus SMWD01. Next base: position 36,900 of record JBPCXI010000252.1, on the reverse strand, counting down.
GCGACGTCGACGCAGATGCCACCCTGCACGGCCACCGTGCCCCCCTCCATGCCGGTACCCGTGCCGAACGGCACGACCGGGACGCGCTGCTCATTGCAGACCGCGAGAATTTCCGATACTTCTTCGACGCTGGTCGGGAAACAGACGGCGTCAGGCAGCGCAGCATCATGCCAGGACTCGTCATGCGAGTGATGCTCGCGCTGGGAGACGTTTTCCGTAATGCGCTCGCCGAGCAGGTCCCGCAATCGGGCGATGGCCTGCGACACGCCTTTGTCCGGATGGCTCATCGACTCACGTTTTCAGATTAGAAAGCTGCGGTCAAGGCGATCGATTGCAACGCAGCCAATCAGGCTGAGGTCGCGACGGATCTCGGTCGCCAGCAGATCGAAGGTCTTCGTAACACCCGCCTCGCCCGCCGCGCCCAATCCGTACAAGCAGGGCCGCCCGATCAGGCACGCCCGGGCTCCGAGTGCGACCGCTTTCAGCACGTCGGTCCCCCGGCGTACGCCTGAATCCAGCAGCACCTCGGTATCCGGCGCCACGGCGTCGACCACCGCCGGCAACAGATCAATAGTCGCCGCCGACGAATCCAGTTGGCGCCCGCCGTGATTCGAAACGACAATTGCGCGCGCGCCGAGGCTGGCCGCGATGCGGGCATCCTCCGGATGCTGAATTCCTTTCACGACCAGCGGACCATCCCACAGGTCACGGATCCACTCGAGGTCCTTCCAGGTCAGGCTGGGATCCGTTTGCGTATCGGCGACGTCGCTCAGCCTGACAGATTCGCCAGCCGGCACGCCGACTGCGCCGGACAGGTTCGGCATGTCGATGCGGGCACCACGCAGGTAGCCCCAGAGCCAGCGCGGATGCAGCGCCGCATCGATCGCGCCTCCCAGGCGCGGGCGCGGCGGGACGCGCATGCCGTTGCGCAAGTCGCGCTCGCGGTTACCCAGGACCGGCACGTCGACGGTTACGCACAGCGCACTGTAGCCATGCGCCCGACAGCGGGCAATGGCCTCGCGGACGATGCCGCGGTCTCGCCAGACGTACACCTGGAACCACTTGAGCGCGCCCGGAGCGCCTGCAATGGCTTCGATCGAAGTGCTCGCCGCCGCCGAGAGCGTGAACACGGTCCCGGCAGCGGCGGCGGCACGTGCGACCGCGACCTCACCATCCGGGTGATAGACGCGGTTCAGCGCCGTCGGCGCGACGATAATCGGCACGGAAATTTTCTCGCCCAGGACCGTTGTCGAGATATCCACATTGTCGACGTCGACAAGGTAGCGCGCGCGAAAAGCGAGGCGAGAAAACGCGCCGACGTTCCTGCGCAGCGTCACCTCATCGTCGGCGCCGGATTCGATTGCTTCGAAAATAACGCGCGGCAGGCGCCGCCGCGCCAGGCGACGCAAATCCTCGATCGAAATACAGCGATCCAGCGCAGGATCAGGCAACGCGACTACTCCGCATGCTTGAATACTGTGCCGTCGCGCATGACGAATCTAACCCGCAGCATCGCCTCGATGTCCTCGAGCGGATTGCCATCGAGCGCGATGAGGTCGGCGCGTTTGCCTACCATGATGCTGCCGAGTTCGTCGTCCATGTCCAACATGGCGGCGGCGTTGACCGTCGCAGTACGCAGCGCGTCGCCCGCAGGCATGCCGCGCTCGACAAACTCGAGCAGGTCACGGGCATTGTCGCCCCATGAATAAACCCCGGCATCCGACGCATATACAATCGTCCGGACACCGGCTCGATAGGCTTCCATCACCGCGAACGGTCTGGATTTGATCCGGTAGAAACGCTCCAGCAGACTCTGCGGCATCCAGCCCCACAGGCCTTCATTGAGGCTGTCCGGCGAATCGCCGATGGCGGCGAGCACCGCGTGAATATGCGACTGGACAAAGGTGTCCGGCCCCAACGATGCAAAAGTCGCCGCATCATAAGGATGAACCGAGTCGATAACGTCCGCACCCGCACGCACCGCGGTCGCGATCCCCTCCGCATGGTGGCCGTCGGCGATCACGCGCCGGCCCAGCTGATGAGCGGTCTCCACGATGGCTCGCATTTCCGCGTAAGTCATAGCCTGCGGGACCGGGTCGGCGGCCAGCAGGCTGCCGGTGTTGAAGAAGCTGATCACGTCGGCCCCGCGGTGAACCTGGTCGCGCACCGCTCTGCTGCAATCTGCGGGACCGTCGCATAGCGAATTGCGATCCATCACTGCGCCGATTTCCGGGCGGAAGCCCGCGGTGCGCGACTGCCCGGTCGCGGCAATCGGATTGCCGGCCGCCACGATGCGCGGACCGACCGCACGTCCGTTGCGGATGGCGTCGCGGAGCGCATAAATCGCGCGATCGTGTCCGGGCGCGCCAAGCGTGCCGAGATCGACAACGGTGGTGAAGCCGGCGGCGAGCGTAATTCGCGCGTGTTGCGCCGCAATCAGGGCCATGGCGGCTCCGGATTCGGTCACGCCGTGAGCCAGGTATTCTGCCCCGGGAGCATGAGCGAGATGCACGTGGGCGTCGATCAGCCCCGGCATGACAAAGTAGCCGGACAGATCAATGTGCCGCAGATTGTCCGCATCCGGCATGATGTCGCTGAAGTCCGCCGGCTCGGTGCGCACCGCGCGGATAATGCCACCGTCGATCAGGATGACCTGACGAGGCCGGGGCTCGTCGCCGGGCACGGCCAGCAACATGCCGGCATGCAGCGCGACCGGCGGTTGCTCGACGGACCGGTCGGCGGCCCCGCCGAATGCGGGGGCCAGGGACACGCATACCGACCAGGCCAAAGCGAAAGACCGGATCACCGGATGACCCTCCAATGCTCGCAGCTCGACCCGCATTGAACAGTGGACCGGGCCGGACTCCGCTTACTGGTTGACCGGCAAATCGAGTTTGCTGCGATCGACAAGCTGGCCGCCCTTGATGACCGCCGAGATCTTCTTGAGGTTGTTGATATCGGCGACCGGATCCGCATCCACGAGGACCATGTCGGCGAGCTTGCCCGCCTCGATCGAACCGAGATCGTCTTCGCGGCCCAGGAACCTCGCGCAGTTAAGAGTGGCGATCCGAATGATGTCCAGGTTCGAAATACCTGCGTCCGCCAACAGTTCCAACTCGCGGTGCAGGTCGGTACCGCGGGTCTGATCAGATCCGGCGCATAGCAGCCCCCCGGCCTCGTGAATCTTGAACACGTTTTCCTGGGCCACCTCGGTCATGATCTTCATCCACCATGTCCAGGTACGCTCCTGGTACTCCTTGCGCGTGACGGTCTTGAGTTCTTCGATCTCGTCCGCCGTCAGCACGGCCCGATAGAGCGGCTGATCGAGATACTCCGGTTGTTCTGCAAGGCGGCTGTAATTTTCGCCGATCGTCAGTGTCGTCACCATCGGGACCTTCTTCGCGCCCATCAAAGCGGCGAACTCGGCGGTAACCGGACCCTGGATGACCGGGTGGGCGAGGTTGTCGATACCGGCGAACATGGCCTGCCGCGCCCGGCGTTCGCTGGACGTATGGACGACGGTACGGACGCCCGCGTCATTCAGGTACTCGATCACCGTCTGCATCAGGGGTAGCGGGAACATCGGGATCGTCTCGCGCGCTCCCCAGCCGCGCTCCTCGAACGTCAGCTTGACGACGTCGGGCTCGGTGTCGAGGTACGCATCGAGAATGGGGATGCCTTCCGGCCAGTCGTCAATGTGCACCGCGACGTCCGAGCTGCCGTGACTGCCCGGGTAGGTCACGATCGACCCCGTCGCGAAAATGCGTGGCGCCATGATGGCACCGTCGCGCTCGTCCTTACGCAGCCCGAATATGAATTCCGGGTTATTGCCGGAATCGAACACGCTCGTGACACCCGCGTAGATATAACTATGGAGCGCGCGCAGGCCCTTCTCACGATCGATCGTGGCGCTGCGCAAACCATCGATATCGACCTCCGTCCCGCCCATCAGATGGATGTGCAGGTCCATCAGCCCGGGAACCAGGAATTTTCCGTCGCCGTCGACGATCCGCACGCCATCGGGCGCCGCCAGCGGCGACGTCGCGATTCTCGTGATCATTTCGTCCTCGACCAGCACGAAAGCATCAACGACGGGCGCGCGACCCGTACCGTCGATCACGGTGACATTCGAAATCAAGATGCCATCGGCGTTCGCTGCACCGATGATGAGTGAAAAAAGAAGCGTCGCGATGGCGAATTGACCAAAATGCTTTTTCATGTTCTTCACTCCTGGTTTTTGAACACGACACCGTCGCGCATGATGAAGCTGACATTCAGCACCGCTGCGATGTCATCCAGCGGACTGGTCTGCATCGCGACGATGTCAGCGGGTTTGCCCGGCTCGAGCGAACCCGCGCGGTCGGCAATCCCGGCCGCTTCGGCCGCGTTGACGGTACCGCTCATCAACGCTTCCATGTTGGTCATGCCGGCACTGACGTACTCGATGAACTCGTTGGCATTCTCACCGTGCGGTGAGACCGCCGAGTCCGTGCCCAGCGCGATATTCACGCCCATACTGTGAGCCAGCGCCGTCATGTCTTTCGGCTGCCGGCCGAGTTCGAGCAACTTGGCCATGATCGGTGCCGGCAGGTCCTTGAATGGACCCTCGCGCATTTTTTCGGGCGTGTCGCCGACCGCGGTAATCGGGTACACCGTCGGCACCATCCACGCGCCGGTCTGCTTGAACAGTTTCATCGTCCCTTCGTCGGCCCACATCGCGTGCTCGATGTTGTCGAATCCAGCCCGCAATGCCGCTTCGATGCCCGCTTTCGCGTGCGCATGTGCGGTGACCTTGCGACCGAGCGCATGCGCGGTGTCAGCAATCGCTTTCAGTTCCTCATCGGTGAACTGCTGACCCGTGCCGGTCGCCGTTTCGCTCAGCACGCCGCCGGTGGCCGTCACCTTGATTACGTCTGCACCGCGCTTTACCGCCGCGCGCACCGCGCGACGGCAGTCAGCAGGTCCGTTGCACGTCCCGAGCGCCGGCAGTGCCTCCAGCACCTCGCGCCGATAGCCGTGCACGTCACCGTGACCGCCGGTGGGCGTGATCGCATCGCCCGAGACCAGCAGTTTCGGCCCGGGAACCTTGCCGGCCGCGATCGCGTCGCGCAATGCGAAGATACTGTTGCCGCGCGAACCCAGATCGCGGACCGTCGTAAACCCCGCGAGCAGCGTTCGCCGCGCGTACATGGCGGCCTGCAGTGACACGTCCGCCTGGCTCATCTCCACGAAGTCCAGCTTGCGGGCCGACCCGGTCTGGCCACTGAGGTGCACGTGCAGGTCGATCCAGCCCGGCATGACGAAGCTCTGCCTCAGGTCGATGACCCTGACATTGCCGTCTCCGGCCAACTCCGCCGCGGCGATGAAGCCCGCGCGAATTTCCCGGACGACGCCGTCGCGCACGACGATGCTCTGCTGCGAGGCTGGCGCTTCGCCGGGAACCGCCAGCAGCATGCCGGCGTGGACGATCGTCGTGCCGGCGGGCGTTGCGAATTCCGGGCGCTGGTTGTAGTCGGCACCGACCGCGACACGCGTGAGCAAAGCCAGCAGGGTTAGCGTGGCGATGCACGCGGTCCGCGCGGCCACAGAACGGCGAGTCGTTAACATTCTTCTACTCCCAGAAAACTAAAAGGACCGGGAAAACTAAAAGGGCCGGCCCCCGATTGACGAAGGCCGGCCCTGCATTGATACAGCGTCGTGACGCTGCCGAGACTAGCTCCGGCCGAAGCCCTTGGTGAGCTGCACTCCAAAAGTGCGCGGCCGGTTCGTGTACTTGTATGACGGCTCGCCGTTGCCGACACCGATGAAGACGTCACCCTGTTCGTTGGTGATGTTCTCACCGTAAACCGTGACGTCGAGATCAAGCTCCTCCGCGCGGAAGCCAAAGCGCAGATTGAAGATCGAATAGGAGTCCTGGAAGCGGTTATTCGGCGAGTCGGGACGCAGTTCGGTCTGCGACTCGTCCGTGAAACTGCCCTCGAAGCGAACCAGGCCATCCCAACCGGCGAGCGGCAACTGATAGTTGTACTGCGCGGTGAACGACGCGGTGAGTTCCGGAATCCGCGGGAGGTTGTCGCCCGCGAGACCCGGTGCGACGACAGCGTCCGAGACCTGTGGCTCGGTCAACTCGTACTTCCACAGATAGGTGAAATTACCGCTGAAATCGAAACTGTCATTCGGACTCCAGAATAACTCCGACTCCAGGCCGTTGATTTCGGCTTCGCCGGCATTACCGATAAAGCCGAATGCGCCGGTCGGATCCTGGCCGGCGACCTGGATGTTGTCGAACGTCTGCAGAAAAACGTACGAGTTCCATAGCACGGTCTGTTGCGCCCACGCTGTCTTAATGCCCCACTCGTAGTTGATGAGTTCGTCCGACTCGAACAGCGTCGGCACCGCGACGATACCCTGGTTGTTGGTGCCACCGAGGCGGAAACCGTTAGATCGCAGGATATAGGTCGTGATGTCGTCGGTCGGGCTCCAGCCCAGGCTCAGCCGCCACGGCGTTTCGGAATCCGTGACATCGACGGTGTTCGGTGGCGCCGTCGGCGGGTTGCCGCCGAACAGCGAGAACTGGAACACGGTCGCGCCGATTTCACTGAAGTCGGTCTCGAACCAACGCACGCCGCCAGCAATTTCGAAATCCTCCAGGAACTTGAAGGTCGCATCGGCGAAGATCGCGGTCTCTTCGATCTCCTTGTCAGCAAACCGCGCGAACACGCACGGATGGCAGCCGGGAATACCAGCACCGGGATTGTCGGTCGGCGGTATCGTGAACGGCGTGCCCGGGTCGAAGGTCCGGCCCTGCCCGTTGATAACCGGCACGTAGCTCTGAAAGTCGGTCTCGCGCTTGCGCCAGAAGGCGCCTGCCACCCAGCCGAATGCTGAGTCGGCATTGTTCGACGTGAAGATCAGCTCCAGTGCCGACTGATCGAGCTCCTGCCGCTGATCGGTCAACGCATAGGTCAGGTCCGGCCGGGTTTGCATCGGGTCGAGGAAGGTGATGATCCACGTCGAATCGAACTTGTATTCGAAGTCGCGGTTGTAAACGGACGGCGTGAGGGCGACGTCGAAACCCCAGTCAGTTGCCCAGTTGATCCTCGCGGAAGCAATCATCTGCTCGTCTGGCTTGGGCGTCTGGGAATAATCGCCGACTAAAAATTTACCCGTCTGGAAAAACGTCAGGTCGGCCACGTTGTCCTGCGAACCATTCGGGTCGCCGCCCCGCTGGCCGTAGGTGTCGAACGGATGGTAGCGGTTGTCGCCGTTGAGCTGGCGATCCTGCCACCAGAACTGCGCATCGACCGTGACTTTGTCCGAAGCCTCCCACTGAAGATTCGACCGGAAGCCGCTCGTCTCGACGCTGTTCAGTCCCGAAAGGTTAATACAGTCGAGATTCGAAGGCGCGTTCGGCAGAGCGGGGTCCCGCGGTCGGCACCGGTTGTTATCGATGTAACCCTGGTCCTCCCCGGTATACAAGAGGAAGCGCCCGGCGAATTTTTCGGAGAACGGGAGATTCATGACCCCCCAGAAACTATAGTTGTTGCCGTCAGCAGACTCGGTGGTGCTCAACGTGCCGCCGGCGAACGCGTCCCATTTGCCCTGTTCAGGCTTTCTCGTGAGAAAACGCACGGTGCCGCTCTGTGAATTCGCGCCGAAGGTCGTGCCCTGCGGGCCGCGCAGTACCTCGATGCGTTCCATGTCGTAGAGTTTCAGGTCGGGCGTCTGCGCGCCGCTGTCGGACGTCGAACTCTGCACGCCCGGCAGCGGAACATAGTCGTAGTAAACGCCGACCTGCTGCTGACCCGCGGAACGCACGCCGCGAATGACGTAGCGTCGTTCGCCGGGGCTCGTGTCGTCGAACGTCATGCCCGGGACGAAACGGGCGAAATTCTCGAAATCGGTGATTTGCTGATCGGTCAGGAACTGTTCGTCGAACGCCGTTACCGTCGCCGGCAACTCCTGCAAGTTCTCAGCCCCGAATCGGCGCGCGGTGACGTAGAGTTCTTCGCGTTCTGCCAGCGCGACGATCGGCTGGAATGCCGAGGCAACCAAGGCTATGCCAGCTAAGTATAGTGGCCATCCGGATATCTCACGTTCTTTCATCACCACGAGTCCCCCTGCGGAATCTTCAATGAAAGGAAATGCATCAATCGACTCTTGTTGCATTATCGCCACATTAAAAAATGACGATTGCAAAGATTGATACGCCTTTTCACATATGAATGCAACTGCATGTAATTTTTTCACGACAAGCGGCCTCGCCGCTATCAGTGTCGAATCCTCGACGGCCGTCGCAATCTTCGCGCGATCAACGGCGGGCGCTGCCTGACTCCGCGGTCAGCGGGGCCTGCTGCAGCAGTTTCCCAGCTTGTCGGGACAGCGCCGGTGCCGTCTGGATGCCGTAACCCCCCTGCCCGGCCAGCCAGAAGAATCCGTCGACACCGGCATCGAAGCCGACCACCGGCGAACGGTCCGGCGCGAACGTGCGCAGGCCCGCCCACTGGTGCGACACGCGACGAACGCTCAGCGTTGTTGCCGCTTCGAACCGGTCGACGGCGATGGCGACGTCCAGGTCGTCCGGGTAGGCGTCGCCCGCCGGGACTGGCGTCTCGTCCGCCGGCGACAGCAGCAGCTGCCCGGCCTCGGGCATAAAATAGAAACTCTCCCGCACGTCGGTGACCGCGGCCCACCCGGCGGGCTCGACGACCGGCTCGGTCTCGATCAGGCACGCGGTTCGCTTCAATACCTGCAGTCCCCGCGGCGCGGCGCCGGCGAGCTCGGCGATAGCGTCCGCCCACGCGCCGGCGGCGTTGACGATGACCCGCGCACGAAACTCTCCCGCGGTCGATTCAACGTGCCACGTTTTGCCCTCCCGGCGGGCGTGCGTCACCTGTGCGCCCGTGACCAGCCGACCACCTGCGCTGCGAAACCGCTTTAGATACCCGGACAACAATGCGTGGACGTCGATACGCTGCGCGCCCCGTTCCCACAGGCAACCGGCGGCGTACGCAGGCCTCAGCACAGGGACTCGCTCCAGTGCGAACTCCGTGGACTCGACCGACACACTGTCACTCACTTCACGCATCTGCTCGTACTGCGCCCGCAGTTCGTCCAGATCGCCGGATGCGGCCACGAAGATACAGTCCTGTGGCGTCAGCAACGGCGCGTCGCAAAAACCGTCCGGCGGGTGTTCGAAGAACCCGCGACTCGCCCGGGTCAGCGCGCGTATCGTCTCATTGCCGTAGGACTCGAGGAAAAACGCCGCGCTGCGCCCGGTGGCATGATAACCGGGCTGCTCTTCCGCCTCGAGCAACACGACGGACGCCGAAGTGCCAAGTTCGCACGCCAGCGACGCGCCGGCGATGCCGGCGCCGACGATCAGGATATCAGCCGTCCCGTCCGGCACTCCTCACCGACCCGCGCCGGACTCTGCCGCGCGCGGCCCGCGCCCCTCCAGGAATGTCTGCAGACGATCCATCGCCTCTTCGAGGCGCGCATCGGCCGCGGCGCCGAAACACATGCGCAGGTGGCCTTCGCCGGTAGCGCCGTAGAATGACCCGGCCTCGGTGGCGACATGTGTCTCGCGCAGCAACAACAATGCCAGGTCCTCGCTCGGCATCCCGAGGCTGCTGAAATCCGGGAACGCATAGATGCTCCCGTCGGGCACGTGGCAGGAGACACCCGGCATCGCGTTGAGCCGTGCGCAGAGAAGGTCACGCCTGCGCTGATCCTCGGCGAGCATCTCGCGTACGCAGTCCTGCGGACCCGCCGCCGCCTCGCGCGCGCCCTCCTGCGCAAACACGCAGGGGTGCGTCGTCTCGTTCAGCGTCACGCGCATAAGCTCCTGGATGAACCGCGGTTCGGCGGCCGCATAACCGATGCGCCAGCCGTCCATCGCGTATGCCTTCGTAAAAGCGCCAAGCGTGATCGTGCGTTCGCGCATGCCGGGCAGCGCGGCAATGCTGACGTGCTCGCGGCCGTCGTAGACGATGTAGTCGTATACCTCGTCGGTGACGACGAGCAGGTCGTTGGCGACGGCGATGTCCGCAATTGACTGCAGCTCGTCACGCGTATAAACGGTGCCGACCGGATTGGCAGGGTTGATCAGGACGATCATTCGCGTCTGCGCCGTGATCGCCGCGGCGAGCGCGGCCGCATCGAGACGGAAGCCGGCGGAGCGATTTAGCGGGACCGTCACAACGCGCCCGCCGACCAGTGCAACCTTAGGGTTGTGCTGCGGATAATAGGGCTCGAGCACGATCACTTCGTCTCCCGGTTCGATCCCGGCCATGAAGGTCGCGAAGGCTGCCTGCGTCAGCCCGTTCGTGACCAGAATCTCGTCCGGCGAGAATTGCAGGCCGTTATAGCGGGCGAGCTTGGCGGCCAGCGCCTCGCGCAATGTGCGCGATCCCTGCAGGTCGCCGTAGTGCACGATGCCGTCGTCGAGCGCCTGCTTGGCAGCCGCCTTGATGTGTTGCGGCGTGTCCATCGAGGGTCGGCCGACTTCGAGGCGGATGACGTCCGCGCCGTCGGCGGCGAGAGCGGACGCGACCTCATACATACCGAATCCCTTGCCGGTCTGGGTCGCCATTCTCTTTGCTGGCCATTTCATATGTCGCTCTCCATAGGCCCGGTTAAGTATATGCATTAGTATATGTCAGACGACACCATGACGAATCTCGATCGACTTGCAGAACTGGAGGCCGCGAGCCGCGCGCTGGAGCTCGACGCTGCATCGCGCGCGTCGCATACCGATGCGGTGCGCGGCTATATAGAAGACTGGTTGACGTCGCTCGCGGACAAACCCGTGTTCATGCAGGACAGCAACCGCCGGCAGGCCGACTCGCTGACCATCGACGAGGCGCCGATCGACATCGGCAACGCGCTGGACGTGCTCGCGGAGCAGGTTGACAGCAACGGGCAAAACATCGGCAGCAGCCGTTTCTTCGCTTACATTCCGAGCGGCGGCATGTACACCGGTGCACTCGGCGATTTTCTCGCGGCCGCGATCAACCGCTACGCCGGCGTCGACTACGCCGCGCCCGGCGCGGCGCGGCTCGAAAGATCGCTCGTGCGCTGGCTCGCGCAGGAAGTCGGGTACCCGGCTTCGGCGCGTGGCGATCTCGCGTCCGGCGGCAGCATCGCAACCTTGTCGGCGATCGTCGCGGCCAGGCAGCGCCACAACATCCGCGCGCGCGACGTCGAGAACACGGTCGTCTACGTCACTGAGCTAACGCATCACTGCCTGACCAAGGCGATGCTGGTCGCCGGTCTCGAAGAATGCCAGACGCGGCTCGTGCCGCTGGACGAGAATTCACGCATGGACGTGCAGGCGCTCGACGCCGCGATCGTGGCGGACCACGCGGCCGGGCTGCGCCCATGGCTGATCGGCGCGAGTGCCGGCACCACGGACCTCGGCACCGTCGATCCGCTCTCCGACCTGGCCGACGTCGCCGCGAAACATGGCCTCTGGCTGCATGTCGACGCCGCGTACGGCGGCGCATTCGTATTGTGCGACGAGGGCCGGCGGCGGCTGGCCGGCATCGAGCGCTCGGACTCGTTGATCATCAACCCGCACAAGGGCATGTTCCTGCCGACCGGGCTCGGCATCGTGCTGGTACGCGACGGCGCCGCGCTGTTTAACGCGTTCCATGCGCGCGCCAGCTACATGCAGGACCTCGAAGGCACGGGCGCTGAGCAATCGCTGTCGGCCTGCGACTTCTCGCCGGAACTCACGCGGCCGTTTCGCGGCCTGCGCCTGTGGCTGGCGCTGAAACTCGCCGGCGTCGGCGCGTTTCGCGCCGCGGTCGAGGAGAAACTGTTGCTGGCCGAATACTTCTACGATCGCATTCGCGCAATCGACGGCTTCGTAACCGGCGGTCCACCCGATCTTTCCATCGTCGCGTTCCGCTACGAGCCGAAACACACCGACCCGAACGATTTCAACCGGCGCCTGTTCGAAGCGATACGCGACGACGGGCGGATTTTCCTGTCAACGACGACGCTGGACGGCAAGTTTACGCTGCGCCTCGCTGCGCTGGCCTATCACACGCATAAGCGCGACGTCGATGTCGCGCTCGAGGTCATCGCGGAATGTGCGCAGCGCCTCAACGAACAGGCGGAATGATGAGCAACTACATTGACGAGCATATCGACGAGATCCGCAGCGAGTTCAAGCTGCTTGATCACTGGGTATACCTGAACGCGGCCGACCAGATGATCCCGGGCCGCTACTGGCTCGACGCCATTCGCGACTTCTACAACTTCGTCGAATTTGGCCGCATGGAAGACATTCCGAACGCGGACATCGCAACGCATCCGTTCCTGACCGCCGCCTGGAGCGAGAGCATCGAGCGCAGCGCTCGCTTCATCAATGCGGATGCCGAAGAGGTCACCAACATCTACCGGCCGGCGATCACCGCGAACCTGATCCTGTACAACATGTTCGACTGGCACGAGGGCGACAATTTCGTGATCACCGACCTGTCGTATCCGTCGATCCCGTATATCCTGCAAGACCTTGCGAGGCGTTACGGCACCGAGACGCGGGTCGCGCGGAACGTGAACGGCGAGATCCTGATGGAGGATCTCGAGAAACTCGTCGACGATCGCACGCGCATGGTCATCGTCGATCGGACTACGGCATTCTGCGGCTTCACGTTCGACATGAAAGAGGTCTGTCGAATCGCGCATGAACACGGCGCGCTGGTACTCGACGATGCGATGCAGACGCTCGGCGCCGTCGACGTTGACGTGAAAGACGACGACGTCGATATGATGATCTCGGGTGCATACAAATGGCTCTGCGGTCCCGAGGGCGCCGGACTGTTCTATATCAAGAAGTCCGTGATGGATACGATCGACGCGCGCTATCGTAATTACATCTGGGCCGACATTCCCGGCCCGATCCCGTTCGCGAATCGCGACCATGACACGCTCGAAAGCTGGGTGCACCCGCCCGTGAACAACGCGAACCGGTTCTCGCAGGACGTGACGATCGGCTCGTCGCTGTTCGGCTGGATCGCAACGATGAAATTCTACGATCGTATCGGCATTCACAATGTCGAGGAGCGCGTGCGGCGCCTCGGTGGCTATGCGATCGAGCGGCTACAGGACATCGGCTGTACCGTGACGAGCCCGACCGACCCGGCCAAGCGTCACGGATTGATTACCTACACCACCGGCGACTACGATCTCGACACCGCGTTCTTCGAGCGCTGCGCTGCGCCGGGACGATGCATGAAGCCGATCAAGATTTCGATGCGCACGCTGGGCGGTATCGGCAATCTTCGCGTCAGCACACATTTTTTCAACACCGAAGCAGACATCGACTACCTCATCGACCTGCAGGCGAAAATGATGTGATCCGCGCGGGATTCTGAGGACGATCATGGCACCCACACTGCAAGGCATCGATCACATTCATGTCTACGTAACGTCCTGGGCCGACGCGGAAGCCTGGTACGAGCGCGTACTCGGGTTCAGACGCGTCGACAAGTTCATGGTCTGGGCCGTCGAAGGCGGTCCACTGACGCTCGCGAACGAAGCTGACACCGTGCATCTCGCGTTATTCGAGCGGCCGGACGAGACCGGCGACTCGGCGATCGCGTTCGGCGTCGACGGCGAGAGTTTCCTGCGTTGGAAAACACACCTCGAGGCACAGAGTATCGACCTGCGCATCTCGGATCACGACCTCGCGTACTCTCAGTACTTTCGCGACCCGGACGCCAACCTGCACGAGATCACGACCTACGACCACGACTACGTCCGCAGCCGACTTGGCTGAGTTATCCGCCGACAAGACTCGCGATCGGCGATACGCCGAACAGCGCACCGTGGAAATGGAGCGTCGCGAAGAATATGGCGACAGCAATGGCGATCCGCCACCAACCCAGCTCTCCAAGTTCTAAGCGGTTGCGGCCCTGCGCAATCGCGACGAACGGAATGACTGACGTCTGCGCAGCGAACGCATCCCACTGCTCCCCCATCTTGTCGGCGCGCTTCTTGTCGATCGAATAAGCGCCGATCACGACGAGCAGCAGCAGGCTGCCGAACAGAATCAACGACGCGACGTCACCGTTGACCAGCAGATGCGTCAGCGCCCACAAGGCCGTACCCATCAGGAACGGATGACGCGTGATACGCAGGACACCGGTCGTCACATTCTCCCGCTCCAGCAGCCCTTCCGCGCCGACCAGTGTCGGGCTCGGCGTCGTCAGCCCGATCACGACCAGCAGGAATGCCGGCAACATCAGCGCGAGTGCGAGCGGCTGCAGTACATAGAGCTGCCCCCAGGTCTCGACATACGGCGCCACCTTGTAGCTGTCGGCCAGCCAAGATATCGCGATCAGCGACAGCAGCGCATAGGCGCCGAGGTACATCCCCTCGCCGAGTATCCCGACGAGCGCGCCGCGCGCGCGGGTACCGGCGATACCGAGGTGGGTCGCGAAGAAAAATACCGCCGCAAAAAGTAATTCCGTCATGGCTGCCTAGTTTACTCCGCCGGCGCGCGCCGTGCCCACAGACTTCACTCACGCGGCGTCGACAGCCGGCCCCTCGCTGCGGCCACTTGCTGCGGCCCCTCGCTACGGCAATCCCCTATCGACCCGCTGCCGGGCGTCGCGGAAGATAGCAATATCTAACCTGCTCTGATCCGGGGAAATTCAATGTCGGGAACTCTGCGACTCGTGGCCATTGTCATCTTCGCCGCGGCATTGATAGCCGTGTCGCTCGTCGTCGCGGACAATGGGTCGCAGGCGCAACTCACTGCGTTCGCGGAGCACATGCATGGTCACTATGACCAGGTCGGCGAAATCAAAGCAGCCGTCATCGCCGGCGACCTCGATGCCGTTCGGGAACCGGCCGCCTGGCTCGCAGGTCACGACGAGCCGCCGGGACTGCCGAATGAATGGCAACCGTACATCGACGAGATGCGTAAATACTCGGCAGAGGCCGCCGGAGCGACGAACCTCGTGATGGCCGCGGCTGCGATCAGCAACATCGCGCGCACTTGCGGCGACTGTCACCGTGCCAGCGGGTTCGAGGTCGCGTTCGGTTCGAGCGAGCGCCCGCCCGCGGAACTCGACAACGTCACCACGCAGATGCAACGACACCTGTGGGCAGCGGACCGGATGTGGGCGGCACTGATCGGACCATCGGACCGCGCCTGGCAGCAAGGTGCCGAGATGCTCGGGACCGTCGAACTCGCAGCGGCCGACATGGCCAGCGAGGCGGACCAGTTGCCGCGCGTCGAGGCACTCGCGCAACGTGCGCAGGACCTCGGCCGACAGGGTGGCGGCGCGTCGTCGAGCGAAGCCCGCGCGGCGACCTACGGCGAATTCCTGTCGTTGTGCGCAACCTGCCATAGCGTGACCGGCGGCGGCCCCGGAACCTGAGCGGCAGTCCGCGCGAGAGTCACCCGGGCGACACGCGCGTTCGCCGCTGCAATCCGTCATAATTCCGCGCTGATCCGTCCGGAACCATCGCGACACGAGACATGATCAGCGCCGCCCTCATCATCACCGTCATCGTGACTGTACTGATCGTGCTGGCCTGCGTGATCGTGCATTACGAAAGGCTGAGCGCGCCGACGCGCTGGGCCGCCAACGGCACGGTGCCGCGACGCATGCGGATCGCCACTTCTGGGGCCGCGACTAGCGCGACGAACCGATGCGTGCTTGGTCGATAGAAGGTAACCGGCAACGCCTCGACGGCGGCTCGATGTTCGGCAATGCACCCCGTGCGCTGTGGGAACAATGGTTGCCACCGGACGGCCGCAATCGCATCCGCCTGGCATGCCGCGGCTTGCTCGTCACGGGTCTGAACGATCGTACCGTGTTGTTCGAAGTCGGCCCCGGCGCATTTTTTGCGCCCGAGCTGCGCGAGCGTTACGGCATCGACGAAGACCACAGCACCGTGCCAGATTCTTTAACGGCCTGCGGCGTCACCGAAGACGATATCGACGCGGTCGTGCTGAGCCACCTGCACTTCGACCACGCGGGCGGGCTATTGTCCGACTGGCGCGACGGCATGAACCCCACTCTGCGCTTTCCGCATGCCCGCTACATCGTTGGCCAGCAGAGCTGGAACCGTGCACGCGAACCACACAAGCGCGATCGCGCCTCGTTCATTCCTGAACTACAGCCGCTGCTCGAACAAAGCGGGCGCCTCGAACTCATCACCGGGAGCGCGTCCACGACGCTTGGCGACGCGGTAGAGTTTCGCTATAGCGACGGCCACACACCGGGTTTGATGCTGTCGATCGTCGGCGGCGACGGCGGCATCACCTACTGTGCCGACCTCGTGCCCGGCCGGCCGTGGGTACACCTGCCGATCACGATGGGCTTCGACCGCTACCCCGAACAACTGATCGATGAGAAAGAAGCGTTTCTCGCGGAGATGCTCGAGCGCGACATACGCCTGGTGTTCACACACGATCCCGATTGCGCGCTGGCGACACTGTCGCGCGATGAGCGCGGGCGCTACGGCGTGACGAACGAGCAAGCGCATTTCGCGGCCCTGGCACTGCCGTCACCGGTCGCGTAAATACCGCGACAAACTGCTAAGCTCGCGCTGTCCCGACGAGAACCGACAGGAACAACAGTGAAGAAAGCGCTGAAAATCATTGCCGCGATTATCGTCATCGTGCCGCTGGCAGCGTTCGGCTTTCTGGTCTACTCGACGGAAGCGAGGCGCGCGGATCCGATGGACGAAGCACTCGCCGCGCTGGTCAGCGACGACACCATCGCAGTCGAGATCGACGACTGGATCGTGATGCGGCCCGTCACCGCAGAACCGACAGCTGGTCTAATCTTGTATCCGGGAGCGAACTGCGACGTGCGCGGCTACGCGAAAGTCCTGAAGGAAATCGCCGCCGCGGGCTATCTCGTCGTCGCGGTCGCAATGCCTTTCGACTTCTCGATCTTCGCGCCGAATTCAGCGAACGCGGTGCGCGATGCATTCCCGGAAATCAGCGACTGGGTCATCGCCGGTCATTCGATGGGCGGCGCAATGGCTGCGCAGTATGCTTTCGATCACCAGGACGATCTTGCGGGTTTGATCCTGTGGGACTCGTATCCGCCGGGCCCGAGCAACCTGTCCGACGCGCAGCTACCAGTCGTACACATCCACCGCGCCACACCGGAGGGACGGTCATCGCAAGTGTTTGCCGATAAGCGCCACCTGATACCGACCGACAGCACCTGGGTACCGATACCCGGCGCCAATCACATGAATTTCGGCTCGTTCATCGGCGGTGGCTACGACGAGGAATGGGACCCGAAGATCGAACGTGCCGAGCAGCACCGACAAGTCGTCGCCGCGACGCTGGACGGACTCGCGCGTATGACCGCGAACTAGCCGGTCAGCTGAGCCTGACCGGCACGCGCCGCGCACCAAAATTTCCGGCCGTCGCGTCGAAGTGACCCGGTAACGACGTCCCGCAACTCGCGCACGCGCCCTCCGCGTCCAGACCCCAGTGGCCGAGCCGATACCAGTCGCGTTCGATCAGCAATTCGCCACACGCATGGCAGTAGGTGCTCGAACCCGCGGGGTCGTGCACGTTGCCCGTATAAGCGTAGCGCACGCCGTTAGCCAGCGCGATTTCGCGTGCGCGGGTCAACGTCGACGGCGGTGTATTGCCGATGTCGCGCATCTTCCAGTCCGGATGAAACGCGGTGAAGTGCATCGGCACGTCGGGACCCAGGTGACTGAAGACCCACGCGGTCATCTGCTCGAGCTCACGGTCGGAATCGTTCTCGCCCGGAATCAGCAGCGTCGTCAGCTCGAGCCAGGTGTCAGTTTCGTGGCGAATATACTCGAGCGTCTCGAGGACCGGCGCGAGGTGGCCGCCACAAATCTTGTAGTAAAAGCGGTCGGTAAAAGCTTTCAGATCGACATTGGCGGCATCGATCGCGTTAAAGAAATCATGGCGCGGCGCCGGATCGATGTAGCCGGCGGTTACCGCGACGGTTTTCACGCCGCGCGCTCTGCAGGCGGCGGCGACGTCGACCGCGTACTCGAGGAAAATCACCGGGTCGTTATAGGTAAACGCAATACTGTTGCACGAACGGTCTGCCGCGGCACGCGCGAGCGGTTCCGGCATTGCACTGTCCGCCAGGGTATCCATCTCGCGGGACTTGCTCATATCCCAGTTCTGACAGAACTTGCACGCGAGATTGCAGCCGGCCGTGCCGAACGACAACACCGAACTGCCCGGATAAAAATGGTTCAGCGGCTTTTTCTCGATCGGGTCGATGCAGAATCCGCTCGACCTTCCGTAACTGACGAGCTTGATCTCGTCGTCGATGCATTGCCGCACGTAACACAGGCCGCGCTGACCGTCGCGCAAACGACAGTGGCGAGGACACAAATCGCACTGCAATCGGCCGTCGTCGACGCGATGCCAGTAGTCGGTCGAAACGATAGTTGTGTCCATGACTTGTTTAATAGGGCCGGAAGCCTTACATATCAAGTTAAGGAGCACGCGGAATTGCTGTACCGCAGGAAAAATCGATGACCGTCCGCAAGCCGGCAGTCTCCGGATTGTTCTATTCGGCCGATAAAGACGCCCTCCGCCGCGATGTCGACGCGATGCTCGATGCGGCGCATGCAACCGGACAGTCCGTACCGAAAGCGATCATCGCCCCGCACGCGGGTTTCAGGTACTCGGGGCCGGTCGCGGCCTCGGCTTATAAGTTGCTGGAACCCGCGCGACAAAGAATCCGGCGCGTATTGCTGCTCGGGCCCGCGCATCGCGTGTACCTCGACGGCATGGCTCTATCTTCGGCCGAAGGTTTCGCGACGCCGCTCGGCACCGTGCCACTCGACCGCGACCTGCTCGCGACGATCGCTGCATTGCCCGATGTTTGCGTTTCCGACAAGGCGCATCGCGACGAGCACTGCATCGAAGTACAACTGCCGTTCCTGCAAACCGTGCTCGCGGAGTTCAGCCTCGCGCCGGTCGTCGTCGGGCGCTGCGCCGCGGAACCGGTCGCGGCCGTCATCGATGCCGCCTGGGGCGGTCCCGAGACGCTGATCGTGATCAGCTCCGACCTGTCGCATTACCACCCGTACGACGAGGCGCGGCGTATCGATGCACAGACCTGTAGCCGAATCGTCGCGAGCGCGACGGATCTCGGGGGCGGCGAAGCGTGCGGCGCACACGCGATTAACGGCCTGATGGCGACGCGGGGTAGCCTCGACCTCCGCGTCGACGCGATCGACACTCGAAATTCAGGCGATACGTCGGGCACCAGGGACCGCGTGGTGGGTTATGGATCGTTCGTGCTGCATTGAACTCGCCGCCGGGGACAAGAATCAGCTGCTACGCATCGCGCGGCAGTCGATCGACCACGGATTTGCGGAACGCCAACCAATTCAGCTCGACGTCACCACGATTACCGGCAGCCTCGCGCTCGACCTCGGCGTGTTCGTGACGATCACGCAGCGCGGCGCACTGCGTGGCTGCGTCGGATCACTGGAGCCGCGCCACCCGCTCGCACAGGGCGTCGCGGTTGCGGCGTTCAATGCGGCATTTCACGACCGCCGCTTTCCCGCGTTGTCGCGACCCGAAGCGGAGCTCGTGCGCATCGAGATTTCGGTACTGTCGGCACTGGAGTCGATACCGATGCGCAGCAACCAGGAACTGCTAGACAACCTGACGCCGCACGTGGACGGCCTGCTGATCGAAGACGACGATGTGCGGGCAACGTTTTTGCCGAAGGTCTGGGACAAGCTGGCCGATCCGGCAAGCTTCGTCGCGCAGTTGAAAGAAAAAGCCGGACTCGACACGAATCACTGGTCGGAAACGATTCGCTGCTACCGGTATCAATCGCATACGTTCTCCGAGCAGGAAACGGGGGCCACGACCGGATAGATCGACGATGCAATTCGCGAGCAAAGATCGCAACCTGATGATCTTCGAACGCCTCTACGGTGCGGCGGAGCGGTTCGACGACCTGCCCTGGCACGACCCGGATCCGCCGGAGTTGTTGGTCGATGCAATGGCGGCGCGCCCGGACACCGGCACGGCGCTCGACATCGGCTGCGGCAGCGGCACTTACTCGCTGTACATGGCCGGCCGCGGCTATGCGGTGACGGCCCTCGACTTCATGCCCCAGGCGATCGAGATGACGGCGACCCGCGCGAGCGACGCCGGTCACGCCATCGAAACGGTGCAAGAGAGTGTGCTGACGTGGTCAACCGAGCGGCAGTTCGATTTGATACTCGACGTCGGCTGCCTGCATAGCCTCCCATTAGCGGAACGAGCAACGTACAGCCGGCAACTGTGTCGGTGGCTCGCACCCGGCGGCGACTTCGTGCTGATTCACTGCGGCAGCCGCGGCTGGTGGGACCGCTGGCCGATCGGGCCGCATCGAATCGCCCGGGACAAAGTCGTCGAGCTGTTCGCCCCGGACCTGACACTGCACGAGTACCGAGACGAAAGCCTTCGCCTGCCGGTCTTTATCGGCTGCTCGGCACTCGCCGCGCGCTACTGGTTCAAGCGCACGTAGCCGACGCGAGTCACTCGGGGGAGCGCGCGGCGGCCCGCTCCTTGCGCTGCAGGGACCACTTCAGCAACCCCGGCGCCATTAGCGTCGTGACGATGACCATGACGACGATGGACGAGAACAGCGTGTCGCCGATTACGCCGAGCGTCTTGCCGATCGCCGCGAAGATCAGGCCGACCTCGCCTCGTGGCAACATGCCGAAGCCGATTGCCAGCTTCGAGCTACCTTTGCCCGCGCCGATGCCGCATACCACCTTGCCGACAATTGCCGCGAGCAGCAGACCGGCCGCCAGCACGAGCACCTTAGGCTCCCAGAGCTGCTCCAACTTGACCTGGATACCCATCAGGACGAAGAAGATCGGCACGAAGATGACCTCCAACGGCTGAATCAGGTCCTTGATGGACACGTAAGACTCGGGATCGAATACGTCTTCGAAGTATTCATCATGCAGGATCAGACCCGCAGTGAACGCGCCGACGATCGTCGCGAGCCCCGCCAGGTTCGCTATCCATGCGAGAATCATGACGAACAGGAACGACGTGAACATCTTGGCCTCGACGATGTCCAGGCGCGCGAGAAAGGGGATCGTGATGCGCAGCATGTGCGGTCCGATGACGATCGCGCCGCCGAGGAACGCGAGCGACAACAGGATGGTCCAGAGCACGGTGCCGACATTGACGCCGCCGGACACGATGATACCGCTGACGATCGCAAGAATTATCAGTCCGAGCACGTCGTCCATCACCGCGGCGCCGAGGATGATCTGGCCTTCCCTCGAATTCTCCTGACGTAGCTCGCGCAGCACGCGTGCGGTGATGCCGACGCTCGTCGCGCCCAGCGTCGCGGCGATGAACATCGTCGTGTTCGCGCTGGCATCCGGCAGCAACCAATAGGTCGTCAGGAAGCCGAGCAGGAACGGCGCCGCCACGCCGATGACCGCAACGCGAGCGGCCTCCGCTCCTACGTGGGCCATCTTCTCGACGCTGCTCTCGAGACCGACGAGAAACAACAGGAATATCACGCCATAGCGTGAGAACACGTCGACGCTATGCGCGACCTGCAGCAGCACTCCGCCGTCTGGCTCATTCAGGATGCGATTCAGTTGCTGCGACGTCTCGCCGTCGAACATCGCCGCGGTCGGAATGCCACTCATGACATCGAAAATCTGCGGTACCTCGCGCAGCAACAAGATGAGATCGGAGTGAAACAGATACCCGAGATGACCGACCAGGATGCCCATCAGCAATTCGCCCACGACGGCCGGTTGTTCGACCTGTCGAGCCAGAAATCGGCCGAGGACCGCGAAGAACAGGATCCCGGTAACGCCGAGTATGACTGGCGCGATCGGATCGGAGTGCGTGCCATTTTCGGCCGCAAGCACGGCTACGGGAAGAAGTAGAACGCCCGCGATCGCGACGGCCCGGATCATTCGGCAACCTCCGGTGATCTATCCGAAATTCGTCGTGGCGCGCTCAGCAGACTTTGACTTGAACCAGTTCCTCGCCGTCCGGATCGGTCACGTGCACCGCGCAGGCGATGCACGGGTCGAAGCTGTGGATCGTGCGCAGGATCTCGATGGGCTGCTTCGGGTCGTGCAGCGCGTGGCCGGCCAGTGCGGCCTCGTAAGGCCCCGGCTTGCCGCTCGGATCGCGCGGGCCCGCGTTCCCGGTACTCGGCACGACGGCCTGGTAGGTCGCAACTTTGCCGTTCTCGATCACGATCCAGTGCGACAGCGCCCCCCGCGGCGCCTCCATATAGCCGGCGCCGCGCGCCTGGGCCGGCCACGTCGACGGGTCCCACAACGTCTCGTTGTGGGTCTTCGTGTCGCCGGCGCGAATGTTTCCGATCAGGTTGTCGAGCCATGTTTGCATCTTATCGGCCAGCAACTTCGTTTCCAACGTGCGGGCCGCGGTCCGGCCCAGCGTCGAGAATAGCGCTCCGACCGGCACGTCCAGCGTCGTCAGCGTGTAGTCGACGAGTTCCTTCGCCTGCTCGTTCCCGGTTGCATACATCATCAGCATGCGCGCGAGCGGCCCGACCTCCATCACGTTGCCCTTCCAGCGCGGTGACTTCAGCCACGAGTACGCATTCTCGACGTCGAGATGCTCGTACGGGGGTTCGGGCCCGGTGTAGTTCAGTTCGGTCTCACCTTCGTACGGGTGCAGGCCGCTGTCATCGCCCGACGAATAGTCGTACCACGAGTGGGCGACGTATTCCTGGATCTCGTCCTGCGCGTGCAGGTCGATCTCGTGGATTGTCGACAGGTCGCGATTCAGAATCGCGCCGCGCGGGAACAGGAAACTGGACGGGTCCGTCATACCGGTCTCGGGCAGGTCGCCGTAACACATGAAGTTGCCGACGCCCTCGCCCTGCGCGCCCCAGTCCTTGTAGAAGCTTGCGATCGCGAGCGTGTCCGGCACGTAGACCTGGTCGACGAACATGCGCATCTCGTTGATGATCTCCTGCACCTGCGACAGGCGCTTGGAGTTGATCGCAGAGTCCGAGTTCAGGTCGATGGGACTCGGCGCGCCGCCGACGACGAAGTTCGGATGCGGATTCTTGCCCCCGAATATCGTCAGCATGCGCGCAACACTGCGCTGCCAGGACAAGGCCTCCAGGTAATGGGCGAGAGCCATCAGATTCGCTTCCGGCGGCAACTTGTAAGCCGGGTGACCCCAGTACGCGTTGCGGAAGATGCCGAGCTGGCCGGCCTCGACGAAATCCTTCACCTTCTTCTGCGTATCGGCGAAGTAGCCCGGAGACGACTTCGGATACGAGCTAATCGACTGCGCCAGCGATGACGTCGCGCCCGGGTCGGCCGAAAGCGCCGATACGACGTCCACCCAGTCGAGCGCGTGCAAGTGATAGAAGTGCATAACGTGATCGTGGACGTACTGCGCGCCGATCATCAGATTTCGGATCAGGTTCGCGTTCGGCGGGATCTCGTAGTCCAGCGCGTCCTCGACCGCGCGTACGGAAGCGATGCCGTGCACGAGCGTGCACACGCCGCAGATGCGCTGCGCGAATGCCCACGCATCGCGCGGGTCGCGGCCGCGCAGGATGATCTCGATGCCGCGGACCATCGTGCCCGACGAATACGCGCTGGCGATCCTGTCGCCTTCCATTTGCGCCTCGATGCGCAGGTGTCCTTCGATCCGGGTGATCGGATCAACGACGATCCGTTCGCTCATGAGCCTTCTCCCGCAAGATTGTCCGCGACCATCTCGACGAGGCTGCGCACCTCTTTCTGCCAGTTCGCATTCTCCGCGCCGATATTGAAGTTCATGCGGCAGCTCTCGCACGATGTCACGACCGTATCCGCGCCGGTGTCATCGACCTGGCGCATCTTGATTTCGAACGCGCGCTTGCGCAGCGGCGCGGCCCGCTCGATCAGCATCACGCCGCCCCCGCCGCCGCAGCAGTATTGCGTCTTGCCGTGCGATTCCATTTCCGTCAACTCGACGCCCATCGCGTCAAACGCCTTGCGCGGCTCGTCGATCACCCCGCCGAGGCGGCCGATCTTGCACGGGTCGTGATAGGTCACGCTCGCCCCGTTGCCCGACTTCTTCAGCTTCAGTCTGCCGACGTCGATCTCGCGGCCGATAAACTCCGAAATGGCCAGGACATCGAACGGCAGCGGGCGCCCCAGGTCGTTCGCGGCCTTCCAGCGCAGCGCCGGGTATGCGTGACCGCACTCGGGCACGATCAGCGTCTTGGCGCCACAGGCACTTGCCTCGTCGACGATGCGCTTCGTCGCCGCGCGCCGCGCGCGCTCGTTCCCGGACGAATACTCGAACGCGGAGGCTTCGAACGCCGCACTGCGCAGCGTCCAGTTCGCGCCCGTCGCGTTGATGACCTTCGCCATCGCGGCCAGCGCGTCAGGCCACAACTCGAGCTCAAGCGCCGTCGTCAACACCATGACGTCGGCCCGCTCCGCATCCAGAGGTATGTCGATGCCGCGCCCGCGCAACTGCGAGACGACCGCGTTCAGCTGCTCGGCGCCCGCGCCGAGCACCTTGCCGTCGTCGACCTGCTCCGCGGCGGCGGCCGCAAGTTCCGCGGGCGCCAGACCAGCCTCGGTCAGGCCTTCGCGCATCACGCCGATCATCGGCGAGATCTGGATACCCATCGGGCAGATCATGTCGCAGCGCCCGCATTCGGTGCACGCGTCGAACACGAGCTCCTGCCAGGATTCGAGTTCCTTCAGGTTCGTATCGCGAACGAACAGCCTGTTGATCAGGCGCAGCGGACTCAGCTCGCGCAGGTAGAACCGGCGCAACGGAGCGACCTTGTGAATCGGCGCGTACTTCGCCTCCTGCGTGCTCTCGTAGAAATGACACGCCTCGGCGCACATACCGCAGCGCAGGCAACACTCGAGGTTCATGGCCATGCCGGCGTTCAGGCGCTTGGCGAACACCGCCTTGGCACGGTCGACGCGTTCACGCTCTGATCCGGACGGCGCCGGCGCGCGTGCGGACAGGCCCGCTGTGAGTTGCCGAAATTTTGCGACTGATTCCGCTCTTGTGCTCATCCCGCCACCCCCTTGCGCCCGAAGTCGGCGCCGGCCTTGTACCGCGTCGGAAACGTCAGGAACAGGTGCATCAGCTTGCCAAACGGGAACCAGACCAGGACCAGCGCGATACTGAGCAAGTGCAGCGCGAGGTTGGTCTCCTTGTCGAAGCCGATGTTGGCGTAGGAAATCAGCCCGGTCAGCAGCGGCAAAATCGTAACGATCACGCTGATGTAGTCGTCAGCCGTCGAAATCACGCGCATCACCGGGTGCATGAATCGCCGGACCATCAACGTGATCAGCACGGCAATCGTGATTGCGCCGATGACGGTGATGATCTCGTTCGGCAGGGTCGGCCAGCCGAAGCCGAGTATCGACTTGAAAAACGGGATGTGCGGACCGAAGAACAGGATCGTCGCGAAAAATCCGATATGCCACAGGTAGCCGGTGATGTGCTGGAAGACGATGTTCTTCTCCAGCTCGTGCGGCGGAACGGACCGCATCACGATGGCCCTGACGCCGTCGGTCATCGGCGTATCGCGCCGGGCCGCGGCTTGCTGACGGTCGCGGCGCAGCAGGAACATGCCGACGAGTCGCCACGCAACGCCGACGGCGAAGATCACGAAGGCCCACTCGAACGCGGGGCCGCGTGCGAAGTCGAGAAGTGTCATGCGTCTTCCTCCCGGGCTTTGTTCTGTTTGTTGCGGGCCGCAAGCGCGGACGCTGCGCCGATCGCGGCGCCGGCCGCCGCGGCGGTGCCGAGTTGCGTCCAGCCGCCCCACTCGACCTCGGAAATCGGCTGGTAGAACCCGCCCTTGTCCCAGAAATTCGGTTCCGAGCAACCGAGGCACGGGTGACCCGCCTCGATCGGGAAACTCGTCCCGCCGTTCCACTTGACCGTCGCACACGCATTGTAGGCAATCGGCCCTTTGCAGCCGAGCTTGAACAGGCACCAGCCCGCGCGCGCGCCCTCGTCGTCGAACGTCTCCGCAAACTGCCCTTTCTCGTAGAACGGGCGCCGGTAGCAGCGATCGTGAATGCTCTGGCCGAAGAACGCCTTCGGCCGGCCGAGACCGTCCATGTCGGGCAGTTTGCCGAAGGTCAGGAACTGCGCGAGCACGCCTGTGATCGCGACCGGAATCGGCGGGCAACCGGACACGTTGATGATCGGCTTGTCCTTGATGATCTCGGAGACACCGACGGCGCCGGTGGGATTCGGGTTCGCCTGCGGTATGCCGCCGAATGCGGCACATGTGCCGACCGCGACGACTGCGGCCGCGCCCTCGACCGTCTGCTTCAGCATGTCGAGATTGCTGATGCCGGCGATCGTCGAGTAGCCGGGATTGCCGAGCGGAATCGAACCGTCCACCGCGACGAGATAGTTGCCCCAGTTCTCTTCCATTGCCTGCTCGCGCGACAACTCCGCGCCGTGGCCTGCCGCGCCCTGCAGCGTGTGATGATAGTCGAGCGAGATCACGTCGAAGATCAGCCCTTCCAGTGTCGGCGAGTCCGAGCGCGTTACCGCCTCGGTGCACCCGGTGCACTCCTGGAACGACAACCAGATCAGCGACGGCCGCCTCGCCGCTTCGAGTGCTGCAGCGACGCGCGGAATCATGCTCGGCGGCAGCGCCATCAGCGACGTCGTCGCCGCACAGAACTTCAGAAAACTGCGCCGCGATACGCCGCGTCGCGCCAGAGCCTCACCCAGAGTTTCGATTCGTGCCATCGTTCGTCACTCCCCGTGTGCGTTTACCTGCCGCAGTCGCTCGCCGAGCTCGGCAATGCCGCGCAGTATGTCTGCATCCTGCGATTCCAGGATCGCAGGCATCTTCGTGATTTCGATGTAGCGCCCGACGATCTCGTCGTTCGCGTTGCGATGCGTGACGGTCCAGACGCCCGGAATCAAGGTCTCCCGAATTACGCTGGGACCCAGCGCATTCATGGTCGCGGTCACCTCGCCGTGGCCGAGCGCAGCCTCGAGCGCATCGTCTTCGCCGGGTGCGAGCGGGATGCCGCGCAAATCGATCATCGTCGGTTCGCCGCTGTCCGCCAGGCGCTCCAGCGCGTGACGAATCTCATTCAATAACGGTGCGACGTTGCCGGTCGGCTGCTCGAGCGTGACCGCGATATTGTCGAGGCCGGTCACGCTGGCGATTCCAGCGAGCGGGACGCCGATGCGGGCTGCGGCGATGCGCCAAGCTCCGGCTCCGCCGCGGCGGAACGACGCCAGTCATTTAACGTATCGATCACGAGTTCGACGACGTCCGGCACGGCCGCCTCGACCGCCGGCGACAGTTCTTCGCCCCAGTCGGTCGTCGCGGGCTCGATACCGATCAATAGGCGGCGCCGCGGCAGCTGATCGGTCAGCCTCGCAATGTCGATCGCATCTGCAAGGCCGACCTCGTGAACGCTGCGGCCGAGCCTGGAGAGCTGCACATCCATCGCGTCTCCGGCAAATCGACAGACGGTTCCGGCGGGTGCGCTCATGTGCGACGCATCGACAACGACGAGCCCGGCGCAATCTTCCAGTTCCGCTGCGAGCGCGAACCCGAGCGTGCCGCCGTCGACGAGGCGGGCTGATAACGGCACGCGACCGGAGAGCTGCAACTTTTCCAATACTTTCGCGCCGACGCCATCGTCCGACAACAAAATATTGCCGATCGCGAGCACGACGTAGCGATTCATGTTGTTCTTCCGGACATCTCAGAAAGCCCCCGTGGAGCGCTTCGGCCCCTGTATACCTGTATATAGAACCCGGTATCTCCCGGTAATACGGACATTTACCTAAGCACATCAATCGCTTGGCAGGCGTATAGTGAACGGGCCGGTTTAATCAGGGGGTGCTGAACCATGTGCCTGGCAATCCCGATGCAGATCGCGAAGATTGACGGTTTCAACGCGGTCTGCGAGGCGAAAGGAATCGCCCGCGACGTGAGCCTCTTCATGCTTCAGGGCGAAGAGCTCGCGCCGGGTGATCACGTGCTCGTGCACGTCGGCTACGCGATCCAGAAGATCCCGCCCGAAGAAGCGGCGGCATCGTGGGAGTTACTCGACGAGGTACTCGCGCATCATGCATGAACTCGCAGTGTGTCAGGCATTGATCGAGCAGGTCGAAGACCTCGCCGTCGAGCACAGCGCGGGCGTCGTAAGCACGATCGTCGTGCGTATCGGACCGTTGTCGGGCGTCGAGGAACCGTTGCTGAGGCAGGCGTATGACATTGCGCGCGCCGGAACGGTAGCGGCGAAAGCCGACCTGATCACGGAAACGGCGCCGTTGATCGTCCACTGCGGCGAATGCGATCAGGAAGCCGAAGTAGAACCGAGCCGGCTCGTCTGTCCGGCCTGCAGCAACTGGCGAACGACGCTGGTCAGCGGCGACGAACTGCTGCTCGCGCGTCTGGAACTCGAAGCCCCGCCGCAGCTGCACTAAGTTAACGGGTACCGCGGCGACGGAAAGAGACGGGAAAACACTATGTGCCAGACATGCGGATGCGCCGATACCAGCGACTCGAACGGCAATGCTCTCGACTCGCGCACGCTGGAGGTCATGGCGGGACTGCTGACGGCCAATGACGAGCGGGCGGCTGTGAACCGCGACGCACTCGGGCGTCACGGCATCCTGGCGATTAATCTGATGTCATCTCCCGGCGCGGGTAAGACATCTCTACTCGAGGCGACCGCGCAACTGCTACCGCCGCATCTGCGCGTCGCTGTCATCGAAGGCGACCTCGCCACCGAGAACGACGCCGAACGCGTGCGCAAGGCGGGGCTCAGCGCGGTGCAGATCACGACAGGCAACGCTTGCCACCTCGATGCCGGGATGATCGCAACCGCACTCGGCGACATCGATCTGCACGCGATCGACGTGCTGTTCATCGAGAATGTCGGCAACCTGGTCTGCCCGGCGAGCTTCGACCTCGGCCAGCATTTGAACGTCACGCTGCTGTCGGTGCCGGAGGGCGACGACAAGCCGCTCAAGTACCCGGTCATGTTCCGCGCCGCGGATCTCGTCTTGCTGACCAAGATGGATCTCGCGAAACATCTGCCGGAATTTCGGTCACGCCGGGCGCAGGACCACTTGCAGCGCCTGGCGACATCGACGCGTTGCCACGAAATGTCTGCCCGGACCGGGGCCGGCATGCGCGAATGGATGGACTGGCTCGCGGACAGCGTCGACACTCACCGGCTCGACTTGCGCGAGGGCCAGAACCGGCGACCGCGCATCGAATCCGACGGTGCGCTGCTGCACGACGCGACGGGAACCGAGGTGTCGGACGATGGATTTTGATGCCACCGCCGAAGCCGGCCAGTGGCTGACGCGCATCCGCTCGCTGGACCCGCCGCGGCCGGTCAGAATCATGAACGTGTGCGGCGGTCACGAACGGACGATCACGCATGCCGGGCTGCGCAGTGCACTGCCGTCAGGGGTCGAACTGATTCCGGGACCCGGCTGCCCGGTCTGCATCTGCCCCGAAGAGGACGTATACGACGCAATCCAGATCGCGCGGACGGGTTCCATAACGCTCGTCGCGTTCGGCGACATGTTGCGCGTGCCGGTCAATGGCCCGAAACGCGAACCACGCTCACTGGAACAGGCGAAAGCCGCCGGCGCCGATGTACGGCCGATCGCCAGCCCGATCGAGGCCCGGCTGATCGCTGAACGCAGTCCGGATCGCGAAGTCGTATTCTTCGCGGCGGGATTCGAAACGACGATGGCGCCGGTCGCCGCGATGCTCGCCGAGGGCATTCCGGATAATCTTTCGATATTGTTGTCGGGCCGCCTGACCTGGCCCGCGGTGGCGATGCTGCTCGACTCGGGGACCCCCGGATTCGACATGCTGATCGCGCCCGGCCACGTGTCGACGGTTATGGGGCCCGAGGAGTGGGAATTCGTGCCGCGCGAGCACGGCATCCCGGCCGCGGTCGCGGGCTTCGAAGCCGACAGCCTGCTCGCCGCGACGTACGCGGTCATGCATCAGTTCATCCATCGCGAATGTCGCCTGATCAATTGTTATCCGCGCGCCGTGAGGCCGGGCGGCAACCTGCGAGCCCGCGCGCTGCTCGATCAATGTTTCGATATCGTGGATGCGAACTGGCGCGGCATCGGCGAGATCCCCGGCTCGGGCTTCGGTCTGACGGCGCAATATCGCGAGCACGACGCGCGGCTGCGCTATCCGCAGCCTGCGGATGCCGCGCGCAAGCGCGCCGGCGAAATGCCGCCGGGCTGCGACTGCGCGCGCGTCGTACTCGGCAAGATATATCCGAACGAGTGCCGACTGTACGGCGCGGCGTGCACGCCACGTTCGCCGATCGGTCCGTGCATGGTGTCCGATGAAGGCGCATGTCGCGTCTGGTGGGCCGGCGGCATCCGCGATAACGCGTCCGCACGGACCGGCTGAGGGCGAACATGGCGACGATCGGGGCGGCAGCGGCGGAGCCGGCGATAGCGCGCTCTGCGCTGAAGATCGTCGTGACCGGCCACGTCCAGGCGGTCGGTTATCGACCCTTCGTCTATAGGCTGGCGACGGAACTCGACTTGGCCGGCTGGGTCCGGAACCGAACCGGGTCAGTCGAGATCGTCGTGGCCGGCGTTGACGCCATGCTCGCGAAATTCGAACGTGACCTCGTGCATGCGGCACCGCCTCTCGCGCAACCTGTGATCGAGTATCGCGAGCATGTTGTCGATCGCGAAGAGTTCATCGATGGCGAGCGATTCGAGATCCTGCCAAGCGAACCCGGCGAAGAGCCGCTGATTTTCGTTCCGCCGGACTATTTCATGTGCGACGACTGCGCGCACGAGCAGGCGACGCCTTCGAATCGTCGGTTCCGCTACCCGTTCATCAACTGCACGCAGTGCGGCCCGCGTTATACGCTGATTCGCGGCATGCCGTACGACCGCTCGCGCACGACGATGGCGAAGTTCGAGCTGTGCGATGACTGCCGCGCCGAGTATCACGACCCGGTGGATCGGCGTTTCCATGCCGAGCCCCTCGCCTGCCCCGACTGCGGACCGACGCCGGAATACGTCGACGCCGAATCGATACCGTTTCGCGGCGACGCCGCGATCGAGGCCGCGGTGCAGGCGCTGCGCGCCGGGAGAATCGTCGCGGTCAGGGGCATCGGCGGCTATCACCTGATGTGTGACGCGCGCGACGAATCGGCGGTTGCCAGCCTGCGACTGCGCAAAGCCCGCCCAGACAAGCCGCTGGCCGTGATGTTTCCGGCCGCGGGCGCCGACGGTCTCGACCGGGTGCGCAGCTGCGCCGACTTGTCCCCGGAGGCAGCCGCGCTGATCAGCGGCCCCGGCCGGCCGATCGTGCTGGTGACGCCACGGGACGAGTACCCGCTCGCGGACGGTGTCGCGCCCGACCTGTCCGAGATCGGCGTGTTTTTGCCCTACAGCCCATTGCATCAGTTGCTGCTAAATGACTTCGGTGGTCCGCTCGTCGCGACGTCCGGCAACCTGAGCGGCGAACCGGTGCTGACGAACGTCGACGACGCGACGACACGCCTCGCGCGCATCGCCGATGCATTCCTGCATCACGACCGCCCGATAGAGCGGCCGGCCGATGATCCCGTATATCGCGTGGTCGCCGGCCGCGCCCGCCCGATCAGGCTGGGCCGCGGCTGCGCGCCGACGGAACTTCAACTGGGAAGCCGATTGCAGCAGCCCACGCTGGCCGTCGGCGGACATCTGAAGAACACGATTGCGCTCGCGTGGCACGACCGCGTCGTCGTATCACCGCACATCGGCGAGATGAATTCGCCGCGGAGCATGAACGTCATGCGGCAGGTCGCCGAGGACCTGCAGAAACTCTACTGCGTGCGCGCGGAGCAACTGGTCTGCGACGCCCATCCCGGTTACGCGACGACACGCTGGGCGCGCACGCAGCCGCTGCCGACGAAGCAGGTGCTGCATCACCATGCGCACGCGTCGGCACTCGCCGGCGAGCATCCTGAAGTCGAAGACTGGCTGATCTTCGCGTGGGACGGTGTCGGCCGCGGCGATGACGACACGCTATGGGGCGGCGAAGCTTTCTGCGGGCGGCCCGGCCGGTGGCGCAGGCGCGCATCATTAAAGACCTTTCGACTGCCCGGCGGCGACCTGGCCGCGCGGCAGCTGTGGCGAAGCGCCGCGGCGCTGTGCTGGGAAGCTGGAATCGACCGAATGCCGCTAAACGCTGTGGACGATGTGGATCTGGCTCGGGCTGCATGGCAGCGCGACGTAAACTGCCACGTCACCAGCGCCGCCGGCCGTTTGTTCGACGCCGCCGCAAACCTGGTGCTCGGCATTCATTCGGCGAGCTTCGAAGGCCAGGGACCGATGCTGCTCGAGGCGATCGCGGCCGACGACGGCCCGGCGATCGACCTGCCGCTGATCGAGGACGACGGACTGTTACGCGTCGACTGGCGTCCATTGTTACCGATGCTTTGTGACGCGACGATATCCGCGGCCGAACGCGCGGCAGGCTTCCACCTGTCGCTGGCTGCTGCGATCGCGAACTCGGCCACGACAATCCGCCGCGAGCTCCCGGTCGAGCGCGTTGGCCTGACGGGCGGCGTGTTCCAGAACGCATACCTTGCCGCCGCGACGATCGCCGCGCTCGAGGCGCGCGGTTTCCGGACGGAGATGCCGACATCGACGCCCTGCAACGACGCGGGCCTGAGTTTCGGCCAAATCGTCGAGCATCTAGCACGCGAGCGCCGTGATGATTGAAGCGCTGACGGCGCGAATCGGCGGGTCGATCGCGCAATCGATGTCACGGCGCATGATGCGATTCGATGATGGCGACGTCGCGTGGCTACCAACCGACGCGAGACCGGAGAATATTCGCCAGTTGTACGTGCACATACCGTTCTGTCCGCAGCTGTGCCCGTTCTGCACATTTCACCGAGTTCGCTATGACGCGGACCGGGCGCGTAAGTACTTCACGGCTTTGCGCGCCGAGCTGAACTGGTACCGCGACCGCGGTTTCCGCTTCACGAAACTCTACGTCGGCGGCGGCACGCCGACCGTCGAGCCCGACGCGCTGGAAGCGCTGCTCGCCGATATCACCACGCAATTCCCGATCGAAGAAATCTCGGTGGAAACGAACCCGCAGGAACTCACTGCTCCGGTGCTGCAGATGCTGCAGCGGTCCGGGGTCAAGCGGCTGTCGGTAGGCGTCCAGTCATTCGACGACGAGCAACTGCAGAGCATGGGCCGCTACCAGGCTTACGGCAGCGGCGATCAGATTCGTGAGCGACTCGCCGCGGCGGCAGGTCGCTTCGACACGCTGAATGTCGACATGATGTTCAACCTGCCCTGCCAGACGCCGGAGTCCCTGGCGGCCGATCTCGACACCATCGCCGACCAGCTCCGCGTCGACCAGGTTTCCTATTACCCGTTGATGGTCGCGCCCGTCGCACGGCGTGCGATTCGCCAACGCATGTCCCGGGACCGACGACACGATACCGCCGGACGGGAGGCCGACTACTACCGAATGATTCGCGATAAGCTGACGCCGGACTACGGCATGGGTTCGGTGTGGTGCTTCTCGCACGGCGCCGGTGCGATCGACGAATATATCGTCGACGAAGACGATTACGTCGGGGTCGGCAGCGGGGCTTTCAGCTATGTATCGGGAGTGGCTGCGTCGACGACGTTCTCGATCCACGGCTACCAGCAGCAGATGTCTTCCCGGCGCACGCCGGTCGTGCAAACGCGCGCGCTAAGCGTCGCCGAACGGATGCGCTACGACTTACTGGTAAAACTGTTCTCGTTGCGCCTCGACAAGGCGGCGATCGAACGCAAGTATACCGATCGCTTCCAGGACAATATGCGCAAGGAATTGCTCGCATTGCGTGCCGTTGGTGCGCTGCGGGATGCCGGCACCGAATACGTACTGACGAAACGAGGTACCTATCTCTGGGTCGTGTTGATGCGTGAGTTTCTGAACGGCGTCAACACGCTGCGCGCGGACATGCGGCATCACATCCGCAGCGAATTGCGTGAGATGGACGCAGACACAACGGTGGTGACATGAACGAAACGCATATCTCACTGGCCCACGGCAACGGGGGGCGACTGATGCGCGAGCTGATCGACGAGCTGTTCGTCACCTGCCTCGCGAGCCCGGGGCTCGACACGCACCTCGACGCCGCGGCGATAGAGTCGCCTGCCGACGACGTCGACCTGCTGGTTACGACGGATGGTTTTACCGTGCAGCCGCTGGAATATCCAGGCGGCTGTATCGGCTCGCTGGCCGTGCACGGCACCGTGAACGATCTCGCCGTCGCCGGCGCGACCCCGTCGGTGCTGACCGTGAACGCATTCATCGAGGAAGGACTCGAAATCGCGACGCTGGAACGCCTTGTCGTGCAAATGGGCGAGGCCGCGCGGCACGCCGGCGTGTCTATTGCGGCCGGAGATACGAAAGTCGTGCGCCGTGGCGAAGGCGGCGGCGTGTATTTCGCGACAACCGGAATCGGCGCGCGTCCGGCCGGACTGGACCTCGGCCTGCATCGTATCCGGGCCGGCGACAAGCTGCTGGTCAGCGGGCCGGTCGGCGATCACGGTATTGCGGTGATGCTGGCGCGCGAGCAGTTCGGGCTAAAGGGAGAGCTTGCCTCCGACGAAGCGTCGGTGCTGCCGCTGACCCGCGCATTGCTCGACGTACCGGGCCTGCGCTTCATGCGCGATCCGACGCGCGGCGGGCTCGCGACCGTGGCCTGCGAAATCGCGTCCGTGAGCGGGCACGGTGTACGCTTGAGCGAAGCGGACGTGCCGGTCCGGGACGAGGTCGCGTCGGTCTGCTCGATGCTCGGCTACGACCCGTACTACCTGGCTTGCGAGGGGCGCGTCGTTGCCGCGGTCGCCACGGATGATGCGGACGATGCGCTCCGACGCTGGCGCGCACTGCCGAATGGCGACGGCGCGGAGATCATCGGTCAGGTGGCCGACGAAGAGCCTCGCGTCATTCTGGAGACGGTCATCGGCGGCGAGCGCTACCTGGAGGAACTCGAAGACGATCCGCTGCCAAGGATTTGCTGACTACCCTTCACCGGCGACCTCGTCGAACGCTTCACTCCAGTTCTCGGGCAACTTGTGCACGATGCCCTGGTGACACTCGATGCAGGTCGCGCCGCTGTCGAGCGCTAGCGCGTGTTTCCGCTGCGCGCGTCGCTCCTGGTTTTCGAGCACCATGCGCTCCAGCGAATGGCAGGACTGGCAATAGTCCGAATCCCTCTCTAAATAGTCCGCCCAGACCGACATCGCCATCTCGCGGCGATGCGCCTCGTATTTCTCGGCCGTATCGAGCTCACCCATGACCTCGGGAAGGATATCCAGCGTCGCCCGCGTCTTCAGCCAGACCGTGCCCCACCAGTCGTGCGGCACGTGGCAGTCCGAGCAGCTCGTCTGCACGCCGGATGTGTTCGCGAAATGCGACGACGCCTCGTACTCCGGCTTGATGAACAGCTCGTGCGAATGGCACACGTAGCAGAACTCATTCGTGCCCGTCTGATGCAAAACGAAGTTGAACGTGCCCAGCGCGATCGCGCCGAGGCCGAACGCGATCGCCGCCCCGAGCGGAATTCCGAGCAACCATTTACTGCGGGGCCGCTTCCAGAGCCGTGATTCGTCCGATTCACCCATGATCATCCCCCGTTTGTCGTCGAGTTAAACGTACGCTCCGCGCTGACCCGGCGACCATACGTAGACTTCCGTACTAATTCCGATTGTAATCTTGGGTATCCTCGCCCTAGAAGCCAGTGACCCTTGTCTATGGGGGCTCAGAAAACACAAAAGGGTGCAGATCATGATCAGGATCAACCGGACAATCAGCGGACAACGGCCGTCAGGCGCCCGATTCAGGATGCCGTGGCTGCCGCTGCTACTCGCCGCGCTGCTGGCACTAGCTGGTTGCGACGGCGACGACGGGGCGCCCGGACCGCAGGGTCCGGCGGGTCCGGCGGGTCCGGCGGGTCCGGCGGGTGACACGCTGACCGACGTCGCGGACGCGGCAGAGATCAACGCGGCGATCACCGGCGTCACGATCGCGAGTCCGCCAGTCATGGAATTCGCGCTGACCGACGAGCGCGGCAATGGCGTGACCGGCCTGAGCCTCGGCAACATCAGCTTCACGATCGCCAGGCTCGAAGACGGCGCGAACGGCAACGCGAGCTTCTGGCAGAGCTATGTCAACAAAATCGAGGCCGCGGGTAGTGTGGGCCCCGGCACCGAGGACAAGCCACAGGCGACGACCGAGAGCGCAAATGCCGGCAACCAGGGCTCGCTGGTGGACAACGGCGACGGGACCTATCAATACACGTTCGGCACCGACGTCACCAACGTAACCGGGCCGGTCGCGGTCCCGTACGATGCGGCCCTGACGCACCGGGTCGGCTTCGAAGTCCGCGGCCTGGCGACGGTCAAGAGCCCGACCTACACGTGGCGGCCGTCGGACGGCGCGACCACAATGCTGTTCTCGCGACAGATGGTCAACGACGACTCGTGTAACGCCTGCCACCAGAATCTGGTGTTGCACGGCGGTGCGCGCTTCACAAATGACTACTGCGTGACTTGCCACAACCCGGGTACAACCGATGCGAACAGCGGCAACACGGTCGACATGACCCAGATGATCCACAAGATCCACCGCGGCTCATCGCTGCCGAGTATCGTCACCGGTAATGACGGCGACAAGTACAGCATCTTCGGCTTCCGAAACTCCGAGCATATTTACTCGGAAAACGTGATGGGCGACACCGAAGGCGTGATCTTCCCGCAGGACATCCGCAACTGCCGTAACTGCCACGACGAGACCGATACGACGACACCCGAGGCCGGCAACTGGATCTCCAAGCCGACCGAAGAGGCCTGCGGCGCCTGCCACG
>JBPCXI010000251.1:0-5221 GCA_051008895.1 Gammaproteobacteria bacterium | reverse complement strand
CTGGTGTTACCGCTTCGCACTTGCCTACGGACTGGTCGTCGCCGCGATCATGGCAATCGGCTCGAGCTATATCGCGGGCGTGTTCACCGACAGCGAGACTGCGATCTCGACCGCGAACATGCATATGCGCATTGTGCCACTCAGCTATATCGGGCTCGGCGCGGCAATGACGGCCAACAGCGCATTCAACGCCATCAGCAAACCGTTGCCCGGCATGTTCGTATCGATGACGAGAACAATCCTCGTCTATGCGCCGCTGGCATTCGTACTGGCACGGTTGTTCGGGCTGGTGGGCGTGTTCGCGGCCGCCTGCGCCGCCAACTTCATTGCCGGCGGCGTCGGGTTCGCGTGGTTCCGCATGGTGTTCGCGCACAAGATGGCCGATCACGAGAAACCGGTGCAGGCACCGTCCTGAATCGATTCTGGTGTTCTTCCCGCTTGCCAGGGCGGCGGACCTGAACGTCCTGCGGTTCTGCGTCGATGCGTTGCTTCCGGGTCTGCTGATCGCGTTCCCGGCGATCGTGTTCCCGGCGATTGCGCTCTATCTGCCGGGCCTGCTGCAGATTAGCGTGCGCTGCGGGCATTCACGCAGTATGTCGCCCATCAGATTGCGCATATCGGCGGGATACGTCCACGCTTCCGGCAACAGGTTTTCGTGCAGCCAGCTCATGAACGGCTCACGGACATCTTCGCTTGCGTGCGGCAGGAACTCTTCGAGGCGCTCGCAGATGCGCCGCGACTCGTCCGCATCGACGCGAATCTTCTGCTCCGACAGCAGCCGGTGGCGCGGTACGTTTTCATACGCGTAGTCGAAGATTGCCTCGAGCACGAGCGATGAGCGAGCGCTGTTGCGTTGGGACCGCGGCAGCGACAGGTAGCCCTGGTAGACTTTCTGCGCGCGAAACCGGCGCAGTGACGTGACATTGTTATTTTTCATCTTCGGCGCATCGAAGAGGTTTATCGTTCCCCAGTGCGGAATATATCGCACAATCCGCGTGACCGGTAATCTCCGGTAATATGTAAAGCGCTTTGAAGAACGTCGCCCAAAGATCGCCACGTCGTTTGCGCAGATGATGCGTCGCGGCCAATTCCTCGAACTCAGCATTCCTACCGGCGATATCGCTGAGTCACTGGAGTTCTACCGGCGCATCGGCTTCACCGAAGTCCCGGTCAACGATATTCGCCAGCACTATTACGCGGTCATCACCGATGGGCGTATTGCGATCGGCCTGCACGGCGCCGGCTTCGAAGAGCCGACACTGGCTTTCGTCTGGCCGGAGCTCGCGCACCATGTCCGCACGCTGGAAGACGCGGGGCACGAGTTCGAGTTCGTCGAACTCGGCGAGGACACTTTCAACGAAGCCGGCCTGCTCAGCCCGGACGGCCATCCGCTGCGCTTCATCGAGGCACGCACGTTCTCGCGCGGCGACCTCGGTGACGTCGACCCGCCCGTCGTCGGGCGCTCGACGGAGATCTCTCTGCGCTGCGACGAGTACGCGCCCACGATTGCTTTCTGGGAACACGCCGACTTCATCACCGACGAAGGCCCGGATACGGATCTCGAGCTCACCGACGTCATCACCGATGCAGAGCGGGATAGCGATCTGGAGCAGGCCGACGCCATGATGCTGCGCGCGAGGGGCGTGGTGCTCGGCCTGAGAACCGGGCTGCCGTGGCGCGTGCCCGCGCTGCGCTTCGCGCCGGATGACGTCGCCACGACGCTCGCAGAACTCGAGCGGCGCGACTTGCAACCGCGCCGCAAAGCCGGCGGCCGGGTGCTTACCGCACCGGAGGGGACGCCGCTGCTGATCGTCGACGAATAACGCGCGCTAGCTCTTGCCCCGCAACTGGTCAAGGATTGCTTCGTTCTCTAGCGTCGACGTGTCCTGCGTGATTTCTTCGCCGCGCGCGATCACCCGCAGCAGCCGCCGCATGATCTTGCCCGATCGCGTCTTCGGCAGGTTGTCCGCAAATCGGATCTGATCCGGCTTGGCGATGGCGCCGAGTTCCTTGCCGACCCAGGCGCGCAGTTCGGCCGTGAGCTCGTCACCTTCCGCTCCCGCGGGTCGATCGCCGCGGCAGACGACGTACGCGAATATGCCCTCGCCTTTGACGTCGTGCGGGAAACCAACGACCGCCGCCTCGACGACGCGTGCGTGCGCGACCAGTGCGGACTCGACTTCCATCGTGCCGAGACGATGCCCGGACACGTTCAGCACATCGTCGATGCGGCCCATGATCCAGATATAGCCGTCGTCATCGCGGTTCGCGCTGTCGCCGGCGACGTAATAGCGATTCTGGAATTTCTCCCAGTACGTCTCGATGTAACGATCGTTATCGCCCCAGATTGTGCGCAGCATCGAAGGCCACGGCTTCTTGATCACGACGTAGCCGCCCTTGTTCGGCTCCGTCACCGGTTCGCCGTCTTCGTCGACGATATCGACGTCGATGCCCGGTATCGGCTTCGTACACGAGCCCGGTTTCGTCGCCGTCACGCCGGGTAGCGGCGAGATGATGATCCCGCCGGTCTCGGTCTGCCACCAGGTATCGACGATCGGGCAGCGTGCGCCGCCGATGACCTCGTGATACCAGATCCATGCTTCGGGATTGATCGGCTCGCCGACCGAACCGAGCAGCCGGATCGAGGACAGGTCGAACTGCGCCGGAATGTCGTCGCCGAGTTTCATCAGGGCGCGAATCGCCGTCGGCGCGGTGTAGAAGATCGTCACAGCGTGCCGCTGACAGATACTCCAGAAACGCCCGCCGTCGGGAAATGTCGGCGCGCCTTCGTACATCACGATGGTCGCACCGGCCGCCAGCGGCCCGTAGGCGACGTAGGTGTGGCCGGTGATCCAGCCGACGTCCGCGGTACACCAGAACACGTCGTCTTCGTGAATGTCGAAGACCCATTCATTCGTCAGCTTGGCGTGGAGCAGGTAGCCGCCGGACGAGTGCTGCACGCCTTTCGGCTTGCCGGTCGATCCCGACGTGTACAGCAGAAACAACGGATGCTCTGAACTCACCGGCTCCGGCACGCACTCGGTCGACTGGCCCGCGATCGCGTCGGCCCACCAGATGTCGCGCCCGCCCTGCATCGGCGCGCCGCAGTCCGCTCGCTTCAGCACGATGACTGTCTCGATGGTCTCGCAGCCGGATGACAGCGCCTCGTCCGTCGCGCCTTTGAGATCCACAATTTTGCCGCCGCGATGGCCGCCGTCAGCCGTGATGACCATCTTCGCGCCGGCATCCTCGATCCGGTCGCGCAGGGAATTGGCCGAGAACCCGCCGAACACCACCGAGTGGATCGCGCCGATGCGCGCGCAGCCGTGCATCGCAATCACCGCCTCCGGCACCATCGGCATGTAGATGACCACGCGGTCACCTTTGTCGATGCCGTTAGCGCGCAGCGCGTTGGCGAACTGACAGACCTTGTCGGTCAGCTCCCGGTAACTCAGCTTGCGCTGATCGCCGCCCTCACCCTCGAACACGATCGCGGTCTTGTCCGCGCGCTCGGCCAGGTTCGCGTCGAGGCAGTTCGCGGCCACGTTGAGCTCCCCGTCGGCGAACCAGCGGTAGTTCGGCGCATCGCTGTCGTCCAGCACCTGCGTGAACGGCTTGGTCCACTCGAGCTGCTCGCGCGCGAGGCGGGCCCAGTACGCTTCAGAATCCGCAGCCGCCTCCGCGTTCAGCGCGTCCACGTCCGCCTGCTTGAGTCGCGCCGCTGCCGTAAAGGACTCGGCGGGCGGAAATAGCCTGTCCTCGGTCAGGATGGAATCGATGCTCTTTTCGCTCATGGATGACCCCGTATCGTTATTCTTGTGCGTCTGTTCTTATTCAGGCCAGCAAACTGTTCAGCATTGCCAACGCCTGGCGCGCGTAACCGCCGCCGAACAGGTTGAAGTGATTCAACACATGGTAAAGATTATATAGCTCGATGCGGTGCGAAAACCCCGGATCGAGTGGCCACGAAGACTCGTATGCCTCCAGAAAACCCGCGCCGAATCCGCCGAACAGCATTGTCATCGCAATATCGGCCTCGCGATCGCCGAAGTAGACCGCCGGATCGAAAATCACCGGTTGGCCGTCCGGCAGCACGCCCCAGTTCCCACCCCATAAATCGCCGTGCAGAAGCGAAGCCTCCGGCGTGTAGTCGGCGAACCAGTCCGGCAGGCGAGCCAGCAACTCATTGCCCGCGGCGACGACGTCGGCGGCGATCCCGTTTTTCGCCGCGAGTCGCAACTGAAATCCAAGTCTCGAGTCGCGCAGAAATTCAATCCAGTTATCGGTGCGCGTATTGATCTGTGGCGTCAGGCCGATCGTATTGTCGCGATGCCAGCCGAATTCGTCGCTCATGACGCGGTGCTGCGCGGCCAGTCGCTTGCCGAGTTGCCCGGCCGCCGAGTCCGCCGCGGCCGCCCGACCGCCCGACTCGGCAAGGTCCAGTCCCTCCAGCAGCAGGTAGGCGGCACCGCCGGCCGCGCCGCTCGCGATCGGCCGCGGCACGCGAACGGCACCGGCGCCCTCGAGTTCGGCCAGCCCGTCACGCTCGGCTTCGAACATGCCGTGCAATTGCACCCTGTTGATTTTCAGAAAGAATCGTTCACCGTCGGCGCCGGTGAAAGCGTAGCTTCGATTGATGCTGCCGCCGCCGACCGCATCGACGCGACCGGGATCGACGCGCCCGACCCACTGCTCGATCACGGGCAGTACGGTTGCGACTGACACTCGGTATCGCCCCGGCAGCCTTCTAGTAGGAGTCAGAGATGCGGCGAGCCTGCATGCGCAGCGACCGGCCAAAGCCGACCTCGTCATACAGCGCGTTCACCACGTCCAGGTCCGGCAGCCTGCGGGACAGCGTCGCCTCGTCGGCAGCGATCGGCGCATCGTAGCGAATCTGTGCCAGCTGCCTCGAGATCTCGGCATTCTCGCGGTGCTCCGCGAGTTTCGCCCCCAGTTTCTTTGCACCGCGGACTTCAACATTTTCGACGCTATCGAGGTTGCCATAGAGTTCGTCGAAATCGCCGAAATGCGCGAGCAATGCCACGGCCGTCTTCGGCCCGACTCCCGGCACGCCGGGAATATTGTCGACGCTGTCGCCGGCGAGCGCGAGATAGTCGACCATCTGCTCCGCGCGGACGCCAAACTCGTCGACGACGTCGTCGTAGCCGACCTTCTTGCCGCCCGCGAAATCCCACATCGCATCGCCCGACTGCAGAATCTG
>JBPCXI010000250.1:0-11637 GCA_051008895.1 Gammaproteobacteria bacterium | reverse complement strand
TTACTGGTCGCCGCGATTTTGTTCGTTCCGCCGTGTTTCGGCCAGAGCAGCGGCTATGCCATCGAAGACATGGTGATAACGGCACGAAAGCGTGAGGAGAATTTGCAGGACACTCCGGTCGCGGTGTCTGCATTCAATGAGAATGAGCTCAGGTACCGGCAGATTCGCACGACGGATCAGCTGGCCGAGATCACCCCGAACCTGACATTCGACCAGGCCTCGCCGTCTTCGGGATCCAGTTCCGCGGGGCAGATCTTTATTCGCGGTGTCGGTCAGACGGATTTCACGCCGGTAACCGATCCCGGGGTCGGCCTGTCTATCGACGGCATCTACATGGCGCGTTCCGCCGGCAACGTGCTGGACTTCGTGGACATCGACCGCGTCGAAGTGCTGCGCGGGCCGCAGGGCACGCTGTTCGGTCGCAACACGATCGGTGGCGCTATTGTGGTGCACACCAGGCGGCCGGATCCCGAGGCGCTGAGCGGCAGTATCACCGGCAAGATCGGTGACGATAGCCTGATCAACGTGACGGGCAGAATTAACGTGCCGCTGGCCGAGAACGCAGCCGTAAACTTTGCCGTCGATGCGATTCAGCGCGACGGTTACGTCACGCGAATCAACGACGGCATCGACACCGGCGATCGCGACCGCGTCTCGCTGCGCGGCGCGCTGACGTGGGACATCACCGATAGTTTCGACGCCTTTATGACGCTGGACTACTCCAAGATCGACGAAAACGGCGCGCCCACGGTATCCGGCGGCGTGAACGACACCGCGGCCTTCGGCACCTTCGGTAACGGCCTGCTCGCGAGTTGCACCGCGATCAGCATCAACCCGGCCTTCCCGGTTGCCGGACCGCCGTCATTTCCGCCGCCAGGTGTCGGCGCCGGCGGCGCGCCGGGCTGTTTCGGCCCGGACAAGCGCGTCGGAAATTTTTCTTCCGAGGGGACCTTCCCGGTCCAGTCGGAACTGGATATCTGGGGCCTGGGCCTGGAACTTGAGTGGGAAATCAATCATTGGCTGACCATTAGGTCCATCACCGGCTATCGTGAAATGGAGATGTTCACGTCCCGCGACGGCGACAACACGCCGATGAACGTATTCGCCACCCAGGACGACTTCGAGCACGAGCAGGTCAGTCAGGAACTGCAGTTCATCAACAGCTTTTTCGACGATACGGTGCAGAGCCTGATCGGCTTCTATTACTTCCAGGAAGAAGGCAAGAATCTCAACCCGGTAACGCTGCCGGTCGGGGCTATCCAGAGCGGCGGCTTCTACGATAACGACTCGGTTGCCGCATTCTGGCAGGGCACCTGGGATGCTACCGACGCCCTGGCCTTTACGCTGGGTATCCGCTATACCGAGGACACCAAGCAATTCACGCCCGATCAGTTTTCGATGGGTGATGCGTCTATGGGGCCGGTGCCCGGATTCTTTGGTCCAACCTGGCCCAATCTCGCCGGGATTTACCTCGCCGCGTCCGGTCCCATGCCGGCCGGTACTCGCATTCTGCGAAACGAGGAGTTCAAGGCCACCTTCGACGATACCAACGTCCTGGCCAACGTGGCCTATCGCTTCACGGACGCGGTCATGGCCTATTTCACGTACTCCACGGGCTACAAAAGCGGTGGTTTCGACCAGCGCTTCGCGGCACCGACGCCGGATATGGCGCCCAGCACTTTTCAGCCGGAAGAGGTAGACAGCTACGAGCTGGGCCTGAAATCCGACCTGTTCGATAACAAGCTGCGTGTGAACCTTGCGATTTTCCATACCGACTACGACAACCAGCACATTATCGTCCGCGAGACCTTCAATCCGATCACATTCAATGCCGGCAAGTCCGAGATCGACGGTGGCGAGCTGGAGCTGACCTGGGTGCCTACGGAACAGTGGTTCATCACGGCGGCGGTCGGCTACCTCGACGCAAGTTACAAGGAGTTGAGCCAGGGGGCACAGAACTCCGGCGTCCTGCTCGAAAACTCCTTCGTCAATACGCCGGAATGGACCTCTTCGGTTGGTGTGGCCTACAGCTTCGATATCGGTCAGTGGGGCACCCTGACGCCGCGCGTCGAC
Source organism: Gammaproteobacteria bacterium (assembly GCA_051008895.1). Classification (GTDB taxonomy): domain Bacteria; phylum Pseudomonadota; class Gammaproteobacteria; order Steroidobacterales; genus SMWD01. The sequence continues at coordinate 9,564 of JBPCXI010000250.1, read as the reverse complement.
TGGTCTTACCGGGCTGAGGAGTACAATGATGCCGTCAACACGCCGCAGCTCAAGCAGGACTCCTTCAGCCTGGTCAATGCTGCAATCGTGTTCAACTCGGCCGACGACCACTGGGAAGCCATTCTCGGTGGCCGTAATCTGACCGACGAAGACTACCTTATCACCGGCAACTCGGCCTTCACGACCGCGGCGTCCTACGTCGAGCAGGTGTACGGCCGGCCGCGGGAGTGGTGGATTTCGCTGGAATACGGCTTCTGACCCGGCGCGCGTAACGGAAGATCAAATGGGCACTGTCGGCGACACACCATTTCTGCTGCGCGGATGACGAGCGCGGACTCAGCGGCGGTTGGGGCGGCGGTCGAACCGGATCGACCGTCCCCGGGCGTCGCGTGGTACACGGTCACGCTGTGCATGATCGCGTACGTGTTGTCGTTCGTGGACCGCCAGATCATTGCGTTGCTGATCGAACCTATACAAGCGGATCTGCAGATCTCCGACACGCAATTCAGCCTGCTGACCGGGCTCGCCTTCTCGCTGTTCTACGCGACTATGGGCTTGCCGATCGCGCGCTGGGCCGACGTCGGGTCGCGGCCCCTGATCATTTCCGCGGGCATCGTGGTGTGGAGTTTCGCCACCGCGTTGTGCGGAATCACGCGCACGTTCTGGCAGCTGTTCATCGCGCGCATGGGGGTCGGCGTCGGTGAAGCCGCGCTGTCGCCGGCCGCCTATTCGATCATTACCGATTCATTTCCGAAGTCACAGCTCGGCCTGGCGCTTGGCGTCTATTCGATCGGCGTGTTCCTCGGCTCCGGCCTGGCATTCCTGGTCGGCGGTACCGTCATCGAAATCGTGGCGGGCTACGGCGGTCTGAGCCTGCCGTTGGTCGGCGAGATCAGGCCGTGGCAGGCGACGTTCTTTATCGTCGGCTTGCCCGGTATTTTGGTTGGCCTGCTGTTCTTCGCGACCGTCCGGGACCCGGCCCGCACCGGCGTAACCGGTTCTTCGGGTGGGTATAAGATCGCCCAGGTCGGTGCGTACATCCGCTCGCACAAACGCACTTTCACCGCTCACTATCTGGGCTTCGGTCTGCTGTCGCTGGCCATGTTCGCGTTACTGACATGGGCGCCGGCCTACCTGATTCGGGTCTACGAACTCAGCGCGCGCGACGTCGGCATCTCGCTGGGTCTGACAGTATTGTTCGCGAACTCGGCGGGTACGCTGACCAGCGGATGGCTGACGGACTTCTTTACGCGGCGCGGCCATGACAATGCGCCATTACGTTCCGGTGCCGTCGGCGGGCTCGCCGTCATCATCCCCGCTGCGTTGTTTTCGTCGATGCCAACCTTCGCATCGTCTCTGGGCATGCTGGCCGTCGCGTTTTTCTTCGCGAGCTTCCCGGTTGCCACGTCGGCAACCGGCCTGCAGGTCATGGCGCCGAACCGGATGCGCGCCCAGGTGACGGCGTTATTTTTCCTCGCCATGAACCTGTTCGGGATCACCGGTGGTTCGACCCTGGTCGCGCTGGCGACAGACTACTGGTTCCGCGATCAACTGATGGTCGGCTATTCGATGTCGGTAATCTGCGCAGCAGCGGGCGCGCTGGGCGCGATTGTGCTGATCTGGGGGCTGAAACCGTTCAGTGCGACGGCGAGAGCTGTTGCGCAATCCGATCCGGTGCCAACGTCATGAACGCTTCGTTTTCACGCAGAGGGTTCTTCGGCCGAGCGGCATCGATTGTTTCCACGCTCTGTGTGGGCGCGCTGCGCGTGCCGGTGGCATTTGCGCAGGATGTCGGCGGGCAGCTGGGCAACATCGCGGGCCGGATCATTCGCCGCGCGGATGAGAACTACGAGCTGTGGCGGGCCAGCATGGTCTGGTACATCTTCAAGCCGGACCGATTTCCCGACACGATCGTGCGTGCGGAGTCCGAGCAGGACGTGATCGAGGCCGTTAACCATGCGCGCGAGACGGGCCAGAAGATTGCGACGCGGGCGACCGGGCACAACCCGGCGCGCGGTTGCTTGCGCGACGGCGGTATTCTGCTCGACACGTCGCGGTTCCGCGGCGTCGAAATCGATGCGGATGAAGGCACGGCCTGGGTCGAGCCCGGCATTCGCAGTGAGGATTTTATTGAGCTGACGCGTCCGTACGGCTGGTCGTTTCCGGCCGCGCACACCGGCATCGTCGGTCTCGGCGGTTATTTAATCGGCGGCGGTCTCGGCTGGAATATGCCGGAGTGGGACGTCGCGTGCCGGTCGATTATCGGCGCCGAGATCGTGCTCGCGGACGGTCGCAAGGTCCTCGCGACGGCGGAAGAGAACGCTGACCTGTTGTGGGCAATTCGCGGCATCGGCCCCGGATTCTTCGGCGCCGTATTGCGGTACAAGTTGCAACTGTTTCCATTGCCGCGCGGGATCTTCAAGAGCAAGTACATCGTGCCGATGGCGAAGACCGCCGAGTTGATGGACGCGCTCGGGGAAATCACCGCGGCGAAACAGGAACAGCTCGAGCTTCTGGTCGTCGCCGGGCGATTTGCGCCGCCGGACAAGCCGCCGGCCGAGCGCGATTTTGTCTGGGCCGTCAGCGCGGTGTCGTTCGGACGTTCCGAAGACAATGGCCGCGAATTGCTGGAGCCGGTACGTCGAAGCGCGGTGCCCGAACTCAGCATAATAAAGAAAGAAGACGCGCTGCTGACCTACCCCGAACTCTATTCGGGCCAGGAAACGGATCATTCGAGCCCGAACCGCACCGCGATTCATAATTTCTGGACGCAGGACCCGGCCGGTGCGCTGACCGCGCTCGCCGAGCGCTGGCAGCAGACGCCGCCGCGCTCGCCACGGTCGTTCGCGTTGTCGGCGTGGGGCGTCAACCCGTCGCCGGACGATGCGGATTCGAGTTTCACGTACACGGGCGACCACTACGTGTCCTGGTACCTGATGGCCGAGCAGGCCGACGACGTCGAGCCGAATTTCCGCTGGATGGACGAGTCGGTCGAGCTGCTGCAACCGTATGCGCGCGGCCACTATCCGAACGAGATCAACATGCAGCGGTATCCGGACTCGATCCGCGCGTGTTTCACCGACGAGAAATGGCAGCGTCTCAACGAGCTGCGTGCGAAGTACGACCCGCAGGGCGTGTTCCACTCCTGGCTCGGTTTTTCCTGACCGGTTACCCGCATGGCACGACGGACCGACAAGATAGCAGTCGCCGGCGCCGGCCGGATGGGGCGCGGCATCGCGATCAGTTTCGCGTGGGCGGGATATCCGGTCACGCTCGTCGACAGCGAGGAACGCAAACCGAAAGACTTTGTGCAGCTGGCTGCAGACACGTGCGCCGAACTCGCAAGCGAGGCGAGGTCGCTGGCGGATGCCGGCGTGATTTCTCCGGCTCAGGCTGACGACGTCGCTGGGCGCATCGACGTCGTTTCGCGGGCCGACGCGGGTGCCATATTAGCCGCCGCGGATTTCGTGTTCGAGGCCGTCGCGGAGGTGGTCGACGTCAAACGCGACACCTATGCGTGGCTCGGCAGCGAGACCGGCGACGCGACGGTACTCGCGTCGACGACGTCGACCATGCTGTCGGACACGCTGGCCGGTTTCGTCGCGAACCCCGGCCGCTTCACCAACGCGCACTGGCTGAATCCGGCTTACCTGATGCCGCTCGTCGAAATATCGCCGGCGGCGGCAACGCGTGACGACGTCGTTGCTGCGCTACGCGAGTTGCTCGAACACATCGGCAAGGTGCCGGTAGTCTGCCGCGCATCTCCCGGCTACATCGTGTCGCGAATACAGGCGCTGGTCCTGAACGAGGCGGCGCGCCTTGTCGACGAGGGCGTCGCCAGTGCCGCGGATGTCGACCGCGCTATGCGCACCGGTTTTGGCACGCGCTACGCGATCTTCGGGCCACTCGAGTTCGTCGACTGGGGCGGCGGCGACATCCTGTATTTCGCGTCGAACTACCTCGGCGAGATGATCGACGCGACGCGTTTCTCGCCGCCCGACGTTGTCCGGCGCAACATGGACGAGGGCCGCAACGGCATGCGCGAGGGCATCGGCTTCTACGACTGGCGCGAACGCGATCTCGATGCTTACCGGGCCGAGCGGCTGGCCCGGTTTGCGGGCCTGCTCGGCCACCTGGACCTGCTGCCGCAAAGCGCGGAGTCGACGCATGACGATTGACCGCGTCAACGCGCTCCGTTGCGTACCCGCACTCGCCGCAATTGCAATACTCGCGGCCTGCTCGGCCGACAAGCCCGTCGATGAGTCGACTGATGGGTCGGCGGAAGCCGCCGCCGACATGGTTGCCGCCGGTCGCGAGAAGTCGATGCCGTGTCTGGCTTGCCACGGCGCGGAGGGGATAAGCGATCATGAAATCTGGCCAGACCTCGCCGGTCAGCACGCCGAGTATCTCGCGAAGCAGCTGCGCGATTTCCGCGACGGCCGTCGCTACGATCCGTGGATGAGCCCAATGGCGATCGGGCTCGACGATCGCGACATCGACGATTTGTCCGTCTACTTCAGTCAACTCGCCGGCATGACGGGCGGGCCGCAGTCGGCGCCGCCCGAGGCGATGACCTGCGTCGCATGTCATTCGGAGCGCGCCGGCGCGGCCAGTCCATTGTGGCCATCGCTGGCGGGACAGAACGACCGCTATATTGCGAAGCAGCTGATGGATTTTCGCGCCGGCCGACGCACAGACCCGGTCATGGCGCCGCTGGCCCAGCCACTGTCCGACGCGGACATCGCCGCCGTTGCGGCGCACTACGCGAGCCAGCGGGGCGCGCCGTGACTTAAGATTGGGGACGATAAGGAGAACGACATGTCCAAACCCGCAGCAAAACTCGACCAGGTCAGGACCTGGGAGCACTGGATTGGTGGTAAGCCGACGCCGTCAGATTCCGGCCAGCACATCGATGATCTGAACCCGGATGACGATTCGGTCTACGCGCGACTCGCGGCGGGCACCGCGACTGACATCGACAACGCGGTAAAGACGGCGCACGAGTCGTTCCAGACATATTCGCAGACGCTGGCGTCTGAACGCGAGGCGATCCTGTCGCGTGCGGCCGGACTCGTCGAGCAGAACCGGCAGGAGTTCGTCGACATCCTGATCGACGAGGTCGGCTCGCCCGTCGGCAAGGCGCAGTTCGAAGTCCAGTACGGCATTGCCTGCCTGCGCGCCGCGGCCGGCGTCGCGCGCCAGGTACGCGGCGAGACCATCCCGCCGGACACGCCGGGCCGTCTGAGCCTGAGCATACGGCAGCCGGTTGGCGTCATCGCGAGCATCGCGCCGTTCAACGTGCCGTTCCTGAAACACACGAAGCTGAGTGCGACGCCGCTGGCGACGGGTAACACGGTCGTGTTGCTCGCGTCCGAGTTCGCTTCCGCGACGGCGTTGCGTCTGGCTGAGATATATAAAGAGGCCGGACTCCCGGACGGCGCGTTCAACGTAATCACCGGTCTCGGCGCTGACATCGGCGACAGCCTGACCACGCATCCGCTCGTTCGCGTCGTGATGTTCACCGGCTCCGCCCGGGTCGGCAAGCACATCGCCGAGCTGTGCGCCCCGCGGATGAAACGCGTCGTGCTGGAACTCGGCGGCAAGAATCCGCTGGTCGTACTGAAGGATGCGGACATCGACGCCGCAGCGCAGGCGGCGGCATTTGGCACGTTCTTTTTCCAGGGCCAGGCCTGTATGGCGTCGAGCCGCATTTACGTCGAGCGCCCGGTGCTCGACGAGTTCATCGGCAAGTTTAAGGGAATCGCCGAGAACCTCGGCATGGGCGATCTCCGCGATCCCGAAACCTGGCTCGGGCCGATCATCAGCGACCGGCAACGCGATCGCGTGCGCACGCACATCGAGGACGCGCGCGACAAGGGTGCGAACGTCGTGGCCGGCGGCGAGTGGTCAGGTAACCGCTGCAAGCCGACGATTTTGACCGGTGTCGGCGAGGACATGACGGTGTGCCGCGAGGAGACATTCGGACCGGTCACGTCGGTGTACCCGGTCGACAGCCCGGAGGACGCGCTGGCGAAGGCCAACGACACGAACTTCGGCCTCAGCGCGGCGGTGTTCACGCGCGACATAGACAAAGCACTGACGCTGGCGCAGTCGATCAAATCCGGCATGGTGCACATCAACGCGCCGACCATTGCCGACGAACCGCACGTGCCGTTCGGCGGCGTGGGCGAAAGCGGTTTCGGTCGCGAGGGGACCGACATCGACATCGACACGCTGACCGAGTGGAAGTGGATAACCGTGCAGTTGCCGACCGGCTGACGCCGGAGCGCGCTGCTTTTCTTCGGTAATTGACCATGACCCTGAATGACTACCTGCTCGCGCGCCTGCAGGAGATCGGCGTCGACCATCTGTTCGGCATTCCCGGCGACTACATCCTGTCATTTTTCCAGGCCCTGGACGAGAGCGACATACAGCACATCGCGACCTGTAACGAGTTGAACGGTGCGTACGCGGCCGACGGCTATGCGCGGCTGCGCGGGGCCGGTGCCGTGGCGGTGACTTACGGTCCGGGAGCATTCAGCACCGTCAACGCAGTTGCCGGCGCATTCGCCGAACGCGTGCCGGTCGTCGTGATATCCGGTGGCCCGCCACGCTCGGCTTACGACGAGCAGCCGCATATGCATCACATATTGCCGCGTCACTACGACGCGTCGCTACGCATCTTCGAGCAGATCACGGCCGCCGCGCGACTGATCAGCGATCCTGACACCGCGACGCGCGACATCGACGACACGTTGCGCATTGCGATCACGCAGCGCCGACCCGTGTATCTGGAAATCTCGACGGACTTGCAGACGATGTCGTGCGCAGCCCCCGCCGCGGCGCTCGGGCCGGGCGATCCCATCGGCAATGCGGCCGCGGCGGACCGCGCCGTCACAGCCATCGCGGCAAAACTCGCGGGCAGCCGCAGATCCGTGCTGCTCGCCGGCCACGAACTCGCGTCATTCGGTCTGGAGGAAGAAGCGAAGGCACTGGCCGTGCGCAGCGGCGTTCCGGTCGCGTCCTTGTTCAGCGGGAAAGCAAACTATCTGGAGGATCTGGACCAGTGCATCGGCGCCTACCAGGGTGCCGGCAGCGAACCGGTCGTGCGCGAGTTCGTCGAAGACGCCGACGCCGTGTTGTTTCTCGGCGCCGTGCCGTCCGATTTCAATCTTGGCGGTGGCAGCGCGCAGATTAGCGACGGCGCGCTGATCGAAGTTTTCGACGACGTCGTGGAACTGGACGGCGAGCACCTGGCGCCGGTCGGCTTGGCGGACGTCGTTCGTGGCCTGATCGATGTCGTGCCTGAGGGCAGTTGCGTGTCCGCTGACGCGCCGTCCGGAGAGTTCTACCACCGGCCGGACACGGAATACACGGCCGACAGCGACGCCGCGATCACGAACCGGCGCTTGTACGATCGGCTGACGCATTTCATTCGCGGCGGCGATGTTGTGCTGGGCGACGCCGGTTGCCTGATCGCCGCGGCGCAGATCCAGTTGCCGCCGGACACCAGCTATATCGGTGCCGGTTACTGGGCGTCGATCGGCATGGGATTCGGTGCGACGGTCGGCGCGGCATTCGCGGCCCGCGACGGCGCGCGGGTCATCGCGCTCGAGGGTGACGGTTCGTTCCAGATGACCGCACAGGAAGTCTCGACGCTGGTCCGTTACGACCGGCCTGTCATCATCGTGCTGGTCAACAACAAGGGCTACACCGCGGAGCGGCTGATACATGACGGCTCGTTCAATGACATTCACGACTGGCGCTATCATCGGCTGCCTGAGGCATTCGGTGGTGTCATCGGCGAGGACGTGCGGACCGAGGGCGATCTAGAGCGAGCGTTGGGCCGTGCCGAGAACCACGCTGGTCCGGGGCCGCTGATTATCGAGGTGCATATCGATCCGTTCGATGTATCGGTCGCATTCAAGCGGATGAGCGAGGGGTTGCGGCGGGAATAGCCGCGCTATTCGATCGGCGCGCAGCGACGGCGCGGAATATGGATTACTACGAACAAGAAGACAACGTCGAACAGTACGTCAAGTTCACGCCGAGTCACGACGGCGCGTTTCTCGTCGACCTTTTGGTTGCGAACCTGCCGGCCGATTCGAGCGTGCTCGAGATCGGCATCGGGCCGGGTAAGGATTTCGAGAAGCTGAGCCGCCATTTCCGGATGACCGGTTCCGATTTGTCGCAAAGATTCCTGGACCGATACCGTGCGCACAACGCCGATGCGGAATTGCTGCGCCTCGACGCGAGGACGCTCGAGATCGAGCGCACGTTCGACGGGATCTTTTCGAACAAGGCGCTGATACACATGAGCGGCGACGAACTCCGCGCGTCGTTCGCGCGCCAGCACGAGGTGCTGAACGACGGCGGGTTAATACTGCATTCGTTCTGGCACGGCACTGGTGAGCAAGAGTTTGGCGGCCTGACGCTTGTCTATCACAACGAGGAGGACCTCGCCGAGATGCTCGCCGGGTCCTTCGCCGGGTCCTTCGCCGGGTCGTTCGCCAGGTCGTTCGAAATCGTCGAGATCGGCCGGCATGCGAAGATGGACGACAACGATTCGGTCTACGTGCTGGCCAGAAAGAAGAACTGAACAAGAAGGGGTAAGTAATGTTGAGACGAGTCTGGATTCTGATCGCGATGTTCGTATGCGCGGTTGCATGGGGTGGCGCGCACGATGGCGACGTCGCCGCGACCGCCGACGCGCATCGTCACGACAAGCCCGTCGCGACGCCCGCGGCCACGACACCGCCGCGTACGGACGTCGTCGGTGAGGCGGTCGATTACGGCTCGATCGATGGTACGACGCTGACCGGCTATATTGCGCGCCCGGCCGATGCCGTTGCGGACACGCCCGCGTTGATCGTGATTCACGAGTGGTGGGGCCTGAACGACAACATCCGGCAGACGGCGGAGCGTCTCGCCGGCGAGGGCTACGTTGCACTGGCCGTCGACCTGTACGGCGGTGAATCGGCGTCCGTGCCCAAAGACGCGATGAAGCTGATGCAGCGCCTGACGAACGATACCGATCGTGCGGACGAAAACCTGCGGCAGGCGCATGCGTATCTTGCGGATACGGTCGGTGCGCCGCGGGTGGGTTCGATCGGCTGGTGCCTCGGCGGACGCTGGTCGCTGCGCACCGCGATTCTCTTGCCCGATTCGCTCGACGCGGCCGTCATCTACTACGGCACGGTCGTGACCGATGAGGAATCCCTCGCGCCGTTACAAATGCCGGTGCTCGGTAACTTCGCAGAGGACGATCCGATCATCCCGCTCGACACCGTAGCTGCGTTCGAGCAGACGATGACGCGTCTCGGTAAAGACGTCGACGTGAAGGTGTATGAGGGCGCGAAGCATGCGTTCTCGAATCCGTCAGGGCTCGCTTACAACGCTGAAGCGGCCGCAGATGCCTGGGAGAGAACGACGAGCTTCCTGGCGGCGCATCTTTCCGACTGAGGATTGCGGAAAAAACTCAGGGGGGTGGTGGTTCTTTAGCCGTTAGCCGCGTTGGTCAGTGCTTTTCGCGGCGACTTTCGTATTGGCCGAATCCTTCTCGGC
>JBPCXI010000249.1:0-9293 GCA_051008895.1 Gammaproteobacteria bacterium | reverse complement strand
GGGCAAGCATGGCGTTTTTTCCGGATTGCGTTGTGGTGTGCCAATTATGAAGCGCCCAAATTCATCCGGCGAGCGCCGGTAACGAATGTCCGCTTTTTTGGTCGAAAACGGCCATTCGTTCGCGTTGGCCGACGGGCTGTCCGGGGCAGAATCGGGCATGATGTCCGGTATGCCAGGTCGCCATGATTCACCTCCGCGAGCGTTGACGGAGCCGGCATTTGCCGATGCGGCCGCGGCCCTCAGCCGTGCATTCCACGATGACCCGATGTCGATATACATGGTCGCGGAGCCCGGTGCCCGCGCCGACGCGTTGCCGCTGCATATGACGGTCGCGCTGCGAATGGGACAGCTGTTCGGCGAGGTGTACGTGACGGGCGATCCGCCGGTCGGTGCGGCCGTCTGGTTCCCGCCGCACCTGTGGGAACTGACCGCAGCGCAGCTTGCGGAAGCCGGCGCGCTGGAACTGGAGCACGCGCTGCCGGCGGGCGCGTTCGGCCGCTTCATGGCGATCGAGAAATTCGGCGAACAGCTGCACCGGCGAGATGCCGCGTTTCCGCACTGGTACCTGGCGGTGCTCGGCGTTGAGCCGGCGATGCAGGGGCAGGGGCTAGGCGGGGAGTTGCTGCGCCCGGTGCTGGAGAAAGCGGATCGGCAGGGGCTGCCGTGCTACGTGGAGACGGCGGCGGAGGTGAATGTGCCGTTCTATCGAAGCCACGGTTTCGACGTGGTCGTCGACGGCGAGGTGCCCGGCACGTCGCTCAGGTTCTGGACCATGCTGCGGGGTCCGCGGAACTTGCCGCAATAGACTCAGGCGTCGTCGGTCACGAAATCTTCGATTTCGCCCATTTCCCGGGCCGCGCGTCGTTCCTCGAGCAGTTCCTCGAGGCGTTTGCGTGCGTCCTTGCCGTCGCGCGGTGACGGGGTCCCCATCTCGGCTTCCATCTCGGCGACGATCTCCTCGACGTCGAGTTCGACGGACGGATCGCCGACGTTGTCGGAGTTCTCCGTCTTCGCCTCCATCTGCAACGTGTCCTCGAAAGGCTCGAAACCCTCATCGGCTTCGGTCTTCTTGGGATCCTTGTTGTCTTCAATCATCGCCAGACTCCTCACGAATTACCTCGACAGTTATGTCGAAACAAAACCCTCGCGAAAACTTATAGAGCGAAATTATTACGTGCGCAATCGCGGGATGGAAAATTCGTGACCGAGCGCACAATTTGGCCGTTTCGGCGCGGAGAAGTTATGGAGAAAGGCTACCCAACTAGCTGATTGAGCTCGAAAATCGGTAGGAGGATCGCGAGGACGATAGTCAGCACGATCACGCCCATTCCGATAATCAGCGCAGGTTCGAGGATGCCTAGCAGGGCGGCGATCAGACCGTCGATCTCGCGCTCCTGATTCTGTGCGGCGCGGTCGAGCATCATGTCGAGTTCGCCGCTCGCCTCGCCGCTGGAGATCAGATGAATGATCAAAGGCGGGAAGTGACCGCTCTCGCCGAGCGACTTGCCGATCGGGGCACCTTCGCGGATGCGCGCCGCCGCCTCCTGCACGCCGTCGCGCATCGGCAGATTGGTCAGCACCTCGCTCGCAATCTGCAGCGATTCGAGCACCGGCACGCCGCTACCCGTCAGAATGCTCAGCGTGCGGGTAAAGCGTGCCGTATTGAAACCGCGCACGATCCTGCCAACGATCGGCAGGCGCAGCAGCAGCAGGTCGCGCTGGCGCCGCGGCCCCGGGTTCTTGAGCCAGCGGCTGATCAGCCAGCTGGCGAGGGCGAGTCCCGCAGCGGTGGCCAGACCGTAGTCCCGCAGAAAATCACTGAGCGCGATCAGTCCTGACGTCAGCCCCGGCAGTTCCTGTCCGGTGTTTGCGAACACGCCGACCACCTTGGGTACGACGTAGACCAGCATCAGCGACACGATGCCGACGGCGAGTACCGTCAGCACGATCGGATAGATCATCGCGTTCATGATCTTCTGGCGCAGTTCCTGTCGACCTTCGGTGTAGTCCGCCAGGCGTTCCAGCACCGCGTCGAGGTGCCCCGACTGCTCGCCGGCGGCGACCGTTGCGCGGTAGATCTCGGGAAAGGCTTTGGGGAAATCAGAGAGTCCGTCGGCGAGCGAGTGACCCTCCATGACCTTCGCGCGCACGCCCATGATGATGCTCTTGGTGCGCGGCTTGTCCGTTTGTTCGCCGACCGCGGTTAGCGCTTCCTCGATCGGCAGCGACGAGTGCACGAGCGTTGCGACCTGGCGCGTGATCAGCGCGAGGTCGGCCGCGCCGAGTGTGCGGCGCACGGTGAAAGACTGTTGCCGGTTTGCCTCGCGCTCCGCGACCTCGGTAACCGTCAGCGGCAGCAGTTCGCGCTCGCGCAGCAGCTGGCGTACCCGCTTGGCGGTGTCACCCTCGATGACGCCTTTCTTTTCCTTGCCCCGCGGGTCGACGGCCGTGTATTCGAATGCACCCATCGATGCTGTGCGCTAGTCGGCGCGCGTCACGCGCAGCACTTCTTCCAGCGTCGTGTTTCCTTCCAGCACGTTGCGCAGGCCATCGTCGCGAATGCCGGGCGTGCGCGTGCGGGCGTACTGCTCCAGATCGTGCTCGCCGGCACCGTCGTGAATCATGGTGCGAATCTGGTCGTCGACCGGCACGACCTCGTAGATGCCGCTGCGCCCCTTGAATCCGGCGCCGAGCGGGGTGCCTTCGGGCGGTTTGTGCAACATCGGCGGGTTCGCCGGATCCGCGCCGAGCATGCGGCACTCGTAGTCGTTGGCGGGCTGCGTCACCTTCGTGTCGTGGTCGAGTATGCGGACGAGCCGCTGCGCGACGACGCCGATCAGGCTCGAGGACAGCAGGAACGGCTCGACGCCCATGTCGCGCAACCGCGTGACCGCACCGACGGCGGTATTCGTGTGCAGCGTCGACAACACGAGGTGTCCGGTCAGGCTGGCCTGTACCGCGATCTCCGCGGTCTCGAGGTCGCGGATCTCGCCGACCATCACGACGTCCGGATCCTGGCGCAATATCGCGCGCAGTCCGCGTGCGAAGGTCATGTCGACCTTGGTGTTGACCTGCGACTGGCCGATGCCGTCGATGTAGTACTCGATCGGGTCCTCGACGGTCATGATGTTACGCGTGTTGTCGTTGATGCGTTCCAGCGCGGCATACAGCGTCGTTGTCTTACCGGATCCCGTCGGGCCGGTGACGAGGATGATGCCGTGCGGGCGATGAATCAGTTCGTCGATCGTCTGCTGGGCGCCGGGCTCCATGCCGAGCTGCGTCAGGTCGAGCCGGCCGGCATGCTTGTCCAGCAGGCGCAGCACGACGCGCTCGCCGTGTCCCGACGGCATCGTCGATACGCGCACGTCGACCGCGCGGCCGGCGATCCGCAGCGATATGCGACCGTCCTGCGGGAGGCGCTTCTCGGCGATGTCGAGCTTCGACATGACCTTGATGCGGGAGACGACGAGCGGAGCGACCGCGCGCCGTGACTGCAGCACTTCTTTCAGTACGCCGTCGACGCGGAAGCGAACGACGAGCCGGTTTTCGAACGGTTCGACGTGAATGTCAGACGCGTTTTCCTTGACCGCGGACGTCAGGACCGCATTGATCAGGCGAATGATCGGCGCGTCGTCGTCGCTCTCGAGCAGGTCCGACGGTTCCGGCAGATCCTGCGCGGCGCGCAACAAGTCATCGTCGTCGCCGAGCCCGTCGACCATCTGCATCGTAGAACTCGAGTCGCGCTCGTAGGTCTGCTGCAGTTGTTCGTCGAACTGTTCGGCGCTGACGATCTGCATCTGCAGCGGCTTGCCGACGAACCGTCGCACCTCGGAGATGCTGACCGGTGATGCATCGTCGCGGACCAGCGTCTGCGCCTTGCCGTCTTCAATGCTCTTGATCAACAACCCGTGACGTTTGGCGAAGGAGAAGGGGAGCATGCGCTCGTCGCCGTCGTCGTCCGCCGGCCCCGTTTCCGCTGTTCCGGCTTCGTCACCGAGCGGCGGCATCCCGGCGGCTGTGTCGAGTTCGTCCATCACGCCGGTGATCCGCGCGTCGTCCGCGAGTTCGTCGGGAGTCAGGTGGTCGGCCATCGGCTACTCCGGCGCGTCGGACGGCTCGAGATCGCGCAGGTCAATTGCCGGCGTGTCATCACCCGCGTTCGGGTTGTTACGCTCTAGTTCGAGTTGTTCCGCCGCTTCCGTCACGTTGTCCGACACGTTATCGGTCACATTGCCCGGGATTCCCGGCGGTTCCACCTGCAGGCTCGGCAGAATCTTCATCGTGCTTTCCTGTTGCAGCTGCAGGTCGCGAATGAGGTTGTACTTCGCCCCGGTCTCCAGTGCGATCTGACGGTCGTCGCTGAGGATCGTCGGTTTGATGAAGAACATCAGGTTCGTCTTGATCTTCTGCGCGCTGCTCGAGCGAAACAGTGCGCCGAGCACCGGGATGCTGCCGAGTATCGGCACGCGCTGCTCTTTCTCGATGACGTCTTCCCGGATCAGCCCGCCGAGGACGAGGATGCCACGATCTTCGACGATGACGGCCGTATTGATATTACGATTGCTCGTGATCAGGTCAACGGCCTGGGTGCTTTCCGAGATCGAGGAAATCTCCTGCTCGATCTTCAGCCGCACCGCGTCGCCTTCATTGATCTGAGGCGTCAGCTTCAGCGTGAGGCCGACCTGTTCGCGCTCGACCGTCTGGAACGGGTTGACCGAGCCCGCGGCCGCGCCGGTATTCGTGAAGCTGCCGGTCACGAACGGTACTTCCTGGCCGACTCGAATCTCGGCTTCCTCATTGTCGAGCGTCGTCAGGATCGGCGTACCCATGATGTTCGTATTCGTGTCCGCTTCCAGGGCTTCGATCAGTGCAACGAAGCTGAGTCCGGAATCGGACAACCGGCCCAGTCCGAACGAGATGCCGTTCTGCAGCGATGCGGCGGTCGGATCCTCGCCGATGATCGCTCCGGCGAGCCCGGTGACACCCGTCAGCCCGTCGAACTGCGTGGCGCCGACCGCGTTCTCGAGATCCGAATCGCCGAAGGCCCAGGTGACCCCGAGGTCGGCGGCCTTTTCGGCCGACACCTCGACGATGATCGTCTCGAGCAGTACCTGCAGGCGACGTATGTCGAGCTTGTCGACGACGCTCATGACCGATCGCATGACCTTCGGCGGCGCGGTCACGATCAGCGCATTCGTCGGTGCATCGGCCCAGATCACGATATCGCCAGTGCCGGGCGGGCGGGCGGCCTCGGCCGGGGCATCCTGGAATTGCGTCTGTAATTTCGTCGCGAGTTCCTCGGCGTCCGCATAGCGCAGGTAGCGCACGCGCGTATCGCCGCCGTCCTCGAGCGGCGTGTCGAGGTGGGTAATCAGCGTGCGTATGCGCAGGCGTTTGCTCTTGTCGCCGCTGATCAACACGCTGTTGGTGCGGTCGTCGGCAACCACCGTCGTCGGTGCCGCCGCCGCGCCGTCGGCGCGTGCGCCCTGGTTCAGTGAGTTCACGACGCGCACGATTTCTGTTGCCGACGCGTGCTCGAGTCGAATCACGTCGAAGTCGTCGTCGGTGGCCTGGTCGATACGCCGGATGATCCGCATCATGCGCTGAACATTTGCTGCCCGATCCGAGATGATCAACATGTTCGACGCGGGGTGCGCGGCGAGGTGTCCGTACTGGGGGATCAGCGGCCGCAGGATCGGCACCAGCTGCGCGGCCGCAACGTTGTTGATCGAGATCACCTGCGTCACGATGTCGTCAGCGGCCTGGCCGCGGGAGCTTTCCGCGCCCGGTACCTGGCGCGCGTTCGCATCGGGCAGGATCTTCGTCAGATTACCGGACGGCACTGCGACGAACCCGTAGACCTGCAGGATCGACAGAAAGGCCTCGTAGAACGCATCCGCAGTCATCGGTGACGACGACAGCATCGTGACCTGCGCCTTGACGCGCGGGTCGAGCACAAAATTACGCCCCGTGATCTCGCCGACGGCCTCGATGACCTGGCGTATGTCGGCATCCTTGTAATTCGGCGTGATCGTCGCTTCCTGCGCGCCGAGCGGTTGCACGGTGATCAGCAGTGCAGCGCACGTGGCGGCGAAGGCCCGCAGGCGGTTGCCGCGTCCGTCCTGCGCCGGATTCCCGAGCGTATTGCCTGTTATCACCTGGCCCATTAACGTTTGTTCCCGCTCGCTGCCGCGATCTGCGCGACATCGAGGTTCAGATCCTGCTGTTTGCCGGCGCGTTCGATGGTGACGCTGACCTGGCTCGACTCGCCGAGGCTACGGAATACCTCCATGCCCTGGGCCGGATTATTCAACGGTACGCCGTTCACTGCTGTGACGAGGTCCCCGGGACGCAGACCGAGCGCGATGAATTGCTGGCGATTCCGGCCGGGGAAGACGCGGTAGCCTTTTAGCTGGCCATTCGGCATGAACGGCTGCGGCCGGATGATCTCGGCGAAGTTGGCCACATTGTCGTTCAGCAGCTGCTGAACGTTGTTCGCCGCGGTCGGGTTTGACGCCGGCGCGCGCCGCGTTGCAACGGGCGCGGCCCGGCCTTCGAATTCGCGTGGCAAGCGCAGGGTTTCCAGGATGCCGCCGCGATTCAGTATCACGCGGTCGGCGTGCACGCGGTGCAGCGTTGCGCCGCCCGGGATCGAGCTCTTGACGAAATACACTTTCTCGTTGCCCGAGCCGTCGGCAATGATGGCATGCGCGACACCCTGGTCGGTGGCCGCGACCGCAGCGCGTAATTTCAGGTTGAGGCGGGTATCGGGTGCGTTTTCGGTTTCGACGACGGCGGGCTCGGCGGACTCGGTGGCGGCCCCGAACAGATGCGCCTCGACGATGTTGCCGTAGTCGTTGTTCGTGATGCCTGCGCCACCGCGCGCAGCACCGGCGGTCGGCGGCGATGGCGGCGTCCACAGCCCGCTTTGGTCGCCCGGCAGCAGCATCCAGCTCACCTTCGCGAGGTAGTAGGCGATGAGTATTACCAGTCCCGCCGAGACCCAGATCGGCAAATGCTGACTCGCCCTTGCGACGAGCTGCTCCGGAGACTGGCTGCTCCAGCGAGTAAGGAGATCTTGCATGGTTACCGGAATCAATGCTGCCTGCTGCGGTTCGTGCGCCCAAACGCGGTCCCCGCAGCGAGTTTCACGGAACTAGAGATCATCATATCGGGTCTATCCTGAATGGCAACTTAAACCATCAAAAATCGTTAAAAATTACCGGAGTAACGTCTAAATCTTGAGGAATTTCGCGGTTTTAGCGGCAACTTTTTCCGCCGCCGGACGGCTAAATTCCGTCCGCGCACGCGATCTTGATATTCCGGGTAGCGGCGCACGGACGTCGGGCGCCTGCACTGTTAGCCTCCTTGCTGGTACGGGCCCGGTTTGCCGGGTGGCGCGAACTGCTCGTGCACAGCGATTGTAGTATCTTATCGAGCGTGAATTCGTGTTTTGTAAAGGGATATTTCGCGCAAATGTCGAGCGACGAGGACAGCGGCTTTTCGGCAGGGCCGGATGAGGATCGCGGCCTGGCGGTCGAGGAGGCCAAGCCGAAAACCAAGAAGCCGCCGCTGTTCCGGGTGGTGCTGCTGAACGACGATTACACCCCGATGGAATTCGTCGTCGAAGTCCTGGAGCGCATATTCGGCATGGACCGCCCCAAGGCCACGCGGATCATGCTCGAGGTGCACACGCAGGGCAAAGGCGTATGTGGGGTATTCACCTACGAGATTGCCGAAACGAAGGTCGCTCAGGTCAGCGGCTTCGCGGATCAGCATCAGCACCCGCTGTTGTGCACGCTCGAGGAAATTTAGTAACAGGGTAATAAAGCAAGATGCTTAGCAGTGAACTGGAATTTTGTTTGAACGAGGCTTTTCAGCAGGCTCGTTCCGAACGACACGAGTACATGACCGTCGAGCACCTGCTGCTCGCGATTCTCGATATCCCGAAGGTGACGGAAATCCTGACCGCCTGCGGCGCGGACCTCGATCGCCTGCGGCGCGAGCTGACTGAATTCATAGAAGAGTCGACGCCGCGATTGACCACGGACGAGAGCCAGGAGGTGCAGCCGACGCTGGGCTTTCAGCGCGTACTGCAGCGGGCCGTATTCCACGTGCAGTCGAGCGGCAAGAAGGAGGTGCGCGGCGAAAACGTGCTCGTTGCAATTTTCGGCGAGAAGCAGTCGCATGCCGTGTATCTGCTCGGCCTGCACGACATATCGCGGCTCGATGCCGTCAACTATATTTCGCATGGGCTCAGCAAGAGCGGCGACATCGCGGGCGAGTCACGCGGCAGCCCGGCGGGCGAAGAGGGTGAGGACGAGGCGGCCGCGAGTCCGCTCGAGAGCTTCGCCACGAACCTGAATGTGCGTGCGCTCGAGGGCAAAACCGACCCGTTGATCGGCCGCGAGGCAGAAATAGAACGCACGATCCAGATTCTGTGCCGGCGCCGCAAGAACAACCCGCTGTTCGTCGGCGAGGCCGGCGTCGGCAAGACCGCGCTGGCGGAGGGATTGGCGAAGATGGTCGTCGACGGCGAGGTGCCCGAGGTCCTGAGCAACGCGACCATACACGCGCTGGATATGGGCGCGCTGCTGGCCGGGACGAAATATCGGGGCGATTTCGAGAAGCGCTTCAAGGGCGTGATCGCGGACTTGCAGAAGGACCCGGATGCGATCCTGTTCATCGACGAAATTCATACCGTGATCGGCGCCGGCGCCGCGTCGGGCGGCGTGCTCGATGCGTCGAACCTGATCAAGCCGGTGCTGGGCGACGGTGAACTGCGCTGCATCGGATCGACGACCTACCGGGAGTATCGCGGCATCTTTGAAAAAGACCATGCGCTCGCGCGCCGGTTTCAGAAGATCGACATCGTCGAGCCTTCGGTCAGCGAGACGATCGAGATACTGAAGGGGTTGCGCTCGCGGTTCGAAGAACATCACGACGTGAAGTACACGGATGAAGCTCTGGTGTCGGCCGCGGACCTGGCTGCGCGACACCTGACCGAGCGCCAGTTGCCCGATAAGGCGATCGACGTGATCGACGAGGCGGGCGCGAGCGTGCGCCTCGCCGACAGTGACGCGCGGCAACGGACCATCGATGTGCAGCATATCGAAACGATAGTCGCCAAAATGGCGCGCATCCCGCCGAAGAGCGTAAGCGCGTCGGATCGCGACTTGCTCAAGTACCTCGATCGCGACCTGAAGCTGGTGATATTCGGCCAGGACAAGGCAATAGGCGTGCTGTCGTCGGCGATCAAGATGGCGCGGTCCGGGCTGCGCGAACCCGAGAAG
>JBPCXI010000248.1:0-3231 GCA_051008895.1 Gammaproteobacteria bacterium | reverse complement strand
AGGTCTACGCGCTGCTCGAGGAGCGCGGGCTGAAACTCGCACGGGACGAACCCGATCCGTACATCCAGGCGCTCCTGTCACACGCGCGGCACGGCCGCGACGAGAGGCTGATCGACCGGATGCTGATTTCTTCGGTCGTCGAGACGCGCGGCGCAGAGCGATTCCATCTGCTCGCCGAGGCGCTGGAAGACCCATCGCTCAGTGCGTTCTACGACAAGTTGTGGAAGTGCGAAACGAAACACGCGAATCAGTTCGCGCGTTTGCTGCTCAAGGAATTCGACGAAGACGTCGTCTACCCGCGCCTGGAGCAACTAATGGCCATCGAGGCCGAGATCCTGCCGACACTCGAACTCCGCCCCGCACTACACTAACAAAGGCGGCGCGGCCCACGCTTTAGGGTGTGACGAGCGTGTCGAAGGATTCCGTGTATTGTTTCCGAGACTGTAGCCAGCGCTAACAATTCGGACCTGAACGTAAATGTTCCCGGCGTGTCTCGGAAACAATACACGGAATCCCACACCCACTAGTAAATCCGAAACCCCCCATGCCGCGACCGACTCCGCAAATCAAACCACCACCACGCAATCAACCCACCGAATACCAAGCTCGCCGCGGCGGCCGCGAAGAACAAATTACCAGGGACCGCGAAACTGTAGGCATCGAGCTTTGACTGCAGGTCCACCCGCTCCTCACGCAGCGTCAGCAACTCCTCCTGTTCCGCCTTGGCCTGCTCCTCGCGGGCGATAACGCCTTTCTCGATTTCGCTGACGCGCGCCTCCCGATCCGATAGCGAAGACTTCAGCGTCTCTAGTTGAGAGATCGCATCGTCCCGCTGCTTCTCCAGTTCCGCTAACAGGATCACCGCCGGCTTGTCTTCAAGCAGATAGTTCTTCTTGACCCAGCCTTCGCGGCCATCCGGAATCGTGACGCGCGCATAGTATTGAGTCTCTTCGAGAATCGTCACGCGGTCGCCGCTGGAGATACTGGTAAACGGCCTGTCGCTCGTGTCCGAAGCCTGGTGCACGCCGAGTCGTAACTGGTCGGTTACGTATGCCGACTGTGCGAGCGCCGGTGCCGAAAAAATCAGCAACGCCATGCCGCATGCCGCAAGAAATTCTGTTCGTCTGTTCACTGTTGATAGACCCACTTCAATAATGCGCTCTGCGCCTCCTCGCCATGGCCGCGGTGAGCGTCGGTGTCGTTCTGTATCGCGACAACGACATACTCACGACCCGAACGGCTCCTCACGAAGCCCGCCATCGCGAAGACGTCGTCCAGCCGACCGGTCTTGATGTGCATGCGCCCGGCGAGTTCGGCGGTCCGAAACCGGCGACGCATGGTCCCATCCATGCCGGACAGCGGCAATGACGATACGAACTCGGCGCGAAAATCGCTGTCGTCCGCGGCAAGCAGCAGCCTGCCGAGACTGTGCGCCGAAATTCGCGTCTTGCGCGACAATCCCGCGCCATTGTCGATCCGCAATTCGGGAAAAGCCAGCCCCCTGTGTCGCAGAATTTCCATCGCGGCGCGGCGGCCGGCTGCCACCGTGGCCGGCGGCCCATAGCGCTCGACGGCCAGCGTCAGCAACAGGTGCCGCGCCATCACGTTGTTGCTCCACTTGTTGACCAGGCGCACGACATCGGCGAGCGGCAGAGAATCGACCGCATGGAACGGCTCGAGATCCTCGGGTACGGTATCGACCCGCAGGCTTCCCGACAGCTCCGCGCCGCCGCCCTCCCAGAGATCCCGAAACACGCCGTACGCGAACCGCGGCGCGTCGAGCACGGAACGCGACAGCCGATAGCGGCCGCAGCGCCGACTGAATTTACCGGCAAACGTGACCCGGTCGGGTGTCGGGTCGCCGTCGAAACCGACGGCGATGCCACGTTGAAATCCGCCGCAACCGGAGTCCGTCATCGTCAGGCGGTTCTCGATTTCGAGGTTCGCCGGCCACGGCTCCGCGATCACGTCGACGCGATTTGTCACCGGGTTCGGGCTGAACAGGAAGCTGACTGTCTGCATATTGACGAGGAATGCGTCCGGCACGACGTTGTAGCTGCGTCTCGGTTGACCGTCGAAGCCGCCGGGATCGCCGTTCGGCACGTCGAACCACGAGTTGTCGATGACCACGTCGCCGTCGATTCTATTCAGGCCCTTCTGGCGCAGCTGGTTCAGGAACAACCAGTAACGCTCGATGACCATGTATGGGTCGCCGTAGCCCTTGATATAAAGATCGCCGGCGAGGCGGCCGTCGCGCAGCGGCCCGCCGAGAAAAACCTCGCTCTTCCACTGGTAGTTCGGCTTCAGTTCCTCGAGTGCGAGGTACGTGGTCAGCAACTTGATCGTCGACGCCGGATTGCGGGGTACGTCATCGTTTACCGCAAGCGTTGGGGTAGACTTCGCCGTGTCCTGAACGAAGGCGCTGAAGCCGGACGTCGACATGCCGTGCGCTGAAAGAATGCGCGCGACCGGCGCCGGCAGCTCGTCCTCGGCGGCGTGGGCGATACCGGACGCCAGGCCGACAACTGCTACCAGCAACAGGTGACTGTGAAATCGTGTGGAACTCGGACGAAACAGCATGCGGGAAATCGGCGACTCGCAACGGGCGCGTTGCGACGATTGTGCCCATTGTTGCGCTGTTCGTCACGCTCGCTGCCGCAACGACTGCGGCAGCGCAGGAGCCGGTCGCGACCGGCTTCGTCATGCAGAACCGGAGTCCGTTCGCCGCGATTATCGGCGTGCCGGGCCGCTGGCCGGATAGCTCGGCCAACTTTGCCGAGCTGTCGTGGAACGCATCGAGCCACGCGAAGGCCGAGAGCAGCGCCGGTTTTTCCTCGCTCGTCGACGGCGAGACGCATTCACTGACCGCGAGAATCCAGTTCCCGGTGCTGCAGCGATTTCGCGTCGGCCTGCAATTGCCCTGGATCAGTCATTCCGGCGGTTTTCTCGACAGCACGATCGACACCTGGCATGAAATCTTCGGGTTGAACGAAGGGATACGCCCGCAGGTGCCGCGCAAAGAACTCAACTACGTACTGGATCGGCAGGGCGCGGAGGTCTACAGGCTCAGCGATTCGACATCCGGAATCGGCGATGTACAGGTCGGCCTGACCGCGGACCTCGGCAGCTTCGACCGCAACGCGAAACCGGGCACCGTCGGCGGTTACCTGTTGCGCATGCCGTGGCGACTGTCGCTAAACGTAAAACTGCCGACCGGTGATATCGACAAAC
>JBPCXI010000247.1:0-3242 GCA_051008895.1 Gammaproteobacteria bacterium | reverse complement strand
CCGTCCCAGACGTGGTCTTCCTTCTCGGTGACGTCCGCTCTTGAATTGGCGACGAGAATCCACAGGTAGGCGATCGTTGACGCGCCCGTGACGACGATGATGAACCAACTCCAGAAAGGTGTCATTTCTTACTCCGTTGCTCGATCTCTTCGAGCTCATCCGGTTCCAGCGGCATCCTGGCCGCCGCGTCGAACGTGTTCTTGCGGCGTCCGCTCCACGCCCAGAAGCAGATGGCGATGAACAGCACCAGCATCAGGACCGTAAACAGGCCGCGCAATGTACCGCCATCCATGTCAGCCTCCTCCGCTCGCGGTGCCCAGGCCCTGCAGATAAGCAATCAGTGCATCCATCTCGGTCTTACCGTCGACCGCAGCTTCGGCGCCGGCAACGTCCTCATCGGTATACGGCACGCCAACCATGCGCAACCGCTCCATCTTCGTGGAAGTAAGCGTTGCATCGATCGCGTTTTCCTCCAGCCACGGAAAGCCCGGCATGTTCGACTCCGGCACCAGGTCGCGCGGGTTGACCAGGTGAATTCGGTGCCAGTCGTCTGAATAGCGACCGCCGACGCGGGCCAGGTCCGGGCCCGTACGCTTGGAGCCGAACTGGAACGGATGATCGTAAACCGACTCACCGGCGAGCGAATACTTGCCGTAGCGCTCGGTCTCCGCGCGGAACGGCCGGATCATCTGCGAGTGACAGTTATAGCAGCCCTCGCGGATATAAATGTCGCGGCCCTCGAGTTCCAATGCGGGATACGGCGTCACGCCCGGCGCCGCTTCCGTTACCTGCCGGTCCATCATCAGCGGAACGATCTCGGCGATGCCGCCGACGCTGACAGCAATTGCCGTCAGTACGCCGAGGAGGCCGATTTTTCTCTCGATAGTGTCGTGATTCATCGTTGCACTCCTCAGGCGGGTTCGATCACGGGCTTGACGGCTCGCGACTCGCCGAGACTGATTGTCTTATAGACGTTGTAAGCCATGATCAACATGCCGGACAGGAACAGCACGCCGCCGAGCAGGCGAATGCCGTAGTACGGGTACGTCGCCTTGAGGCTCTCCATGAAGGAATACGTCAGCGTGCCGTCGGCGTTGACCGCGCGCCACATCAGACCCTGCATCACGCCGGCGACCCACATGGAGGCGACGTAGAGCACGACGCCGATCGTCGCAATCCAGAAATGCAGGTCGATGAGCTTCGTGCTGTACATCGCGTCGCGACCGAATACACGCGGTATCAGCGCATAGGTGCAACCGGACGTGATCATCGCCACCCAGCCCAAAGCGCCCGAATGGACGTGCCCGATCGTCCAGTCCGTATAGTGCGACAGCGCATTAACGGTCTTGATCGACATCATCGGACCCTCGAAGGTCGACATGCCGTAGAAAGACAGCGATACGATCATGAACTTGAGGATCGGGTCGGTGCGCAGTTTATGCCACGCGCCGGACAGCGTCATGATGCCGTTGATCATGCCGCCCCACGACGGCGCGAGCAGCAGCACGGAGAACACCATGCCGAGCGACTGCGCCCAGTCGGGCAACGTCGTGTAATGCAGGTGATGCGGGCCCGCCCACATGTAGATCGAGATCAGCGTCCAGAAATGCACGACCGACAGCCGGTACGAGAACACGGGCCTGCCCGCCTGCTTGGGCACGAAGTAGTACATCATGCCCAGGAACGCGGCAGTCAGGAAGAACCCGACGGCGTTATGGCCGTACCACCACTGCACCATCGCGTCGACGACGCCGGCATAGACCGGGTACGACTGCATCATCGTCACCGGCACGGCCAGCGAATTGACGATGTGCAACAGCGCGATGGTGATGATGTAAGCGGAGAAAAACCAGTTCGCGACATAGATATGCTTGATTCGCCGCGTTGCAATCGTGCCGAAAAAGACGATCGCATAGGCAACCCAGACCACGGTAATCAGCAGATCGATTGGCCAGATCAGCTCCGCGTATTCCTTGCCCTGCGTCAGGCCCAGCGGCAGGGTTATCGCCGCCAGCACAATGACCAGCTGCCAGCCCCAGAACGTGAACGACGCCAGCGGCCCCGCGAACAGCCTGACGTGGCAGGTTCGTTGCACGATGTAATAAGAGGTGGCGAACAATCCCGAACCGCCAAAGGCGAAAATCACCGCATTGGTGTGCAGCGGCCGCAGACGCCCGTAACTGAGCCAGGGAACGTCGAAATTCAGCGCCGGCCACATCAGCTGAGCCGCGATGATCACGCCGACGAGCATGCCGACGATCCCCCAGACGACGGTCATGACGGCGAATTGTCGAACGACGCCATCGTTATAGGATTGTGCTTGATTCATACCCTGCTCCGGAGCCGGTTACGGGAGCGCAGATTATAGTGCTCCCGATCGAATGACAGAACCCGGAAAAGCCCCGCCGCTTTGCCGGCGAGGCTTTTCTGTTGACGAAACCGGAAACGGTTTCGCGCTCGGTCAGAACTTGTAGCCAACATTGACGCCGTAGACCCACGGATTGATGTCGACGGTACCAATTGCTGCGGCGCCGCCGCCGGCAAGTGTGCCGCCGACGACCGCGTCGGTTTCGATGCTGATATAGCGCACGTCGACATTCACGAGCCAGTTATTGCTGAACACGTAGTCGAAGCCGATCTGCGCCGCAATCCCCAGCGAGTCATCGAGGGCCAGCACGTTGTTGCCGCCATCCAGCTTCTCGTCGAAGAACACCGTCCAGTTCACACCCAGACCCACGTAAGGGACGATCTGGCCGATGGGCTGATGCCACTTGACCGACAGGGTCGGCGGCAGTTGCTTGGTTTCACCAATCGTCGTGCCGTCGAGCTGCAGATCGTGCTTGTACGGCAGCGCGGCCAGCAGTTCGAGGCCGATATTGCGCGTGAACATATACTCGAGGTTGAACGTGACGCCCGTCGCGCTGTCTGCCGACAGGTTCTGCGGCCCGGCGCCGAGGTCTATCGACAGACCGTCGGATTCGGGGTCAATAATCGCGACGCCGCCGCGGACGATGAAATCGCCTTTGTCGATTGCGGTCTGCGCCTGCGCCAGCGCGGAGAACAGGCACAGCGCGACGCCGGCCATCATGTACTTCTTCATGGGGAGCACTCCTTGTACTCGGGTGTGTAGTAATTACCAGTCCCGGACGAGGCCATCCGGCGACACGAAGCGCACACTAAACGAGCGTTGCGGGCCGGCAAATACGCTGATTCCACGGGTTGACCTGTGGAATTTACGTATG
>JBPCXI010000246.1:0-11200 GCA_051008895.1 Gammaproteobacteria bacterium | reverse complement strand
GGCGGCAAGGATCCGGGCGCGCGCGGGCCGAGCGGCACCCGCGAGAAAGACGTCGTGCTCAAGATCAGCAAGCGCCTGGCGCAGATCATCGACGCCGACCCGAACATGCGCGCATACCTGACGCGATCGTCCGACAGATTCGTCAATCTGCGCGACCGCATGGAACGGTCGCGCTCGGTCGAGGCCGATCTGTTCATTTCGATTCACGCGGATGCGTTCAGGGATCCGAAGGTCAGCGGCGCGACCGTCTACGTCCTGTCGTCGAAGGGCGCGAGCGACGAAGCGGCGCGGCGTCTGGCGGACCGCGAAAATGCGGCATTGATCGGCGGCGTCGATCTCGTGACCAAGGAGTCCACGCTCGCGGGCGTGCTGCTCGATCTGTCGCAGAATGCCTCGCTGAGCGCGAGCATTGACATCGGTGACGGGATTCTGCGCAACATCAACCAGATAACGAAGGTGCGCAAGAAACGCGTTCAGCAGGCGCCGTTCCTGGTGCTGAAGTCGCCCGACGTACCATCGGTGCTCATCGAGACGGCTTTCATATCGAACCCGCAGGATGAGAAGAACCTGGCGAGCCCGCGGTATCGCGAGCAGCTGTCGCGCGCGATCTTCAACGGCATAGAGGGATACTTCGTCGCCAACCCGCCCGCGGGCACGACGCTGGCCCTGAACCAGGCGCGCCAACCGACGCGAAACCTCGAGCTGCAGCACGTGATTCGCAGCGGGGAGACGCTGAGCACGATCGCGAATCGCTACGACGTCTCGGTGCGCCGCATTCGATCGGCCAACCGGTTGAGCGGCGACAAAATCGTCGTCGGCAAGGTCCTGCGCATTCCCGCGACCCAGGACATCTGACCCTCGGTCTGCCGTTCAAATCTGCGC
Source organism: Gammaproteobacteria bacterium (assembly GCA_051008895.1). Classification (GTDB taxonomy): domain Bacteria; phylum Pseudomonadota; class Gammaproteobacteria; order Steroidobacterales; genus SMWD01. Next base: position 10,318 of record JBPCXI010000246.1, on the reverse strand, counting down.
GCGATTCTGAAAGAATCGCCGGATGGCCATTCAACAACTCCCGCCCCAGCTGATTAATCAGATCGCCGCCGGCGAGGTCGTCGAGCGACCCGCATCCGTCGTCAAGGAACTGCTGGAAAGCAGCCTCGACGCCGGCGCGAAACGCATCGAACTCGATATCGAGCGCGGCGGCGTCAAGCTGTGTCGCGTGCGCGACGACGGTGTCGGCATTCCGGCTGACGAACTCTCGCTGGCGCTGGAGCGGCATGCGACGAGCAAGATCTCGACGCTCGACGATCTCGAGCATGTCGCGTCACTCGGATTTCGTGGCGAGGCACTGCCCAGCATCGCGTCCGTGTCGCGGATGCGGCTCGTGTCGTGCCATCGCGTGTCGGGATTAGTCGATTCCGGCAGGGGTGAGTCCGGCAGTGATGAGTCCGGCAGTGGCGAGTCCGGTGGCGGATGGGCGGTGGAGGCGCAGGACGACGGCTCGGCGGCCACGACACCGGCCGCGCATCCGGCCGGTACGTCGGTCGAGGTGCGCGACCTGTTCTACAACACGCCCGCGCGCCGCCGCTTTCTGAAAACCGAACGCACGGAGTTCAGCCACATTCAGCGCGTGGCGGAAAAGATCGCGCTGAGTCGTTTCTCGACGGCCCTGCGTGTGACCAACAATCACAAGCCGGTATTCGACCTGCCGGCGGCCAGCACGCGGGCGGAGCAGGAGGCGCGGCTCGCGAAAATCTGCGGGCGCGAGTTCGTCGACAACGCGGTGTTCATCGAGCGCGACGTGGGTGGCCTGCGGCTCAGCGGATGGATCGCGCGGCCGACGTTCTCGCGCAGCCAGCCCGATCTGCAGCACGTGTTCCTGAACGGGCGTGCGGTGCGGGACAAGGTCATCTCGCACGCGGTTCGCACCGGCTTTCGCGACGTGCTGTTTCACGGGCGGCACCCGGCCTACGTGCTGTACCTGGACATGGATCCGGCACAGGTGGACGTGAACGCCCACCCGACCAAGCATGAGGTTCGTTTCCGCGACAGTCGGACGGTGCACGATTTCATCCGGCGGACCGTGGACTCGGCGCTGGCCGATACGCGACCCGGTGGTGAGCATGAGCCGCGACAGTTGTCAGCGGACATGGCGCATGGGGCGAGTGCGGCGAGCAGTCCCAGGCAGCCCGGGCTGTCCCTGGGCCCCGGGCAGGCAGCGATTCGTGAACACGCGGTGGCTTACGATTCACTGCTGCGCGCCCCCGACGCGGCGTCGGTCGCCGCGGCATCCGACCGCGACGCGCCGCCGCTCGGCTATGCCCTCGCGCATCTGCACGGCGCATTCATACTCGCGCAAAACGATGACGGGCTCGTCATCGTCGACGCCCACGCGGCACACGAGCGCGTGACCTATGAGCGGCTCAAAACGGCCTACCACGGTGACGGTATCGTCAGCCAGCCCTTGCTGGTGCCGACCATGCTCGCCGTCAGCGAAAAAGAAGCCGATCTTGCCGAGGACCGCGCGGAATTGCTCGCGGCGCTCGGTGTCGTCGTCGATCGCACCGGCCCGGAGCAGCTGTCGGTGCGCGCCGTGCCGGCACTGTTGGCCGGGGCCGACGCGGAGCAAATCGTGCGTGACGTGCTCGCAGACCTCGCTGAGACCGGCGCGTCGGATCGCGTGGCGCAGCTGCTCGACGACCTGCTGGCCGGCGTTGCGTGTCACGGCTCGGTGCGGGCGAACCGCGCGCTGACGATCGACGAGATGAATGCGCTGTTGCGCGATATGGAAGCGACTGAACGCAGCGATCAGTGCAATCACGGCCGGCCGACGTGGACGGTCCTGACCGTGCACGAACTCGACCGCCTCTTCGCGCGCGGCCGCTGAGCGGCGCCCAATGTCGTCCGACGACACAGCAGGGCCACTGGTCCTGTGCCTGGTCGGACCGACGGCCGCCGGCAAGACGGAGGTCGCGGCGCGCCTGGTGCGCGAGTTTGCGTGCGAGATCGTCAGCGTTGATTCGGCGATGGTCTATCGCGGCATGGACATCGGCACCGCCAAGCCGGATCCAGCGGTGCTCGCGGCCGCGCCGCATCACCTGATCGACATTCGCGATCCGTGGGAGGCTTATTCGGCCGGCCAGTTTTGCGCCGACGCGCACGGTTTGATCGAAGACATTCACAGCCGCCAGCGCATACCGCTGCTGGTCGGCGGCACGCTGCTGTATTTCCGCGCTTTGCGACATGGTCTCGCACCGCTGCCAACGGCCGATTCGGCGCTGCGCGCCGATATCGGTCGGCGCGCAGCGACGGAGGGTTGGCCGGCATTGCACGCGGAGCTGGCGGCATTCGATCCCGACGCGGCCGCGCGGATTCGGCCGACGGACCGGCAGCGGCTTCAGCGTGCGCTCGAAGTCATCACGCTGACAGGCGAGCGCCTGTCGGCGCTACAGCAAGCGGCGCCAGAGCTGCCTGACTATCGTTATCTGCGCATCGCGCTCGCGCCCGGCGACCGCTCGGTCTTGCACGCGCGCATCGAAGCGCGTTTCGATGCGATGCTGAACGCAGGGTTCGTCGAGGAGGTCGAGGGGCTTCGCGCCTTACCGCAGATGAGCGCCGATCGGCCGGCAATGCGCGCGGTCGGCTATCGGCAAATCTGGTCCTACCTTGACGGCGGCATCACGCGCGACGAAGCACGCCGAACCGCGATTGTTGCCACGCGCCGTCTCGCCAAGCGTCAGCTCACCTGGCTGCGAAGCGAACCCGGCGATGTCGAATTCGACTGCCTGCGGCCCAATGTTGCGGCAGAGGTCGCGGCAGAAGTCGGGACAGAAGTCGCGGCCGCCGTTGCCGGTCGACTCCCCGCGAGCGATGCGTAATTGCGCGCAGATATGGTGTAATTTCCGGCCCGAGCCGCTAGAATCGCGCCATGCGCCGGGTTTTACACGGGTGACCGGCGTTGGTGGGACAGCACCGATTCATCCAAAAAGAAACAACGAACAAAAAGAAAACAGGAGTCGACGATGACCAAAGGGCAAATGTTGCAGGACCCTTTTCTGAACTTGCTGCGCAAGGAGAAAGTGCCTGTATCTATTTATCTCGTCAACGGCATCAAGCTCCAGGGTACGATCGATTCGTTCGACCAGTTCGTCGTGTTGTTGAAGAACAGCGTGAACCAGATGGTTTACAAACACGCGATCTCGACGGTCGTGCCGACGCGCAACGTTCGTCTGCCAGCGGGTGATGCCGACGGCGGAGACTAGTGCCGAATGACCTCTGTTCAGAGGTCATGCAAGCGGCATGGAAATGCGCGGTCGGGGCGGAGAAAACTTTTGCTCGCACGCCGACCGGAGGCATACCTTGTTTGACAGGCCAACGCGCGGCGAGCAAGCGATTCTGCTGCACGTGCGGTTAGGCGCGCCGCCTTATCGCGAAGACGATGAAGAGTTTCGTTCCCTGGCGATCGCCGCCGGCGCAGAGGTCTCAGGCGAGCTGCCGGCGCGGTTGAGAACTGCGAATCCCCGTTACCTGATCGGCGTCGGTAAACTCGAAGAACTGAAAGAGCTTGCCGAAGTCACGTGCGCCGATCTGATCCTCGTGGATCATCCGCTGTCGCCCGCCCAGCAACGCAATCTCGAGAAGGCGCTCGACCTGCGAGTTGTGGACCGTACCGGCCTGATACTGGATATTTTCGCGCTGCGGGCGAGGACTTTCGAGGGCAAGCTGCAGGTCGAACTGGCCCAGCTCGAACACCTGTCGACGCGGCTCGTCCGCGGCTGGACGCACCTGGAGCGCCAGAAGGGCGGTATCGGTCTGCGCGGCCCGGGCGAGACGCAACTCGAATCCGATCGTCGCCTGCTCGGCAAGCGCATTACGCAGCTCAAAATGCGGCTCGAGCGCCTGGAACGGAGCCGGGGGCTCGCGCGCCAGCAGCGACGCAAGCAGGAGATCCCGACGATTTCGCTCGTCGGCTACACGAACGCGGGCAAGTCGACGCTGTTCAATCGCCTGACCGACGAAAACGTCAAGGTCGCCGACCAGGTATTCGCGACGCTCGATCCGACGTTGCGGCGACTCGAATTGCCGGTCGGCGGCCCGGTGATTCTCGCCGACACGGTCGGGTTCGTGCGCGATCTGCCGCATGAACTCGTCGCCGCGTTCCATTCCACCCTGGAGGAGACGACCCAGGCGCGCCTGTTGCTGCACGTCATCGATTGCAGCGATCCGGCACACCAGGAGCGCATCGAGGACGTCGATGAGGTGCTGCGCCAGATCGGCGCGGACCGTCTGCCGGTGATTCAGGTCTACAACAAGGCTGATATACTAGGCGCCCCGACTCGGGTCGACCGCGCTGAGACCGGCATGCCCCGGCGCGTCTGGCTGTCAGCGGTGACCGGTGAGGGTATCGATATTCTGATCGGAGCGATCACCGACTTTCTGCATCTCGACGTCGTCTGCGGTACCGCCAGCCTGACCGTTGGTCAGGCGAGGTTGCGCGCCCGGCTGTACGAGCTTGGCAGCGTGAAAGCGGAGCGCGACCAACCCGACGGCGGGTGGGAACTTGATTTGGAGATGGATCGCCGCAGTTATAGAGAATTACAGCGTCAGGAAAACCTGGAGATCTCAGGAGATCATGGCGCGGATGGTGCCGACGGACAGTCGGCGATTCTGCATTGAGTAAGTGAGTCTAGAAACGAATGTCTTGGAACGAATCCGGTAACGGAAAAAACCCCTGGGACCGCAGCGGTAACGACGGTCCGCCCGATCTGGACAAGATCGTGCGCGACTGGCAGCGGAAGTTTAACTCCCTGTTCGGCGGCAAGGGCGGTCGCCCGTCCGCGGGTGGCGGTGACGGCCCGAGTGGCGCGGCATTGACGGCGCTGTTCGTGCTCGCATTCCTCGGCTGGCTGGCGACGGGCCTGTACCGTGTCAACGCCGATGAGCGCGGCGTCGTGCTGCGGTTCGGCGCGTATTCGGCGACGACGCCACCGGGCCTGCGCTGGCACATCCCATGGCCGATCGAGACCGTCGAAAAAGTCGCGATCACGCGAATCAACAATATTCGTCAGCAGACGCGCATGCTGACCGCCGACGAGAACATCGTCGTTGTGGATCTCGTCGTGCAGTACCAGAACGCCGACGCGGTCAGCTATCTGTTCGAGGTACTCGATCCGGACGGCACGCTCGCCGACATCAGCGAGAGCGCGATTCGCGAGGTCATCGGCAACAAGTCGGCGGACTTCGTGCTGCTGGAAGGCCGCGCCGAGATCGCGCTGCAGACGCAAGCGCTGATCCAGGAAACGCTCGACGAATACGGTGCCGGCATCGTCGTCACGCAGGTCAACCTGCAGGATGTCAACTTCCCGAGCCAGGTCGAGGCCGCGGTGCAGGACGCGATCAAGGCGCGTGAAGACAAGGAGCGGCTGGCCTTCGAGGCACAGTCCTACGCGAACGACATTCTGCCCAAGGCGCGCGGTGAGGCGGTGCGTCGAATGCAGGACGCCGAAGCTTACAAGGCGCAGGTTATCGCGGACGCCGAGGGTGAGGCGTCGCGCTTCGAACAGTTGCTGACCGAATACCAGAAGGCGCCGTCCGTGACCCGCGAGCGACTCTACATCGAGGCCATCGAAGACGTTTACGGCGGCTCGAACAAGGTGCTGCTCGATGCCGAAGGCGCCGGCAATCTGCTGTATCTGCCGATGGACAAGTTGCTCGACCAGCAGCGTTCATTCGGCGGCTCCGCTTCAGGGCGCGGCTCGACGAGCGGCTCGTCGTCGTCAGCGACGATGACGCGGCCAGCCGACGACCCGCGGGTCAGGAGGACACGATAATGCGTAGCTTCAAAATGATGGGCGTTATCGCGGCCCTTTTGATCGTCGCGATCTCGATGTCCGTGTTTTACGTCGATCAGCGCGAGCTTGCCGTCAAGTTCCGCTTTGGCGAGATTATCAACGCGGATTTCGAGCCGGGCATTCATTTCAAGATTCCGGTCGTCAACAATGTGCAGTTCTTTCCGAAACGGATCCTGACGATCAACAACCCGCAGGAATTGTTCCTGACTTACGAGAAGAAGAACGTGTTCGTCGATTTCTTCGTCAAGTGGCGCATCGTCGACGTGGCGACGTTCTACGAGACGACGCGTGGCGAGCAGGTCATCGCGGCCCAGCGCCTGCTTGAAATCGTCAAAGACGGCATTCGGGCCGAATTCGCGAAGCGGACGGTGCCGGAGGTCGTCGCGGCCGAGCGTCGGGCGCTGATGGGTAGCGTGTTGTCGAAAGCGAGTACCGACGCCGGCGCGCTCGGTATCGAGGTCATCGACGTGCGCGTGAAACGCATCGAGTTTTCGGACGAGGTCAGCGAATCGGTATTCAACAGAATGCGCCAGGAACGCGCGCGGACGGCAGCGGAGCTGCGCGCCGAAGGCGCCGAGACGGCCGAGCAAATTCGCGCGGAGGCGGATCGTGAGCGAACCATCATCCTGGCGGAAGCCTACCGCGATGCGGAAAAGATACGCGGCGAGGGTGACGCGGGTTCGGCCGAGATCTATGCGCAGGCCTATGAGAAAGACGAGGAGTTTTACAGCTTCTACCGCAGTATCCAGGCGTATCGCGAATCGATCGGCACCGGTAGCGATATTCTCGTGCTCGATTCCGACAGCGAATTCCTGCGTTATCTGAACAAGTCGACGAGTCCGTAGTCGCCGCGAGAGTTTAAGGGCTTCCCGCGCGCGGGGACTCGTCACAGGGCCGGTTCTGATGCAGTGGAGCGATCTCCTGACAGCGTTTGCGCTCTTCCTCGTCCTGGAGGGGCTGTTGCCGTTCGTGAGTCCCGGTAACTGGCGCAAGAGCATCGCAGTCGTGGCGCAGTTGAAGGACGGTCAATTGCGCTTTGTCGGATTTGTCGCCCTGGCGCTCGGTCTCGGGTTGCTGTTGGTCGTCCGCGGTGGAGCTTAGGTAGTCGATCGATGGGCAAAAGCGTCGTAATTGTCGGTACGCAGTGGGGTGACGAGGGCAAGGGCAAGATCGTCGACCTGCTGACTGATCGCGCGTCCGCCGTCATCCGGTTTCAGGGCGGTCACAACGCCGGCCACACTTTGATCATCGCCGGCGAAAAGACGGTGTTGCACCTGATTCCGTCCGGCATTCTGCGTGCCGGCGTTGCGTGTGTGATCGGCAACGGCGTCGTTGTGCATCTGCCATCGCTGCTCGAGGAAATCGACGCCCTCGTCGCGCGCGGGGTCGGGGTCGAGGAACAACTGAAGATCAGCGCGGCCTGTCCCCTGATACTGCCGACGCACATCGCGCTCGATCAGGCGCGCGAGAAGGCGAGCGGTCGCAACGCGATTGGCACGACCGGCCGCGGCATCGGCCCCGCATACGAGGACAAGGCGGCACGTCGATCGCTGCGCGTGTCGGATTTGTTCGACGAGTCTGCGTTTTCCGAGCGACTGGCGGACGCGATGCAATTGCACAATTTCATGCTGCAGAATTATTACGGTGCAGAGCCTGTCGATGTCGATGCGACGCGCGACGAGTGGATGCGCATGGCCGAGCGCATCATGCCGATGGTGATCGATACGGCCGGCTACCTGCACGAGCTCGCTCACGACGGCGGTAACCTTTTGTTCGAGGGCGCGCAGGGCACGCTGCTCGATGTCGACCACGGCACGTATCCCTTCGTCACGTCGTCCAATACGACTGCCGGCGCCGCGGCAACCGGTACCGGCGTCGGGCCCGCTTCGATCGACTATGTTCTCGGGATCGTCAAAGCGTATACGACGCGTGTCGGCGCCGGGCCGTTCCCGACCGAATTGTTCGACGACATGGGCAAGCACCTTGCCAAAGTCGGCGCGGAATTCGGCGCGACGACGGGCCGACCGCGGCGCTGCGGCTGGTTCGACGCGGTGGCACTGCGCCGCGCCATCATCAACAGCAGCGTGTCCGGACTTTGCGTGACCAAGCTGGATGTGCTGGACGGGCTTGAGACGATCAAGATCTGCATCCGTTACCGGCTCGATGGCGAAGAACTGACTGCGCCGCCGCACCTTGTGAGTGACTATCCGGGCTGCGAGCCGGTTTACGAGGAACTGCCGGGCTGGGCTTCGTCGACGGTCGGCATCACCGATCTCGACCGACTGCCGGAGGCCGCAAGAAACTACCTGCGGCGGCTCGAGGAAGTACTGGGCATCCCGATCGATCTCGTATCGACCGGGCCGGACCGCGACGAGAACATCATCATCCGCAATCCGTTCGACTAGATGCATCGCTTGAGAGTCCTGTGTGTGTTGCTGCTGGCGCTCGGCGTCGTCGGCTGCTCCGCGACCCGGGTTCTTTACAACCAGCTCGACTGGGTATCCGTCTGGTACCTGAATGGCTACTTCTCGCTTGACGATGCGCAGGAAGCGCAACTTCGCGATGCGGTGAGTCGCAATCTCGAATGGCATCGCCGCACGCAGCTGCCGGAGTACGCTAAATTCTGTCGCCAGCTGATACGCGATGCCGACGGCGTGCTCACGGAAGAGATACTCGAGGCGCGCTTCCAGCGCATGATCGAGCTGTGGGACGAACTGATGCGCCACGCCTTACCGGACGTGTCCGCGTTTTTCCTCGCGTTATCCGACGAGCAGGTCGACGAATTCATCGACAATCTCGAGGACAACAACCAGGAGCTGTGGGACGAATACGCAGGAGAAACGCCCGAGAAGCGGCTCGAGCGGCGCGAAAAAGCCGCGTTCAAGGGGTTCAAACGCATCGTGGGCCGGCTGAACCCGGAGCAAAAGGACATCATCCGCGCGTACATGGGCAACATGCATGACGTGTCCGAATACTGGATCGAGAGTCGCCGGCGCTGGCAGCTGGAGTTTCGCGACCTCGTCATTGAACGACCGCAGGAACCGGAATTCAGCGAGCGGTTGGCCGCGCTGATGCTGGATCCGAACCGCGATGACGATTCTTCGTACCGGCAGCGCGTCGACGAGAATCGGGCCAACTTCTTCGCGCTGACGCTGGCGCTGCACGCGTCGCTGACGGCCAAGCAGCGCGAGCGCTTCAATGGGCGAATGCAGGACTTCGCGCGTGATTTCGAGGTCCTCGCGGTCCAGAAAACCTGACATAATGATCTGCAGGGCCGCGACGTTCAGTATCGGTCAGAGCGTCGCGCTTATTGGCATCCGCGAATCCGGAAGATTCGGGATTAATGCCCTAAAATGTTGAAATTTATGTCAATTCAATCTCACTAGCGCCGCGACAACGCGTATCGTGAGCTGACGCGGCCGGCTACCGACCTGAAGCGAGGAATTTTCCGCCGCGGCCCGGACCGATAAACGAATTAAAAAGATCCCAATAAAGGGGCGACAATAATGAGAACCGACAGGCGCCTGGCAGCCACGGCATGTATTTTTCTAGGGACCGCGTTCTGCGCAGCGGCCGGGGCTGACCCGGTCATCTACTCGGATCGTGCGGAATTTACCGCGGCCTTGCCGCAGTCACCGAGCGTACTCGACTTCGACCAGATGGCCGCGGGCACGACCATCGCGGATGCGGCGACGGCGGGCGGCATCACGTTCAGTTACGATTTCGAGGGCCTCGCGATGAAGGTCGCGCACCTCTACGCGACGACGTCCGCGCCGAACTTCCTCGGCACCGGCGACGGCGGCATGTTCCACGACGGGGATGATTTCACGTTGAGCTTCGCTCCGGGCAGCGCGATCGGGCTGTTCTTCATCAGCGCGGATCCGCTGGTCAGCGGCGACATCAAGATCACGGCGGGCGGCGCCACTGCGGCGCTGGATGCGTCTCGTGTGCAGGACACGTTGCCCGACGGTTCCCGCGTCTACTTCCTCGGCGTGGTCGATACGTCGGCGCCGATCACGCAGGCGCGCGTCGAGGCACTCGCGGGCGGCTTCTTTTTGTATAACGTCGACGACATCATGACGGCCCCGCTCGGCGCGCCGAGCATGGCGATCAACGAGCCGGTAGGCGCTGAGTCCTTCTGACGTTCCCGCGCCTCACATCCCGTCTTTCGTTAGCCCCAAATATTGGGGCTTTTTTTTTGGGCGTGGATTGAGGCAATGTGTCCAACTATCGTCAGCTACGAAATCGGTGATCTATTCTGGTATAGAAACCGAATCTAACTTAGTATGATTCGCATACCCTGTCTATTGCATATGAGTGACTGTATATGGGCGAAACCGCACTAAATCGCGGGCTGTTTCCGGAGGACCGTCTCGCCGACGGGGCCACTTCAGATCTCCAGCTCGACCTGTTGTGGGCCGGCATGCGCTTTCACGTGCATCGGATGGGACAGACGCCGATCGCACAGGCACTGGTCGCGTGGACGAACGTCATTTTGC
>JBPCXI010000245.1:0-18179 GCA_051008895.1 Gammaproteobacteria bacterium | reverse complement strand
TCGAGCGCGTCGACGCGGTGCTGGAGAGCATCGTGATCGGCCAGGAGTGGGAGGGGGACGTGCGCGTCGTATTATTTGTCGTACTGCGCGAGGGCCTGATGCTCGACGACGCGCTGCGCGACGAGATCCGCGCGACGATCCGGGCCAACGCGACGCCGCGCCACGTGCCGGCGAAAATCGTGCAGGTCGCCGACATCCCCCGCACGATCAGCGGCAAGATCGTCGAACTCGCGGTGCGCGACGTCGTGCACGGTCGCGACGTCGCGAACGTCGACGCGCTGGCAAACCCCGGCGCGCTCGACATGTATCGCGATCTCCCGGAACTACACCCGGAAGATAACCCGGAAGATAACCATTAGGGCCGGTCCGTTGCGCCCTGCGGCAAGCGCCGCATGTCCCGACGCTGCTGTAGCTGCTTGCGGACCTGGTCGCGCTGCTCGGGCGTCATCTGCTCCCAGCGGTTGCGCATCTGCTGGCGCTGATCGCGGGTCGTGTTCTCGAAACGCTCGCGCATCGCGTCGCGCTCTGCGGGCGTCATGTTTTCAAAGCGCATGCGCATCTGCTGCCGCTCCTCCGGGGACATTTTTTCGAAGCGCATGCGCATCTGCTGGCGTTGCTCCGGCGTCATGTTCTCGAAGCGATCGCGTAACTCGCGGCGTCGCTCCGGCGGCAGCTGCTGAAAGCGCTCGAAGTTCTGTTTCAGCTGCGCCTGCTGCTCCGGCGACATCTCGCGATAGCGCTGGAACTGGCTGCGAATCCGGCTCTGCTGATCCGGCGTCAGCTTCTGCCAGCGCTGCAGTCGCTGGCTTGCCTGCCGCCGCTGGTCGGGGTTCATGCTGAGCCAGCGCTGTGTTCCCGTTGCGAATCGCTGCTGTCGTTCGGTGGGCAGCGAGTCCCAGTTGCCGGAGAACTGGTTCAGCAATCGCTGCTGCTCCCGGCTCAGCTGCTCCCACGCGACGCCCGTGTCCGCGTCGGCATGACCGACGCCGCCGAGCAGGGTCGCGAGCAGGAGCGCAATCGCGCCGATGCTGCTAATCCGATTCACGTTTCGTTCTCCTGTCATCCATGTCGCGTTCCGAGAGCCCTTCCGGGAAATCCTCCGGAACCGCGTCGAAAAAATCCTGCCACTCTTCGTCCTCGCCTTCCCAGCTGCCGAGAAACTCGATCAGCTCTGCATCCGGGTCGTCTTCCTCGGCGAAGGCGGTAATCGATATCGCCATGCCGCAGACCATCGCGAGGATGTGCGCTCTTGTATTCAACCGGCGGCATCCAGGTCTTCGGTCGCGAGCCACGCAAAGAACTCGAGGTCCTCGATCATTTCGAGGTCGCCTTCGCCGCGCAGCCCGTCATCGAGTAACAATTCCAGATCCTCGAACTGCGCTGCCGTCGCCGCCCCCGTTACCGGAATTGCCGGCGTGCCGTCGCCGGGCGTGCCGCCCGACTGCCAGACGCCGACCACGACGACCGCCGCGGCGGCCGCGACGCCTGCCGGAACCAGCCAGCCGATGGCCTTGTCCCTTTGGCCCAGATCACGCTGACCCGGCATCTCGTCCAGGGATCGCTGGCGCGCGCGGTTCAGCCTGGACAGCGTCGCCGCGTCGAGCGCGTCCGACGAGTCGCGCAGTTTTTCACCGGCGCGGCGGGCGAATGCCTCCTCGTCCGGAGTCAGTTCGTCATCCTGTTCTGAGTTTTGCCGCTGTGTCATGACCAGTGGTCTCCAAGTGTTGCTCGCAGGCTGCGCAACGCGCGGTGGTAGTGCTGCTTGACGCTGCCGTCACTGCAGCCCATCACGCTCGCCGTCGCCGCCACGTCGAGCCCTTCCATCGCGCGCAACAGGAAGGCTTGGCGTTGCCGCTCGGGCAACTCGCCGACCGCCTGCTCCAGTGCGCCCATCGCATCGTCCAGGCCGCTTTGCTGCTCCGGGCTGCGCATCGCGGGATCCGGCGCCATGGCCCCGGGGTCGTTCGGTTCATCGGTGTCGGGCGATTTCGAGAACCATCCGAACACTCGGTTGCGCACCGTCTGGCTGCGCTGGTGGTCGATGATTCGATTGCGCAGCACGCGAAAAAACAACGGTGGCCATTCGTCGGCCGGTTTCTTCGCATAGCTGCGGACGAACCGGATCATCGAGTCCTGGACGATGTCCAGCGCGTCGTCGCTGTTGCGCACCGCAATATCGGCGATGCGAAACGCCCGACGCTCAACGTCGGCGAGAAACCGGTCCATCGCCAGTCGCTCGTTCAGTGCCCGGTCCTCCTGAGCGCCGCCCAGACCATCATAATCCATCGTCAATTCGTTGTTAGAGCAGTACATACCATACTTCGGTCGCAGATCGCCTCATCCCTGAGCCTGTTCGCGGCGGGCCGCGCCCTGCCGCAAGAACATATACGCAATAACGGGTTGGCCGCGCATCGGTTGACACGAGGCCGGCGAAAACAGTCCCGGCTGCGGTGGCGTTATGTCAACGCTGTGCAATAATGCCGCAGCAAGAACAACGAACGAGCCGGCTGTCCCGGCTCAATAACCACCATTCGAGGAAACCCCTATGACCACCGTATTACGCGCAATTGTCGCCACCATCGCCGTCGTTCTGCTGTTGCCCGGTGTCGCTTCCGCGCAGCAGGAGCGCGATCTGATCGAGGTGCTTCGGTCCCAGATCAAGACCGACCGTCAGGCCGTCGTCGCATTGAACATGGAGTTGTCCGAAAAGCAGGGTGAAGCGTTCTGGCCCGTGTACCGCGAGTATCAGGAGAAGCGTGACGAACTCCTTGACCGGCGCGTCGCGTTGCTGATTGAGTTTCGCGATAACCAGATCGGTATGACGGCCGAACAGGCGGAGCAGATACTGAAGGACGCGATCGATCTCGAGGACAAGCTGAACGATCTGAAACACAACTACCGGGCCGATTTCCAAAAGGTGCTCGGACCGAGACATACGCTCAGGTACTACCAGATCGAGAACAAGCTCGACGCCGCAATCAACTTCGAGCTCGCCAACGTCGTGCCGCTGCGCAAGTGAAGGTGGCCGCCTTCCGCGGTGCTTTCGCGGCGAGTTTGATCGCGGCGACGCTGGTGACGGCACCGGCGCTAGCCGGCGACGGCACGTCCGGCAGCATCGCGGTGATCGGCGCGACGGCGAGATCCGGCCGGGTGATCATAGCGCAGGCTCTGGACGCCGGCCGCACGGTCACGGGCCTGGCGCGAAGTCCGCACAAGCTCGGCGTAGAACACGAGCGACTGGCACTGGTGCAGGGCGACGTGCGCGATCAGGCCAGCCTGGAGGCGGCGCTGACAGGAGCGGAGGTCGTGATCTGCATGGTCGGTATGCCGGCGCCGAAGGATCCGACGCAGCCGATCGGCGAGGTCGACCTGTACACGGTCATGGCCGAGAACCTGATCGCGGCTATGAAGAAGAAGGGTAACGCGCGGTTGATCATGGCCAGTTCGACCGGCGTCGAGCATCGCGTCGACCCCGCCGCGACCGCGCCGGAAGGCGAGGGCATGTCGGACATGTGGCGATTCAACGCGCGCTACCTGTACGACGACATGGCCCGGATGGAGCAGATGATCGCAGGCAGCGGACTCGAATACATTCTGCTGCGGCCGGGGTTCATGGTCGAGGAGCCCGCTCGCGGCGATCTGCGCTTCTCAACGGACGGCACGACGCCCAAGCAGCGGACGATCACTTACGAAGACTTCGCCGCATTTACGCTCGCGCAGGTCGACGGCGACGAATTCCTGAACCAGGCGGTCGGAATCTATTCCGACACGATCATGGATCCGGCCGCCGAGATGCGCAAGTTCCAGGAGAAGCTGCGCCAGCAGGGCAAGTAGTCGCATAGTCGCATAGTTCCATAGGGCCATCGGCCGCCTGGCCCAATAGCTGAAGGAAGACGCACATGCAGGTGAACAAACGACTCGTTACGACAATTCGCACGACAACTGTGACCGCGATTTTCGCCATCGGATTGAGCGCGGTTGCGCTCGCCGGCGGCCACAAGCGCATCGTGCCGCCGCCGGACATCGAGGTCGACCCTGAGGTCGAGGCTGCGGTGCGCGCGGTGGTGATGGACACGGCCGAGCGCTGGAATTCGCAGGACTTCGCCACCGTCCTCGAACTCTGGGACCCGAACGAACCGTACCCGACCTACCTCGCCGAGGAGCAGGGGCAGTGGTTCATCGGCTGGGAACGGCTGCGGGCGTATCTCGACCCGCCACGGCCGAGCCCGGCGGTCGAAGCGATTCGCGAGGATATGCGTGACATCCGCGTCAAACAGATCGCTCCCGACCTCGCGATCGCGGTCTGGTATATGCACTTCGAAATGAAAGTCATCGCGAGCAACCCGATCGGTGAAAACATTCGCGTCAGTGCGGTGCTGCGCAACACGCCGGACGGCTGGCGTTACATCCACTGGGCCGAGTCACCGAAGACCGCGCCGGTGTACCTCGAAGACCTGATGGAGAAAGACGTCGAGCCGGGCTGGGACGAGTACTTCGAGGGCGCCAAGCAGCGCAAGCGCGACGTCTGGAAGCGCAAGCGCGAGGAACAGGCCTCCGCCCGCGACTGAACAGCGCCGGCAAGCCGCCGCAAGAGACTCAACGACGATGCCGTGGCGAAAAGCCCCGCTCAACGCGGCCGACTGGCTGCCGCCGGAGCGCAATCCGCTGCCGTATGCCGGGCTGATCAGCTCGCTGTTTGACGAACACGACTATGAATGCGTGGTCGACGGCGAGCTGCCGCCGCTCGACGGCACGCTGTACCGGATCGGCCCCGGGCGGTACGACCGCGGTCCAGACCGCAAGCGCATGGTGCTGGACGGCGACGGGATGGTGCAGGCGTTGAGTATAGTCAATGGCCGCGCGCGTTATCGCAATCGATATGTGCGGACCGACAAGTATCTCGAAGAAGAGGTCGCCGGGCGCTTTCTGTATCCGACGTTCTCGACGCACGGATCCGGGTCACTGTGGCGGAACTTCGGCATGACGTTGCCGAACCAGGCGAACACCACGGTGCTCGACTGGGGCGGGCAGCTGCTGGCGTTCGACGAATCGCAGCGCCCGTACGAACTCGACCACGATCTCACGACGCGCGGCGAGGTAATACTCGATCCGGAAATTCCGGACCTGAAATACTGGGCGCACTGGAAGCTCGATGCTGCCACTGAGCAGCTTCACCTTCTCGCGCTGGAACAGGGGCCGCAGATGACCGCGCATATACTGACGCTGTCAACGAGCGGCGAGATCGTCGAGCGTCAGGCGCACAAGCTGCCGCGCTCGGTGTACTTCCACGACTGGTTCGTCAGCCGCAACTACTTTGCGTTCTGGTTGCACCCGGCGTTCGTCGACCTCGGCGCGATTGGCCGCGTACTGATCGCGCGCGAGACCTTCGCGTCCGCGATACGCTGGCGTCCGGATCAGGGTTCGGTGTTGTGCGTGATTCGCCGCGACGACGGGCGGGTCTGGTCGCTGCCCGCGGAGACCTGCTGGATGTGGCACGCAATCAATGCGTTCGACGACGGCGACGAAATGGTATGCGACTTCATCGGCAGCGAGGCCGGTGGCGGCCTCGGCGGCGAGGACTCGGCGCTGTTCGGGATCATGCGCGGCGAGCGCGTGTCGCCGGCGTCGGAACGCGTCAACTTTATCCGGCGCATGCGCGTTCATCCGGAACGTGGGCGCGTTGATATCGATATCGTGTCGCGTGCCGCCGACTACGAGCTGCCGTGCGTGTCCGCGACGGAGCGCGCGTTGCCGCACTCATTCGCGTACATGATCCAGGCGGACCCGGGCGAACTGTTCGCGCGGAACCTGTGTCAGTACGATGCGGCGACCGGCAAGACGTCGACCTGGCATTTCGACGATGGCGAGTACTGCGGCGAGCCGGTGTTCTGCGACGCGGTCGGCGGGGAGCGCGGCCGCTATGTGATCTCGCAGGTTTACCGCGCCGCGGACAAAATCAGTGATTTCGCCGTGTTCGACGAGGAGACATTCGCGTCGGGTCCGGTCGCGCGTATCCAGCTACGCCACCACGTGCCGCTGAGTTTTCACGGGTACTGGTCGCCGGCAGTTTAGCGCCGTCGTCTAATCGAGCGGGGGGATTAGTCGACCGGGGCCCACGGGTTGACCGGCAGCATGCCGACCGGCCTCCGATCGGCGGGGTCGATGACGATCACGTACGCATCCTTCCGGCCCATGACGGGCAGGCCGACGAGTCGCGTGCCGCCGGCGCGCGACGCCATCATGTTCACCGCGAAGCTCGCCGCGTCGGGCCGATCACGCACGTAGTCGCCGAGTGGGGTCGCTTCGCCGACCACGACGTCTGAATCCTCGCTGTACGCGGACCAGTATTCCGGCCGACGTTCGATGTCGGGTTTGCCTTCCAGCACGTCGCTGATCAGCTGCTGCTGCGCGTCGAGCGAATCGGGCATGGTCGCGACGGCATAGATCGGTCCGGCCCACGGCTTTTGTCGGAGTCGGTCGTCGTCGATCGCCGCTGCGTCGACGTCGTGCCGCGCGAGGACTTCGAATCGGTCGATTGCGAACACCACGTAGTAAGGCCGTTCCTGGTAAATCACGGTCAGGCCCGCGGCCAGCGCGCCGGCTTGCACCAGCGCGATAACGACGAGGTCGAATACGAGTCCGGGCTTGCCCGGGCGGAACACGATCAGCGTCATCGCCGGTGTCGCAATCAGGACCGCGACGACGAGTATTGCGACGACTTCGAATGCGCCGGACACTTCGAAATACGGTGCCGGGTACCACGCGAGCAAGATTACGGCGAGCGCGAAAGTGACGATGACCGCGCTGATCGCGAAGTGCGTACCGAATGCCCGGGTTCTGTTCATGCGGCTCCGCAGCCGAACGATTCGGCGTCTAGGGGCGACAGTACGCGTGAATGGCGTGCCGTCAAGTGATCCGCGTCGCAGATCGCCGCGATACACTGTTCGTACCGCAGCCGAGCCGCACGTCGGTCGTTGCCGAGGGCGCCCCGTCGGCTATTGTCTCGTGCTGGCTACAGCAATAACGATAAGGAGAGCGACATGAGCATTGCCCACCCCTGGCTCGAGCAGGAACCATGGCCGACCGCGCTAATGCCGAAAGAGCTGCTCGAGAGTCGCATCGAGCGCGTTCTGACACTGACTAACATCGGCTGCCTCGGCACGGTCGCGAAGAGCGGCGCGCCGATCGTGAGCCCGGTCGAGTTCTATCACGACGGCATGCAGCTGTATATTTTTCCGCAGCCAAACAGCCCGAAGCTGAAAGCGATGCAGCGCGACCCGCGCGTGTCGTTCGCGATCATGAACTCAATGGCCGGTTGGGCCTGCGTGATGGGTTGCCAGGTGTTCGGTAACGTGAAGTTGCTCGACGTCGGCACGCCGGAGTGGGAGCACGGCATGAAGGTATTCAAATGGGTCGCGTCTTCGTTCGAGCTCGGGCGGCAGCTCGAACATCCGCCGCAGGGCCAGCTCGCGCGTATCGACCCCGAACGCATCGTGTATACGGAGCACCTGATGCGCAAGGAAGGCTTCGCGCCGCGCCAGATCTGGCGCCCGGGCGACGAGGCGCCGCAGGTCGTGCCAGGGGGCAATATCACGGATCCGTGATGAAGCTTTTCGACTATCCGAAATACTGGGCCGAATGTTTCGGCGCAGCGTCGTTCCTGCCGATGAGCCGCGACGAGATGGACGCGCTCGGCTGGGACTCGTGCGACATCATCATTGTGACCGGCGATGCGTACGTCGATCAGCCGTCCTTCGGCATGGCGGTCGTCGGCCGGTTGCTCGAGGCGCAGGGTTTCCGCGTCGGCGTCATCGCGCAGCCTGACTGGCAGTCGAAAGAGTCGTTCGCAGCGCTCGGCAGGCCGAACCTGTTCTTCGGCGTCACGGCCGGGAACATGGATTCGATGATCAATCGCTACACCGCCGACCGCAAGCCGCGGTCGGACGATGCGTACACGCCGTCCGGTGTCGGCGGCAAACGCCCGGATCGTTCGTCCCTGGTGTATTCGCAGCGGTGCAAGGAAGCGTACCCCGATGCGCCGGTCGTGCTCGGGGGCATCGAGGCGTCGTTGCGCAGGATCGCTCACTACGACTACTGGCAGGATTCGGTGCGTCGATCGATCCTCGTCGACGCAACCGCCGACCTGCTGCTGTACGGCAATGCCGAGCGTGCGCTCGTCGAGGTCGCGCACCGGCTTGCACGCGGCGATGATATCGCCGGCATCGATGACGTGCGCGGCACCGCGTTCGTCAGGCGCGACGATCCGGCGGGCTGGACCGAAATCGATTCGACGCGCATCGACCGGCCCGGTCGGATCGAAGCCGTCGCAAATCCGTACATCAATATTCGCCACATGTCCGCCGACGAGCAGGGCCGGCGTAACGATGCGCTGAGCGGGCTCGAATTCGACGCGGACGGCCGCCCGGTGAAAGCGCCGCGCCGGCGCCTGGATCGGTCGCGCACGGTGATTCGCCTGCCATCGTTCGAGAAAGTTCGCAACGATCCGGCACTTTACGCGCACGCGAGCCGCGTGCTGCATCTCGAGACGAACCCCGGCAACGCGCGTGCGCTGGTGCAGAAGCATGGTGATTTCGACCTGTGGCTCAATCCGCCGCCGATACCGTTGACGACGGAAGAAATGGACTACATCTTCGGCTTGCCGTACTCGCGCGTGCCGCACCCGAGTTACGGCGGCGCGAAGATTCCGGCGTACGAGATGATCCGGTTCTCGGTCAACATCATGCGGGGGTGTTTCGGCGGCTGCACGTTCTGTTCCATAACGGAACACGAGGGGCGCATCATCCAGAATCGATCCGAGGAATCGATCCTGCGCGAGATCGAAGACATTCGCGACAAGGTGCCCGGGTTTACCGGCGTCGTGTCGGATCTCGGCGGACCGACCGCGAACATGTATCGCATTGCGTGCAAGAGCCGTGAGATCGAGGCCGCCTGCCGCAGGCCAAGCTGCATCTTCCCGGGCATTTGCAGCAACCTGAACACCGACCATTCCGCGCTGACGAAGCTGTATCGCGATGCGCGTGCGCTGCCGGGTATCAAGAAGGTGCTGATCGCATCGGGATTGCGTTACGACCTGGCGGTGAAAGACCCCGAGTACGTGCGCGAACTCGTGACCCATCACGTGGGCGGTTATCTCAAGATCGCGCCGGAACACACCGAAGACCGGCCGCTGAACAAGATGATGAAGCCAGGCATCGACAGCTACGACGAATTCAGCGAGATGTTCGAGCGATTCTCGAAGGAGGCCGGCAAGGAGCAGTACCTGATACCGTATTTCATCGCCGCGCATCCCGGTACGACGGACGATGACATGCTGAACCTCGCACTATGGCTGAAGCGCAAAGGATTTCGCGCAGACCAGGTACAGGGGTTCTATCCATCGCCGATGGCGACCGCGACGGCGATGTATCACTCGGGCAAGAATCCGCTCCGGCGCGTGAAGTACAAAAGTGAATCGGTCGACGTCGTCAAGGATCCCGAGCAGCGCAAGCTCCACAAGGCATTCCTGCGCTACCACGATCCGCACAACTGGCCGCTGCTGCGCGAGGCACTGCGACACATGGGGCGCGCGGACCTGATCGGCGACGGGCCACGCCAGCTCGTGCCGAAGGATCAGCCGGGCGGCGCGCGCGATTACCGTGCGCCGCGCCGCAAGAATTCAGCGAAGGCGCACCGCAAGCGCACGCAGCGCGGTGACTTCGAAACACAGCACACCGGGCTGCCGCCGCGCGACGACGGCTCCGCCGCGCCGCGAGGACGGCAACGACGCCGGGGTAAGCGGCCCGGATCGTCGAACTAGGCGTTCAGGTTACGATGCGCCCGTGGGTGCGCGGAACGCTTTGAGCCGCGCGTTCAGCCATTCGGCGCTCGGCTCGGATTCATCGGCGCAGCGAATCGAATACGGTTTGCCGGTCCACGAGCTTTTCGTCGCGAGGTACTTGATGAAATCCTCGGCGGTGTCGATCCGGGCGCCCGCTCGACGCAATTTCATGGCGAGGTGATCGCGGGCTTCGGCCGGACTGTGATCCTTGCCGTTGCGATGAAAGACGCAGCCGCTGTCGGCGATCTCGCTCAACAGGTGTGTGATCTCCGGGTTCGGTGTCGCGGTGCCGGCGTATACCAAGCCTGCGGTGGTTAGCGCGACGATGGCGAAAAAAGCTCTCATTGCTACATACTCAGCCGCACGGACATCGGATTGTGGTCGGAGCTCTCGACGACCACGGTCGATGCCTCGACGGCATAAAGATCACGTACGAAAATTCGGTCGACGATGTTGCCGCCGATGGGTGTCACGCGCTTGTCGACGTCGAACGTCAGTTCCGAAAGGCGCAGCCTGTCTGCGAGTGCGTGCAGGATTTCCAGACGGCGCGGGCGCCAGGTGTTGAAGTCGCCCGCGAGGATCACCGGGCCGTCATGGGCCATCAGTGCCGCTTCGATCTTCGCCAGCTGTTGCGAGAAGTCGGCAACGCCGAGTGTGAAGTTGACTGCGTGCACGTTGACGACCGCCAGCGTCAACTCCGTCGATTGCAGTCCGAACTCCGTGATGCTGGTCGCTTTCGGCGAGCGCAACCACGGCTCGCGGGCGGCGAGCCGGCAATGGACGAGCGGCATCGTCTCGCTGAGTGTCATGACACCAGTCGACGCATTCGCGGTCCGGTAGCCGGGCGCGAAGGACCAGAAGCGCGCGTTGTCGAGCGCGTCGGCGGGGCGCTGTTCGAGCCGGGCCTCCTGGATCAGGACTAGATGCTTGTCGTTCGCCAAACGCTCGAGATCGCTCAGCGAGGTCGGATCGGCGCCTTTCTGGATGTTCCAGACCAGCATGTCGATTTCGCTCGGATCCAGGGCCGGGCCGACTTTTTCGGCGGCCATTGCCATCGCGCCGCCGCAGGATTCGGGGCCGGCGATGCCCGGCGTGGCATGGTTTGCGAGGGGCACGACCTCGGGCTGCAGCGGCGCTGCCGCGCACCCGAGCAGCGTGCCGAAAGCCAGCGCCAGCGGCGGTACGGTACTGATCCTGAAAGTATTGCCCATTGCGAATCCTGTGGCGCGAAAGCGCCTGAAACTAAGACTTTCGCGGCCGATTGTAATGCGCCGTAAGCGGTCCTGGCAGGTGCGCAGGTCCACAAATTCGATCAAAACCGGTCATTCGGCCGGTTGATCCGATTGGTCAAGCCTGGCGTATAGAGATAGGGAATAAGGCACGTCGGCGTTAAGCGCGGGCGCCAAGCGGAGGGGACGCGGCCCGACAGAGGGCCCGGGGAAAGGATGGCAGAAGCAGTAATCGACAACGGCACATCGTCGCCGCGCGCGGCACCGCTCGCGTACCGCGCCTGGTGGGGCCTCGCCGGATGCGCGGCGCTGATGGCGTTCATCATCGCATTTGGCACCTATGGCGACACGTCGCTGTTCGGTCCTGACCGCGGCCCTTTCTGGTATTACTGGCAGCTTGAGGACCCGACTGTCTGGACGCGCCTGTCGGCCTGGGTGCCCTACGTGGCGCACCAGCTCTCGATCTGGTTCCTGATCGCTCATGCCCGCAGTGCCCGGCCGCGCTATATTTTCGGTCTGCACTCTTTCAACGTTATTGCCATCGCCGTGAATGCGTTCTTCGTCGTATTGCACGTCGTGCAAACACGAATTTTTTACGACGGACTCGCGCAGGACGTGCACGAGGCGACGTCGATGGGTTCGGTCATCCTGATGCTACTGCTCATTCTGCTGATGGAAAACAAGCGTCGAGGTCTGTTCTTCGGCAAGCAGGTGCGTGCGCTCAACACCACCGGCGATGCGGTTCGCCGATATCACGGCTATTACTTCTCGTGGGCGATCATCTACACGTTCTGGTATCACCCGGTTGAGATGACCGTCGGCCATCTGGCCGGTTTCGCGTACATGATGTTGCTGCTTCTGCAAAGCAGCCTGTTCTTCACGCGCTATCACACGAACCGCTGGTGGACGATGTTCCTCGAGACGCTGTTCGTCGTGCACGGCGCGCTCGTCGCGTACCTGATCGTGCAGCAAGGGCAGACCGGCCCGTGGGCGATGTTTCTGTTTGGCGGCGTGGCAACGTTCCTGATTACCCAGCTGCACGGCCTCGGCCTGAGTACGAAGGGCAAGCTTGCGATCGCGCTCCCGATGATCGCCGTCATGGTCGTGTTCTACTCGATCTTTCCCGAGCACCTGATGGGCGTCACGCGTCTGCCGCTGATAATGTACCTCGGCACATTTCTGATGGCCGGCATCGTCTGGCTGCTCATTCGATTCGGTCGTACGCTGCAACCGAGCGACTCAGCACGGTTTACCTAAATATACTGACCTGCGTCACAGTTTCGGCGTCCCGGTTTGTAGTGGGCGCCTGCTTCGTTGATATTCACAAGGCTGATCAAGGGTAAACCCGGCGAAATCCGGGGACACAAAGCCACCGGTCTGCGGGAATTTTTTCGCGGACGGCGGGGCTGCCGGCAACAGGTTGCGAGCGTTCGCGATTTCGGGTTGCGCCCGAGAACCGGTCGGCTGGTTTATGTCAATCGGAGTCGTGAATATGCAGCGCAATGCGAGTAGCACTGGCCGGTATCGCCGGTTGCGGACGAAGTCGCCCGTTACGGTCCGCCCGAAATCTTCCGAAGATATCGTTGAGGTGCTGAGCGACCGCAAGCGGTTCCCATCACCGGTTCGTGCGATCGGCTCGAACAGCAGTGTCTCGCGGTGCAACCGGGTTCAGGAAGGCACGGTCATGGACATGACCCGCATGAACCGCATCCTGCAGATCCGCACCCACTCGGTTAAAGTCCAGGCCGGCATGCGGCTTCGCGACATCGCGCGCAAACTCGCCGAATACGACCTCGAGCTGGTCGGCAGCTACGAGTATCCCGACCGCACAGTCGGGGGTGTGGTTAGCAGCGGCTCGCTGACCGCCGGGTTCCCGGAGGACGGAGCCCACCTCGCATCGTCGGTTACCGGCCTGACCCTGGTAACGCCGGACGGCCGCATTATCGATTTCGACGAGACGACGCCGGAGATGATGGCGATCGCGCGGCAGAGCTACGGATTGCTCGGCATCATCAGCACCGTAACCCTGAAAATTCGCAAGACGCGCTCGTATTCGATTCGCAACCGCAAGATCACGTTCGCCGAGATGTCGACGATTGCGCCGAGCCTCGCGCGCATGAATTCCGGCGTCAAACTCTACCTGCTGCCGTTCCGCGGCCGCATCTTCATAGAACTACGCGGTGCCGATGCGATTGAGCAGAAGCCGCGCTCGCTCGCGTGGAAAATTCGCGAGTGGGTAGTAAACAAGATTTTGCCCGACGTGGTGCATTCCGTCGGCAGGTTCGTACCGGTGGGCCGCATTCGTGATCCGTTGATCGACGGCTTCAGCGAGGCGACGCAGATGCTGGTGAATACGAAATTCGTCGATGCGGGCAGCAACGCGATGGAGCAGACCGGCCAGTTTCGGCGGGTCGGTGCGCAGCGTCGTATCAAGTCCTGCACCTGGCTGTTCCCGGCGGATAAATTTGGCGCAGCGGTCTATTCGTATCGCGAATTTGCGCGCCGGCACTACAAGATTTCCGGTTTTCGCTGTGACCTCCCGGCCGTCGGCTATCGTATACCCAAGGACCGGGCGTCGCTGCTGTCGCCCAGCTACGACGGGGCGATGTTCGCGCTGAGCCTGCGTTCGACGAACACCAAGGGGTGGGCGAATTTCCTGATCGATGTCGCCAAGATCTCGGCACGCTTCGGCGGCGTGCCGCTGTTCAATCAGACCAGCGGCTTCACGCACGAGCAGGTTTGTCTTGCTTACGGCAAGCGCATCGAGCGATTCCGGGCAATGCGGCGCAAGCTTGATCCGCAGAATCGCCTGTTGAATCAGTTCTTCGTCGAACACGTCGGCTGATACGCGTTTTTCGACGTGGCGCCATATTCGGGCGCCGCGCGCTCGCTATCGTCGGCAGTGGCTTTGTGCCACACTGCGCCGGCAATGGATCTCGCGAAAATTCCTATCGGCGCCGCGCCGCCGGACGACGTCAACGTCGTCATCGAAGTCCCGCTGGGCGGGGAGCCGATCAAATACGAGATCGACAAGGCGAGCGGCGCGATGTTCGTCGATCGTTTCCTCTATACGGCGACGCATTACCCGTGCAACTACGGTTTCATCCCGCATACGCTGTCGGAAGACGGCGATCCGCTCGACGTGATGTGCGTGGGCAACCGGCCGCTCGTGCCCGGCGCGGTGCTCGCGGTGCGACCGGTCGGCGTGTTGCTGATGGAAGACGAGGCGGGCATCGATGAGAAGGTGCTGGCGGTGCCGGCGCAGAGGCTGACGAAGTACTATGACACCGTCGAAGACTACGTCGATCTGCCGCGAATACTGCTCGACCGGATCAGTCATTTCTTTTCGCATTACAAAGACCTGGAACCCGACAAATGGGTCAAGGTGCTCGGCTGGGAAGGCATCGACAAGACCCGGGGCATTGTCCGGGAGTCGATCGAGCGGGCGGCCGTCCAGCGCTAGACTCACACTGTCCGAGTTAAATTGACAGAATGCTGTCGCTTATGACAGTATGCTGTCAATTATTGCGGAGGCTTACGTGGCAAGGTTTTCACCCCGCGGACTGGCGTTCGGCGAGCTTGCGCTCGAGAGTTTTCGTCTTAACAATCGCCTGCTCGACGCCGGCGACAGGCTGTCAGCGGACCTCGGCATGACCAGCGCGCGCTGGCAGGTCCTCGGCACGCTCGTTCGCGCGGGCGGTTCCCTGACGGTGGCCGAAATCGCCCGCCGCATGGGCCTTAAGCGTCAGTCGGTGCAGCGAATCGCCGACCGTCTCGACGCCGACGGTATCGTTGCCTTCGTCAGTAACCCGCGTCATCGCCGCGCCAGCCTCGTCGAACCGACCGCCGTCGGGCTCGACGTGCTCGAGCGACTCGAGACGCGCCGGTCCGGCTGGGCCGATGACGTGGCCACAGACCTCGACGCCGACGCGATCGAAGCGGCCGCCAGCGTGCTGCGAAAGATCCGCGAGCGGCTCGAAACCGAGGCGGCGCAATCAGGGACAAGCTAACGTATGCATAGAAACTTCTGCTACCCGTGGGTGGCGACTGTCGCTTCGTTGCCGCACTGGCTTGGCGCAACGCCGCTGGACGATCCGATTCCGGTCGACATTCCGACCGGTCCATTCGTTCTCGAACTTGCAGACGTGGTGGCCCCGTTCAATTTTGCCACCGACGTTGATGTGCCGGCGGACGGGACGGGGCGAGTATTCGTCACGCTGCGCGAAGGCAAGGTCTTGATCGTGGACGGCGGCGCAGTACTCGGGACGCCGTTCCTCGATGTGTCGGCGATCACACCGGAAAACTCCGGCAGCGCGATGTCCGCGATGGCGTTTCACCCGGATTTTGCGACCGCGGGCGCGAACGGCGAAGGCTTGTTCTACACCGTGTACCAGGAGCCGGCGGGGACCGGCGTCGCGCAATTTTCCGGCACGGCCGCAACGGCCGCCCACCAGAGCGTGGTCTATGAATGGCGGGTCAATGTCAGCGATCCGAATCTCGCGGACGTGACGACACAGCGCGAAATTCTGCGAATCGACGAGGACGTTTTCGTTCACAACATTAACGACCTGGCGTTCGGGCCCGACGGCTATCTATACATCGCGCGCGGCGATGACGACATGCCGGATACTGAGATTCTCGACGGCACGACGATTTTCGGGTCGGTGCTGCGCATCGACGTGGACGATCCGACCGGGAACGGTCGGTATAGCATTCCATCCGACAATCCGTTTGTCGCTGCAGCCGATATCAGGATCGACGAAATCTGGGCCTACGGATTCCGCAATAACTGGCGCCTGAGTTTCGACCGCCTGACCGGGATGCTCTACGTAGCCGACATCGGCGAGGACCAGATCGAAGAAATCAACATTGTGCGAAAAGGCGGCTATTACGGCTGGATCCAGAAAGAAGGGTCGTTCGTGTTTCTCGGTTTCCCGAATCCGAGCGACGTCTCGGATGACTTGTCGCTGCTGCCGCCGGGCTTCGACGGCATCGATCCGGATGCCGAGTACGACCATACGGAGGGCGATCGGTCCATTACCGGCGGTTTCGTTTACCGCGGTAGCCGGATACCGTCGCTGGTCGGCCACTACGTGTTCGGCGATTGGGTCAGCGGCCGGTTGTTCAACCTGGATCCCGACTCGCTGGAAATACAGGAAATCACGATTGATCCGGTCGGCGATCCGGGTGGCAGGTACCTCGGATTCGGCGAATCCCCGGATGGCGAGCTGCTCGTGGTCACGTCGGATTTCGGGTCCAATCCGCCGAGTAGGCTGCTCGAGATCGTTGGCGGACTGGCGCCGGGACTCGATTCGGACGGTGATGGCGTGGACGACGACTTCGACAACTGCAAGCTGGTGCCGAACGGTCCGGACGCACTCGATGCCGGTGGCAACAGCCAGCTCGACACGGACGGTGACGGCATCGGTAACATCTGCGATCCGGACTTCAACGGCAACGGCATCGTCGATCCGGCTGACTTTTCGCTGCTGAAGTCCCGTTTCGGCCAGCGTGGTTTCCCGGACCAGGACCTGAACGGCAACGGCATCGTGGATCCGTTCGACTTCAGTTTGCTGAAAGCCATGTTCGGCCAGCCTCCCGGTCCCTGACGCCGGCGGCTGCGCGAGCCCGAGTCCGTGCGCGAACCCGAGCGGCCGGCCTGATCCGGGTCGCAAGAACTGCTATACAATGCCGCCACGGCAAACGAATGCGGGCCGGCCTGACCGGTAACCAATAAGAATCTGCGTTTGAGGTACCCCTGCAGTGCAATTGTGGAGCATTTCATCGAGGGCCTGGCTCGGGCTGATCCTGCTGACGGTCGGACTACCCAATGCGGCCGCCGCCGCCGGCGATCCGGTCCGCGGCAAGCAGCTCGCCACGCAGTGTTTTGCGTGCCACGGCGTCGACGGCAATAGCCCGTCGCCGGTCAACCCGAAAATCGGCGGGCAGCATGAGGAGTACCTGTTGCTGGCGCTGAAAGCATACGTGGACGGGCAGCGCCCGAACTCGCTGATGAGCGGCGCGGTGCTCGACAAATCCGAACAGGACCTGCGCGACATGGCCGCATATTTTGCGAGTCAGCCGGTCGCCGGCGCAGCATCTGCCGCGGCGCCGGTCGACGGCGCCGGGAAACAGCGTGGCGGCCCGCCACCGCGGCCCGCGCCGGTCGGCTTCGATCGCGGCGAGCGTGACGCCGAGTTCACCGGCATGCTCGCGCGCGCGCATTCACTGAGAAGCCCGAGCTCGCTCCAGGAAACGTTGAATAGCCGGATCTGCGCGATGCCCAGTCGCGCCGACGGCGACAGTGACGGCGACGGGCTCGCCGACAGGTACGACGCGGCACCCGACGATGCCGATGAGTTCGTCGCCGACGCCAACGATGATGGCCGTTACGAGATCTGCAACGTGCAGCAATTGCAGGCCATCTCGACGCTCGGCTCGGGCGCGGGGGCGTCGACCAGCCTGAGCGCAGAGCAGCGGCGGAGCCGGTCCTATCAACTTGCTCGGGACATCGATGCGTCGGGAATTGAATTCGTGCCGATCGGCAACTGCGGGCCGACCGGCAATTGCATGCGCGCGCTCGGCGAGTTCGGCTTCGCCGGAGTTTTCGACGGGCGGGGTCACGTGATCCGCAACCTGCGCATCGACGCACAGGAACGCGGCGGCGTCGGCCTGTTCGGTGTGCTCGCCGAGTCCGGCGTTGTGATGAACGTGATACTCGAGAACGCTTCGGTTAGCGGACGCGCCGGCGTCGGCAGCGTCGTCGGCTCGAACTTCGGCGTCGTGTATCGCTGCGAGTCGACCGGCTCGACCTCCGGCGCGATGGCGATCGGCGGGCTGGTCGGCGGCAGCGCCGGTCTGGTCTACGACAGCAGTTTCGACGGCAAAGTTGCCGGCAAGCAGGCGGTCGGCGGACTCGGCGGCGACATGACGGGCGGCGTATACAAGAGCCGCGCCGCCGGCGAGATAGCAGGCACGCGCGGCATCGGCGGACTCGTCGGGTTGAATACGTTCGGTAGTGTGCGCGACAGCTGGTCGGCAATGGCGGTCGCCGGCAGCAACGACGTCGGCGGACTCGTCGGCGTCAATACGGATGCAAAAGTGCGCAATAG
>JBPCXI010000244.1:0-3409 GCA_051008895.1 Gammaproteobacteria bacterium | reverse complement strand
GTACCGAGAAATACGAATTCCTCGCGCGCGAGATGAATGAGAGCGCAGCAGCACGATCGCGCGATGCGTTGAACAGCGTTCGCAGCGCCTGGCTGGAAACATACTACTGGCAACAGGCGCGCGACATCGTTACCGCGTCGCGACCGTTCTTCATCGACCTTGCGGAGGTGTCACGATCGCTGTACTCCGTCGGTCGCAAGACGCAGCAGGACGTGCTCCGGGCCGAGCTCGAACTGGGCCGTCTGGATGATCGCCTGATCGAAATCGATCGACAGCACGCCCGGGCGATTGCTGCGCTGTCGGAATGGCTCGGTCGGTCGGCGCGCCGACCCGTCGCCGCGAAGCTCCCCGATTGGGACGAGGTTCCGCCACTCGAAGCGCTGCACGACAGCCTCGCGACGCATCCGGCAGTGCTTGCCGCCGATGCGCAAATCGCGGCACGGCAGGCCGGCGTCAGCGTGGCCGAAGAAGGCAAAAAGCCCGGTTGGGCGCTCGACCTGGGCTACGGTTATCGCGAGGGAGAGTTGTCGACCGGCGAGCCGCGCTCCGATTTCGTTAGCTTGTCGGTGGAGATGGATATGCCGTTCTTTCGCAAAAACCGGCAGGATCGAACGCTGTCGGCTGCGCTAAGTGAACGCAGTGCAGCGGAATACGAAAAGAAAGAGCTTCTAAGGCGGTTGTCGAGCCGGCTCGACGCCGAATATGCAGAGTGGCACGACTTCAACCGGCGGTTGGATCTTTACGAGGCGTCGATACTCGAGCTGTCCAGGGATCAGGCAAACGCAGCGCTGCTCGCTTATCAAAGTGAAGCAGGCGACTTCGCCGATGTCATGCGTGCGTATATCGATGACCTGAATACCCGCCTTGATCACGTCCGTCTGCAAGTCGAGCGCGCACAACGTTTTGCGGCGCTCGCAAACCTCGGAGGGTTGTCCCGATGAGAAAACAAATCATGATTTCCGTAGTACTGCTCGCCGGGCTGCTGGTTGGATTGGTAATAGGCCGCTGGTCATCCACGGGTGGTGATCTGACGCCGAATAAAACCGGCGCGATGGAGCGCGATATTTTGTATTGGGTCGCACCCATGGACCCGAACTACCGTCGGGACGAGCCCGGCAAATCGCCGATGGGAATGGACCTTGTCGCTGTCTACGCCGATAAGACCGACACTGTCCCGGGCACCGTCAAGATCGATCCTGCTCTCGTCAACAACCTTGGGGTTCGCACGACTGCTGCGGAGGTAGGGACCTTGTCGCGTCGCATCGAGACGGTTGGCTACATCGGTTATGACGAAGATACGCTGCAGCACGTGCATACGCGCGTCGACGGCTGGATCGAGAAACTGGCCACGACAGCAACGGGCGACCCGGTCAAAAAGGGCCAGCTGCTCTTCGAGCTCTACTCGCCCACACTCGTGAACGCACAGCAGGAGTTCCTTGCGGCATTGCGAAGCAGCAATACTGCCCTGCGCAATGCGTCGCGGGACCGGCTCGCGGCACTGGGTGTAACCGCGGGCGAGATTGCACGGCTCGAGAAGGAGCGCACTGTGAGTCAGCGCGTTCGGGTCTATGCGGAGGCCGATGGAGTCATCGCGCACCTCGGTGTTCGCGAGGGCATTTTCGTGACACCGGCGACCGAAGTCATGTCGATAGCCAGACTCGACCGCGTCTGGGTTATTGCCGAAGTCTACGAAAGACAGGCGGCCTGGGTTGAGCCCGGTCAACTCGCGGAAGTCGAACTCGACTACGTTCCCGGTCGGCGTTGGCAGGGTACGGTCGATTACGTCTACCCGGAGCTCGACGCTGTCACGCGGACGCTGAAAGTCCGTATTCGTTTCGACAACGAAGGCGAGATCCTGCGACCGAATATGTTCGCACGCGTCACCCTGCTTGCCGCCGGGACCGAACCGGTCGTGCATGTCCCACGGGAGGCTTTGATTCGTGGCGGCAGCGTCGACCGCGTCGTATTGTCGCTCGGCGAAGGGCGTTTCAGGTCGCAAGTCGTCGAGACCGGCATCGAATCGGGTACTCGCGTTGCGATACGCGACGGCCTTGCAGCAGGTGATCGCATCGTAACGTCGGGTCAGTTCCTGATCGATTCCGAATCCGATATCGAAGCGGCGCTCTCGCGAATGGAAAGTCCGGAACAAGTGCAATGATTAACGCGCTCATTCGCTGGTCGATCGCGAACCGGCAGCTTGTCCTGATCCTCACGTTATTCGTGACGGCGTTGGGTATCTATTCGGTGCGCCAGACCCCGATCGATGCGTTACCGGACCTGTCGGACGTGCAGGTCATCATCAAGACGTCGTTTCCCGGGCAGGCGCCACAGGTCGTCGAAGACCAGGTGACGTATCCGCTGACTACGGCCATGCTGGCCGTGCCGCACGCGGTCAATGTTCGCGGCTACTCGTTCTTTGGTGACTCCTACGTTTACATCATCTTCGAGGACGGCACGGACCTTTACTGGGCACGCTCGCGCGTACTCGAATATCTGAATCAGGTTTCTGGTCAGCTACCGGACAACGCCAGACCGGCGTTGGGTCCCGATGCAACAGGCGTCGGCTGGATCTACGAGTATGCGCTGGTCGACCGCAGCGGGCAGCACGACCTCGCTGAGCTGCGCAGCCTGCAGGACTGGTTTCTGAAGTACGAGTTGCAGACGGTGCCCGGCGTGGCTGAAGTTGCCGCTGTTGGCGGCATGGTGCGGCAGTACCAGGTCGTCGTTGATCCCGACAAACTCCGCGCCTTCGGTATACCGCTGTCGACGCTGAAGTCAGCGATTCGACAGGGCAATCAGGAGACCGGCGGCTCCGTCATCGAGATGGGTGAGGCGGAGTACATGGTTCGCGCCACCGGATACGTGCAGAGCCTGGACGATCTTGCACAGATACCGCTCGGTGTGAACGACCAGGGCACACCGCTGTTGCTGTCAGACGTCGCAGATATTCGTGTCGGGCCGCAAATGCGGCGGGGCGTCGCCGATCTCAATGGCGAGGGCGAAGTTGTCGGTGGCATCATCGTGATGCGTTCCGGCGAAAACGCATCCGAGACGATCAAGGCGGTCAAGCAACGGCTGGACGAACTACAACGCGGTCTTCCCGACGGTGTGGAAATCGTGACGACCTACGACCGCTCGGGCCTGATCGACCGCGCCGTACGAACACTGAAAGAAAGGCTGGTCGAAGAGTTTGTAATCGTTGCACTCGTTTGCGCGGTGTTCCTGTTCCATCTGCGTTCCTCCGTCGTTGTGCTCATCAGTCTGCCCGTCGGCATCCTCGTCGCATTCATCGTGATGTACTGGCAGGGCATCAATGCGAACATCATGTCACTCGGCGGAATTGCGATTGCGATCGGAGCGATGGTGGATGCGGCCATCGTCATGATCGAGAATGTGCACAAACGAATCG
>JBPCXI010000243.1:0-10074 GCA_051008895.1 Gammaproteobacteria bacterium | reverse complement strand
GCCCGCACGATCGCGGAGGCCATCGATGCCGCCGATGCGGTTGCCGTGTGCGGCGGCGGCGCACACAACGATGACCTGATGGAGCGGCTGGCGCGATTGCTGCAACCCCGGCGCGTCGAGGCGACGTCCGCCTGGGGCATCGATCCGGACTGGGTCGAGGCGGTTGCGTTCGCGTGGATGGCGCGTCAGCGGATACGCGGAGAACCGTCCAACGTCCCGGCGGTGACCGGCGCACGCGCCGAGGTAAGCCTCGGCGGCGTCTTCCTCCCACCAACTCAAAGTTAGCGACGACCGGGGTCAGATCTTCACCCCACACCACCGACAACCGGGGTCAGAACTTCAGGTCTGACCCCTCGGGGGCAACCGGCCGAGAAAGTGCGCACTGGCGCAACGCCAGTCACGCGCGCTGCTGCTATATTAAAGGGCTATACCAAGAGGCCTCTGCAGTGGACATCCCGAATCTCGCGCTCCCCGATTACTACATCAACAGAGAACTGAGCGCGCTCGAATTCAACAGCCGGGTCCTGCACCAGGCGACCGATGAGTCCGTGCCGCTGCTCGAGCGGCTCAAGTTTCTGTGCATCGTCTCGACGAACCTCGACGAGTTCTTCGAGATCCGCGTCAGCGGATTGCAGCAGCGCCTGGAATCCGCCGCGACGCCGGCCGGCCCGGACATGATGAGTTCGCACTACGTGCTGCAGCAGATCAACGAGCGCGCGCAGGAGATGGTGGACGCGCAATACAAGCTGCTGAACGACGCGATACTGCCGGGGCTCGAGGAGCAGGGCGTGCGCTTCATTCGGCGCAACCGCTGGAGCGACGCCCAGCGCGTGTGGCTCAACAAGTACTTCTACCGCCAGGTCGCACCGGTACTCAGCCCGATTTCTCTCGATCCCGCCCGGCCGTTTCCGCGCATCCTGAACAAGAGCCTGAATTTCATCGTGGCACTGGAAGGCACGCATGCATTCGGCCGGCCGTGCACGAAAGCAATCGTGCAGGCACCGCGATCGCTGCCGCGCCTGATTCGGCTGCCCGAGGATCTCGACGAAACGGGGCCGAATGATTTTGTCTTCTTATCCGCGGTCATCCACGAATTCGTCGACGAACTGTTTCGCGGCATGGAGCTCACCGGCTGCTTCCAGTTTCGCGTCACACGCAACAGCGACCTGTACGTCGACCCGGAAGAAATCGACGACCTCAAGCGAGCGCTCGAGGGCGAGCTGATCGCGAGCCGTTACGGGGCCGCGGTGCGGCTCGAGGTCCCGCAAGATTGCCCCGACGAGCTGAACAATTACCTGTTGAACATGTTCGGCCTCGAGAGCCAGGATCTGTACCGCGTAAACGGGCCCGTCAACCTGAATCGCTTGCTCGAAACGTATGACCTCGTGTTCCGCGACGACCTGAAGGATCCGCCGTTCACGCCGGGCCTGCCGGAGAAGCTGATCGGCGCGGCCAGCATCTTCGACGTGATTTCGGAGAACGAATTCCTGTTGCAGCATCCCTACGAATCGTTCGGGCCGGTCATGGAGCTGATCAGTTCGGCGGCGCAGGATCCCGACGTGCTGGCGGTAAAACTGACGCTGTACCGGACGAGCGCGGACTCGCCGATTGCCAACGCGCTGGTTGCGGCGGCGGAGGCGGGCAAGGAAGTCACGGTCAGCATCGAGTTGCGCGCGCGCTTTGACGAGGCGGCAAATATCCGGCTCGCGAATCGTCTGCAGGAAGCCGGCGCGCATGTCGTCTACGGCGTCGTCGGATTCAAGACCCATTGCAAGATGGCGATGATCGTGCGGCGCGAGGACGGACGGCTGCGCCGCTACGTGCACCTCGGCACGGGCAACTATCACCCCGGCACCGCGCGCGTATACACCGATTACAGCCTGTTCAGCGCCGATGAACAGCTCGGCGAGGACGTACACGAGGTCTTCATGCAGCTGACGAGCATGATGCAAACGCCCCCGTTGAAGCGCCTTTACGAAGCGCCGTTCGGCTTGCACCAGCAGATCCTCGCGCACATCGAGCAGGAGATTCGCAATGTGGAGAACGGCGGGGCGGGCCACATCATTGCGAAGGTCAACGCGCTGGTCGAACCCGAGGTCATCCAGGCCCTGTATAAAGCTTCATGTGCCGGGGTCTTCATCGACCTGATCGTGCGCGGCATCTGCTGCCTGCGGCCCGGGGTCCCAGGCGTGTCCGACAATATCCGCGTGCGCTCGATCATCGGCCGATTCCTCGAACATTCGCGCGTCTACTATTTCCACGCGAACGAAGAGGAACGTGTTTTCTGCGCTAGTGCCGACTGGATGGACCGCAACTTTTTCCGGCGTGTCGAGATCGCTTTCCCGATCGAAGATCCGCAGATCAAGCAGCGCCTGATCGCCGACCTCGACCTGTATCTCAGCGACAACCTGCAAGCGTGGGAGCTGCAGGCGGACGGCACTTACGGTCGTGTGACCCCGAAGGCCGATGCCGAACCGACGTCGTCACAGGCCCGGTTGCTGGCGGACCTCGCCGACGCGCCACTCGCCGCGCAAACCCCGCCCTAAGTCACCTCGGCCTAGCTCGCCTCGGCGAGCGTCATCTCCAGGTCCGCATCGGCGAGATAGGCGATCTCGCGCTCCAGGTCCGCCCGCGTCAGCGGGCCGGATCCGGGTCGCTCGCGCGGCAGCGCCAGGGCGATGTGGCGACCCGTTGCATCGAGACTCACATCCTGGGCGCTGTCGCCGGTGCGACTCCGGTTCAGCAACACGGCAAGCCGGAGCAGAATGGTCAGGCGTTTGGCGCTGCGCCGCCAGACTTTCGGCAACTCGTCGTAGAAACCGTTGCGTCCGAGTTTCCCGCGATGACCGGCCACGATGCGAGCGAGCACTTGCTGCTCATCGGTCGGGAATCCGGGCATGTCGGAAAATTCGAGCAGGTATGCCCCGTGCTTCTGGTAGCCGGAGTGCGCGATGTCCAGTCCGACCTCGTGCAAACGAGCGGCCCAGCGCAACATCAGGCGATCCTCTTCACGCCCGAGTTTCCAGTTCGACGCGACCTGGTCCAATAGCGCGAGCGCGGTCGCCTCGACCCGACCAGCCTGTTCGCCGTCGACGTTGAAGCGGCCTTCCATCGACCGCACGGTACGCTCGCGCGCGTCCTCGTCGGTCATGCGCCCGATCATGTCGTACAGCAGCCCTTCCTTGAGTGCACCGTCCGATACGGACATCTCTTCGAACTCCAGCGCGACCATCAACTCGAGCAGGATCGCGACGCCGCCGGGAAAGACCGGCCGGCGCTGGTCGCTCAGCGAAGGCAGATCGAGCCTGTCGACGTGACCGGCCTGCGTGCAACGTTCGATCAGTTCGCGCAGGCCGTTCACGGTGATTACCGTCGGTTCGCCCGCAAGCGCGGACAGCACCGCCTGCGCCGCACGAATCGTGCCGGACGCGCCGATCAGGCGCACCGGATCGCGCCGCAGGAAACGGCGCCGCACCGGCTCGAGCTTGAGCTGCGTCGCAAGTCGCGCGCTGTCGAATCTGCGCTTCGAAAGTTTGCCGCCGCCGAAGTATGTCCGGCTGACACCGACGCAGCCGAGCTTGAGACTCTCCATGTCCTCTGCATGTCTGCCGGAACCGCTAATGATCTCGGTGCTGCCGCCGCCGATGTCGATGACGACCTGCGCGCCGTCGACACCGGGCGCGCTGTGATAGACACCCTGGTAGATCAGGCGCGCCTCTTCCACGCCGGAGATGATTTCCACCGGATGGCCGAGCACCTCTTCCGCATCTTCGATGAATGCGGAATTCCGTCCGACCCGGCGCAGCGTGCTCGTGCCCACGACCCGGACCTTTTCCGCGTGCATGTCGCGAATGCGCTCGCCGAAGCGCGCGAGACATTCGAGCGCCTTCTGCTGGCTCGCGTCGTCCAGCCGGTCGTTCGTATCGATACCCGCGGCGAGGCGAACCATCTCGCGGAGACGGTCGATCACCGTCGGCTGTCCGTGCGACAGCCGGGCAACGATCATGTGAAAGCTGTTCGAGCCGAGATCTACGGCGGCGAGGACTTCGGGTTCATCGTCGCGCGAGCGTTTGAAAATTCGCAATCGACTCGGTCTCCGGCGGGTACCGGCGCATTATAGGCAAACGCGTAAGCGCGCGTTACCCGTCGCGGTCCCGCGCCGTCGATCCTAGCCAGTGATCCGGGCCGGTGAACCGGACCGGTTGCCCTAGCCCGGCTGTTCGGCAGTTTCGCCGGCGGCCAGCGCCTCGGATTCCTGCTTCTCTTGTTGGAGTTTCTCGGCCGCGGTCGGCAGCGGTGCCGTTGCCGCGTGCGACTGGCTGCCTTCATGAATCAGCTTGCCGTTGATCTCGGCGCCGGCGGCCATCTCCAGCAGCTCATAGTGGACATTGCCGTTAACCTTGGCCGTGGGACCGAGTTCGACGATCTCGCTGGCGAAAACGTCGCCCTGGACCTTGCCGTTAAGCTGCACGCGCGGCACGCGCACGCTGCCGTCGACGAAACCTTCCTCGCTGATGCTCAGGAATGCCTCGGGATCCTTGTCGGCGATGACGCTGCCGTCGACGACGCCGTCGATGTGACAACCGCCCTCGAAGCGCAGGTCGCCCTTGATTCGCGAAGTGTCCCCGATCAGCGTGTGGATTACGCCCTTGGTGCGTCCCTTCATCCCAAACATTCGCGCCTCCTCATTGATTCGCGCTCGAGCACGGCCGCCCGACCTCCTACTCTAACGGACCTGACCGGCCGAAACCCCCAAACCGGTCACATTGACGCGCGCCTGGCGCCGACCGCTTATCCGCTCTTGACTGCCCAGTCGAACGATTTTTCTACTGATTCCGAGGACTTACCCTTCGGCCTCAACCTGACATTAACGCGGGCCGGCGCGAATCCGTCGGGCAGCACCAGCACCGCCTCCAGATTCTGGAAATAGCGGAATGAGAAGTCCAGCCGCGATTTCGGCCCGCCGTCCGCCAGCAGGTCGCGCAGGCTCAGCGTTAGCGGCT
Source organism: Gammaproteobacteria bacterium (assembly GCA_051008895.1). Lineage (GTDB taxonomy): Bacteria > Pseudomonadota > Gammaproteobacteria > Steroidobacterales > SMWD01. Next base: position 5,071 of record JBPCXI010000243.1, on the reverse strand, counting down.
CGTTGTCCTGTATCCCTTCGATCTCGAGCTCGACCGAACCCGAGATTCGGCTGCCCGCGCGAATCGCCTGCGCGAGCACCAGGCGCATGCCGTATGACATCGGACCGTCGCCGGGCCACAACACGAAATCCTGCACCCGGACCCCGGTCTTCTGATCCGCGACGATGCCACGGTAGAACTCCAGATCCTCTTGCTGCGCGAGAATTTGTGCCTCGAGCGTCTCGAGTTGCGCCTCGACACGCGCGTAGGCTTCGTCGTCTATCTTCCGATCGGTTTCGAGCTGCGCGATCCGCTCGCGCAGCGACCGGGCGTCGTCGCGCTCCTGATCGAGGATCGTCTGCAACTCACTATAATCCTCGCTCGCCTGAAAGCTATTGTGGCCGGCGCGAATCTGGCCGAGTTCAAACGCGATCCACAGGATCACCGCCAGGCTCACGACACCGACGGCCGCAAGAATCTGGCCCCGCGCGAAACGCGGCACGTGCACGGCCGGGCTCTTGCGCCCGGACTTTACGCGCGGCTCTGTTGATCCCATTTATCCACCCACCAGTCCGGTCGCGGCGGCAGACCGTCCGGAAACAAGATCTCGCCCAGTTCGCGCAGCGCATGCACATACACGCCGCGCTTGAAATAGATCACCTCGCGAACGGGCAACCAGAAATCGACCCAGCGCCAGCGGTCGAATTCCGGCGTTGCCGTCGTATCGAGCCGGACGCGACTGTCATCGCCAACCAGGCGCAGCAGGAACCACTGCTGCTTTTGACCGATACACAGCGGCTGCGCGTTCCGACGCACGTAACGCTCGGGTAGCGTATAGCGGAGCCAGTCACTGGTCGATCCGAGCACCTCGACGTCTGCAGGCTGCAGTCCGACCTCTTCCTCGAGCTCGCGGAACATCGCGGCCTCGACCGATTCCTCTACCTGCACGCCGCCCTGCGGAAACTGCCAGCCTTGCTGTCCGACCCGGCCGCCGAGCAATACGTGGCCGTGGCCGTTGCAGAGAACGATTCCGACATTCGCGCGGAATCCGTCCTCGTCAATTTCATCCATGCCTCACCCCTTTGCGCGGCATTCTTCCACATTCGTGTGTGTGTCGCCACGGACACGTACACTGCGGGGCTGATAGCCACCGACCCGCATACTGATGATCCAGAATCCGCGCCGAATCGCCCCATCAACGTTGCTGGCAACGCTGTGTTGCGTCGCAATCGGCACGCTCGTCTTCGCGCTGAGCAGCGGCAGCGGCCAAACCGGTCTGCAGGAACTCCTGTCGCTGGCGAGCGATACCACGGACCCGGCCGCGCGTGACATCGTGATGAAGCTGCGGCTGCCACGCGCGCTCGCCGCTTTCGGCACCGGCGCGACGCTCGCTCTCGCCGGCGTGCTGATGCAGGTGTTGCTGCGCAATCCGCTCGCGGATCCTTACATCCTCGGCACCTCCGGCGGCGCCGCGGTCGCCGCGCTGCTGGCAATGCTGGCGGGCGCGGGCGCGTTCGTCGTCGACAGCGCCGCGTTCGGCGGCGCGCTGGCGAGCACACTGCTCGTCTTCGTAATCGCGCGCTATCACGGCAACTGGGCGCCCGGACGACTGCTGCTGACCGGCGTCGTGATCGCGGCCGGCTGGGCGGCGATCATCAGCCTGATCCTCGCGACCGCGCCGGAGGCTAACGTGCGCGGCATCCTGTTCTGGTTGATGGGCGACTTCTCGTTCGCCGGCAACCCGCTACCAAGCCTGCTGGCGGCGGCCGGCGCGTGCGCCGCAGGCATCGTCCTCGCGCGGTCCCTTAACGTGCTCGCGACCGGCGATCAGCAGGCCACGCTGCTCGGGCTGCGTGTCCGCCCCGTTCGGATCAGCATTTACCTGCTGAGTTCGCTGCTGACGGCAGTCGCAGTCACGACGGCCGGGACTGTCGGTTTCATCGGCCTCGTCGTGCCGCATCTAGTGCGGCTGATCAGCGGCGCCGATCACCGCACGCTGGTGCCGGGTGCTGTGCTGGCCGGCGGCAGCCTGCTGGTCGTCGCCGATACGCTCGCGCGCACGATCGCCGCCCCGCGGCAGCTGCCCGTCGGCGCGATCACCGCGATCATCGGCGTACCACTGTTCCTGATCCTGCTCGGGCGCACGATACCGAGCCGCGACTAGCCGATTCGGTGCGTCTACCGCGGCCGGACTGACAGGCACTTGACATAACGCTTCGCAGCAAGACGGGATCGCGCCGTCGGATTGGCGATATCCGGCCACCAAACGGTCGAAAATGGACAAGGCGGCGGGCCGAACCGGCCGATGCGTTGCAGACATCATCCGAATGGGGTAAAAATAACGCCTCGACCAATCCGATGACGCAATTTTCAGATCGGTCGAATAAAAGCAAAGTGGATGGCTACGCGGGGAGATATCCCTGCTCGATAGCTGCAGTACTTGCCTCGGGCAAACCATGAACACGCGCTCACGGTTTGCGCAGGGTCGGAACCAGGCGCCATCGGCATTGCAAAAAGGCCTTTCAAGAACTTTTAAGGGGAATTCAATGAAGAAATCTGCAGTAGCAGTAGCGGTAGGTACCGCGTTAGGCGGCGTCGCCGCAAACGCTGTGGTCTTACCGGTAACTCTAACAAGCGGCGTTGCCGGCTCGATGGGTGCGCCTTCGGGCCTGATCGTGTCGAACTCGACCGCGACCTGGACCTGGGACACCGCGACCGGCGTCGTGACTGGCAGCGGACTACTCGTTCAGCAGTCGCAGGTTGCACCGACCCTTCCCGGTCAGGTGTTCACGCGTAACGTGGATGACCTGTCGTTCGGCGGCGCAGCTTCAGTTGCGAACGCCACGTCGTTCGATTGCATCGACGGTTCGTTCTCGAACGCTGTATTTGCCAGCTTCTGCGGCAACTACAACTTCGGCGGCAACTACGCCAACGAGTCTTCGATCAGCTACGGTCCGGGCCTTGCGTTCAGCCGCACGATCGGCGGCGACGACGTGGCGCTCGGCGCTCAGCAGAGCATCTCCGAGTACGACAACTCGACGACGACGTCTTCGGGTATTGCTCCCGGCGACACCGTTACGGTTAGCAACATCAATACGGCGATTACGGCTGGACAGGCTTTGACCTTCACGGTCGTGCCGGTTCCGGCGGCCGCATGGTTGTTCGGTTCGGCTCTCGGCCTGCTCGGCTGGGCTCGGCGCAGAACGACTAGCTAAGCCAGTATCCTTCAGGATAGAGAGAAACCCGCTCCGGCGGGTTTCTTTTTGCCTGCGAAAAGCGAACAACCGCCGCTGGCCGGGGCGAGCCAGCAAACCGAGGCTTGCTCATCGGCAAATCAACGACAAATCATCGACGAGAGGCGAGGTAGGCCCGGCCGCGCTCCATCAAGCGGACGAATCCGGCCTCGTCGCCGGACTCGACCGTTCGCGTGATCTCATCGACCGCGGCGGCAAGTTCCCGCAGCGTCGCCAGGTTATGCGGATTCTCCGCCTGGATCTCGAAATACAGCTGCGGACTTTCGTCCGCGACCTTGTTGGCAACGTCGAGCTGCGCATCGAATGTCGTGCTCGATAATTCGGCGAGTTTCGGCACCTTTTCGCCGCTCTGCGCCAGCGCCGTGAAGAACGCGATGTTCAGCGCGTGGGACAGGCCAAGCACGTATGCAATCAGCCGGTCGTGATCCGCCAGGTCCATTTCGATCTGCCTCGCCATCGTCGATGCGAACAGCTGGCGCGCCTCGGCCGTCGCGGCGGGCACGCCGACCTCCAGGAACAGCACGTGGCGCCCGGACAGCAGCTCGGTGTCGGGACCGAACATCGGGTGCATGGACGTGACGTGCGCGCCGCTCGCAGCAAGCCTGCGCAACGGCGCCTCGAGCGGTGATTTCAGCGAGCCGATGTCGAATATCAGGCCACTGCGCGGCGCCGCCGCCATCCGGTCGATGATGTCGGCCGAGACGCGTATCGGCGCCGCGACGACGGTGACGTCGAATTCGTCCGCGGTCGTCGTCCAGTCGGCGACGTGCGCATAGCCGTCGATCGCACCCGCGGGGTCCGCAACCGTGACGTCGAATCCCTGCGAATCGAGAAAGTCGACGAACCACAGACCCATCTGGCCCGCGCCGCCGATCACCAGCGCTTTGCGGCCGCGGCCCTTACCCTCGGCACGAACGCGCGCGCGCTCCTGCTTGGTAAGCGAAGAGCGGATCAGGAGTTCCGTCAGCGCCTCGGCAAGATCCGGCGGTATCCCCAGTTCGTCGGCGCTCGTTCGCGCGGCGTCGATTACCTGCTTTTCGCGCGCGAAGTCTCGCGTCGCCTTACCGCTGCCGCGCTTGACTGCGCCGATTTGCTCGACGACAGCCTGCCGCTCGGCGACCGCATCGAGAATCTTGCGATCGAGCGCCGACAACCGCGCTCGCAGATCGTCGAGGCTCACGGTGTCATTGCCACTGCGCCAGTCATCGGGCAACTTGTACAGAGTCGCATCGGTTTCCGCAAGCAGGCGCGGAGACTACAATTAGGAGCTTGTATTGCCCTTGGCGATAACGGAATGGCGATAACGGAATACGGAGTGAAACGAGCATGAAATCGAGAGCCGCGGTTGCGTGGGAGGCGGGTCAGCCGCTGACGATAGAAGAAATCGACGTCGACGGCCCGCAGGCCGGCGAGGTGCTCGTGCGCATCGTCGCGACCGGTGTCTGTCACACCGACGCGTTCACGCTGTCCGGTGCGGATCCGGAAGGATTGTTCCCGGCGATTCTGGGACACGAGGGCGGCGGCGTGGTCGAGGAGGTCGGCGCCGGCGTGACCGGGCTCAAGCCGGGCGATCACGTGATTCCGCTGTACACGCCCGAGTGCGGCTCGTGCAATTTTTGCACGTCGGGCAAGACCAACCTGTGCCAGGCGATTCGCGTCACGCAGGGGCAGGGGCTGATGCCCGACGGCACGAGCCGGTTCTCGCACGACGGCCGGCAGTTGTTTCACTACATGGGTACGTCGACGTTTTCCGAATACACCGTGCTGCCCGAGATCGCGCTCGCAAAGGTCAGCGCCGCGGCGCCGCTCGACAAAGTCTGCCTGCTCGGTTGCGGCAT
>JBPCXI010000242.1:0-3345 GCA_051008895.1 Gammaproteobacteria bacterium | reverse complement strand
GTCCACGTGCCGCTGTCGATCGAGGCGCAGCTCGAGGCGCGCGCGCTGATGATGTCGTCCAACAACATTCTGTCGCCCGCCAACGGCGAGCCGATCATCGTGCCCTCGCAGGACGTCGTCCTCGGTCTGTATTACATGACCCGCGAACACGCGAATGGCCGCGGCACCGGCATGATCTTTGCCGACGTGGCAGAGGTGCACCGTGCTTATGAGAACCGCGTCGTAGACCTGCATGCCAGGGTCCGGGTGCGCATCAACGCGCAGCACGAAAATGACGACGGCACCGTTACGACCGAGATGCGCACCGTGGACACGACGGTCGGTCGCGCCTTGCTGTCGGATCTGCTGCCCGAAGGCCTGAGTTTCGACCTGGTCAATCGAGACATGACGAAGAAGGCAATTTCGTCATGCATCAATGCCTGTTACCGGCAGGTCGGGTTGAAGAAGACGGTCGTTTTCGCCGATCGGCTGATGTATATGGGCTTCGGCTACGCGACCCGCGCGGGCGTATCGATCGGCGTCAACGACATGGTCGTGCCGGAAGAGAAGACCGAGATCCTGTCGACGGCAGACGTCGAGGTACGCGAGATTCAGGACCAGTTCGCAAGCGGCCTCGTCACCAACGGCGAGCGCTACAACAAGGTCGTGGACATCTGGTCGCGGACCAATGACCAGGTGGCGAAGGCGATGATGGACATGCTCGGCACGGAGAAAATCGAGACGGCTTCGGGCGAGACGGTAGAGCAGCCCTCGTTCAACTCGATCTTCATGATGGCCGACTCCGGGGCGCGAGGTTCTGCCGCCCAGATCCGGCAGCTCGCTGGTATGCGCGGCCTGATGGCGAAGCCGGACGGCTCGATCATCGAAACGCCGATTACAGCGAACTTCCGCGAGGGACTCGACGTCCTGCAGTACTTCATCTCGACGCACGGCGCGCGCAAAGGGCTTGCCGATACGGCGCTGAAGACGGCGAATTCGGGTTACCTGACCCGGCGTCTCGTGGATGTGGCGCAGGATCTCGTTGTCACTGAGATCGATTGCGGCACGGATCGTGGTGTCGTCATGACTCCGCTGGTCGAGGGCGGCGACGTCGTCGAGCCGCTGCGCGATCGCGTGCTCGGTCGCGTACTTGCGGATCCTGCCATCGAGCCGTCGAGCGGCGAGGAGAGAGTCGCCGCCGATACGTTGCTGGACGAGGCCGGCGTTGCCGACCTCGAGGAGGCGGGCATCGATTCGGTCAAAGTGCGCTCGCCGATAACCTGCGAGACACGCTATGGCGTCTGCAAGCGCTGTTATGGGCGCGACCTCGCGCGCGGTCACCTGATCGATATTGGCGAAGCGGTGGGTGTCATCGCGGCGCAGTCAATCGGCGAGCCGGGCACGCAGCTGACGATGCGCACGTTCCACATCGGCGGCGCCGCATCACGCGCGGCCGCGGCGAGCAGCGTCGAGGTCAAGAGCGACGGTGTTCTCCGCCTGCACAACATGAAGACGGTGCAGCACGAAAAGGGCTATCTCGTTACGGTCAGTCGGTCGGGCGAGGTCGGCGTCATCGACGACCATGGCCGTGAGAAGGAGCGCTACAAGGTGCCTTACGGCGCGACGATCACCGCTGCCGAAAACGACGAACTCAAGGCTGGCGACATCGTGGCGACATGGGATCCGCACACGCACCCGGTTGTCGCCGAGGTGTCGGGTATCCTGAAGTTCGAGGACTTCGTCGACGGGGTCACGGTGTCCGAGCAGGTCGATGAGTTGACCGGTGTCGCGAGCATCATCGTGATGGACGTTAAACAGCGCACCGGATCATCCGGCAAGGAGCTGAAGCCGATAGCGCGCCTGATGGACGCGAAGGGCAAGGAGATCTGTTTCGCGAACACGGACATCCCGGCCGTCTACGCATTGCCGCCGGGCGCATTGGTCCAGATGACCGATGGCGCCAAGATCACGGTCGGCGACGTTATCGCGAGAATTCCGCAGGAGAGCTCGAAGACCCGTGACATCACCGGCGGTCTGCCGCGTGTCGCCGATCTGTTCGAGGCGCGCAAGCCCAAGGAGACGGCGATCATGGCCGAGGCGACCGGCACGGTCAGCTTCGGTAAGGAAACCAAGGGCAAGCGTCGCCTGATCATCACCGACGAGCGCGGCGAAAAGCGCGAGGACCTGATTCCCAAGTGGCGTCACCTCGGCGTATTCGAGGGCGAGCAGGTCGAGCGGGGCGAGATTATCGCCGACGGCGAGCCGAATCCGCATGACATTCTGCGCCTGCGGGGCGTCGAGCAACTGGCCGACTACCTCGTGCGCGAGATCCAGGATGTCTATCGGCTGCAGGGCGTGAAGATCAACGACAAGCACATCGAGGTCATCATTCGCCAGATGCTGCGCAAGGTCGACGTCGCGGAGCCGGGCGATACAAACCTGCTGCGCGGTGAGCAGATCGAGCGGACCCGTCTGCTGGAGTTGAATCAGCAGATGGAGACGACCGGCAAGGAGCCCGCAACGGCCGATCCGCTGCTGCTCGGCATCACGAAGGCGTCCCTGGCGACCGAGTCGTTCATCTCGGCCGCTTCGTTCCAGGAGACGACGCGCGTGCTGACGGAAGCGGCGGTCAAGGGTCTGCGGGACGACCTGCGCGGCCTCAAGGAGAACGTGATCGTCGGGCGGCTGATACCGGCTGGCACCGGCTTCTCGTACCACACCGAGCAGCGCCGCAGCCGCGAAGACGAGATCGCGCGGGAGTTGCAGGAGCTGGAGCAGGCCGTTGCGGAAGAAGCCGCGGCGGAGGCAGCCGCAACGAGCGACGACGAAGCAACACCGGCTGCCGACGGCGATACGCCGGCACCCGATTCCGGTGATTCTTCCGCGGAGTCGGAGGCCACGACGAGCTGACGCGATTGTCGGGGCAGCCCTCTCTTCGGGCATCCCCGAACAAAGTGTGTATCGGGGGGCGACTTCGGGGATGCCCGAAGAGAGGGCATCGGCGCTGGAAAGTTAGTACTGACGGGGCTTGGAGGAGCCGGGCCCCGGAAATCGCCGGCTTGACGCGCCTTGAGGTCGCACCTACAATTCGCGTCCCCGCGTGCGCGCACTGCACGTCGAGAATAATGATGATCGGGCGAGGACTGCCCGGTCGATCCTGGTCGGCCCGGATGCTGGATATCACCATGATGCCGCATGCGGGCTGCCTTGCATTTGCATTTGGTAAACGGGCGGCAGGCGCCCTAACCGAGACTCATACAATATGGCCACAGTGAATCAGCTCGTCCGCAAGGGACGAAAGACCAAAGCCGAGAAAAGTAACGTCCCGGCATTGCAGAGCAGTCCGCAGAAGCGCGGCGTCTGCAC
>JBPCXI010000241.1:0-2748 GCA_051008895.1 Gammaproteobacteria bacterium | reverse complement strand
GTCAGACCGACCCACGCGATCTCGGGATCCGTATACGCGACGGACGGGATCACGCGCGCATCGAAAGCGCGCTTGTGCCCGGCGGCAACCTCCGCCGCGACCTTGCCCTCGTGCACGGCCTTGTGCGCGAGCATCGGCTGCCCGACGATGTCGCCGATCGCAAACACGTGCTCGACGTTCGTGCGCATCTGCTTGTCGACGGCGATGAAGCCACGCTCGTCCACCGCGACGCCGGCCTGATCCGCATCGATGCGGCCGCCGTTCGGCGCGCGGCCCACCGCGACGAGCACGAGTCCAAACGTGTCCTTGTCGGGCGCCTTCGGCCCTTCGAACGATACGTCGATCCCGACCTCGGTCGCGTGCATGTCGGTCACCTTCGTCCCGGTCCAGATGTTGCCGTAGCGCGCGGTGATGCGTTTTACGAGCGGCCGGATCAGGTCCTTGTCGCAGCCGGGAATCAGCTGATCCATCAGCTCGACGACCGAGACCTCGACGCCGAGCGCGGAATACACGGTTGCCATTTCGAGGCCAATGATGCCGCCGCCCACCACGAGCATGCGCTCGGGCAATACCGTCAGCTCAAGCGCGCCGGTCGAGTCGACGATCCGCGGATCCTCGGGCCAACCCGGAATATTCACGGCCTCGGAGCCGGCCGCGACGATGCACTGCTCGAATGCGACCACTTCGCCACCGCCATCGCCACCGCCGTCGCCGGCGACCGCGATGTGATGCGGCGATACGAACTTGCCCGTGCCTTGCAGCACCCTGACCTTGCGTTGCTTGGCCAGCCCGCTGAGGCCGCCGGTCAACCGGCCGACGATCTTGTTCTTCCAGTCGCGCAGTGCGCCCGGATCGATCTCCGGCTTGCCGAACTTCAGGCCGCACTCGGCCATCTCCTCGGTTTCCTCGATCACCTTCGCCGCATGCAATAGCGCCTTCGACGGAATACAGCCGACGTTCAGACACACGCCGCCGAGACTCGGATACCGCTCGATCAGCACGACGTCGAGCCCGAGATCCGCCGCGCGGAACGCAGCGGAGTACCCACCGGGGCCCGAACCGAGCACGACAAGTTGAGCCTCGTGGTCGACCGTTACGCTGTAGTCGCCGGCAGGAATGGCCATAGCGGCCGCTTGCGGCGGCGGCGCGTCGGCCGCGGGCCCTCCGGCAATGGGAGAGGCGGCAGCGGGAGAACCGGTAGCGGGTGCCGACGTCGCTGCGTCGGTCGCCAGCGTGACGATCAGTGACCCCTCGGAAACCTTGTCGCCGAGCGCGACAGCCATCGCACTGATAGTACCGGCGGCGGGCGCCGGCACTTCCATAGCGGCCTTGTCGCTCTCGAGCGTGATCAGCGGGTCCTCGGGCGCAACCGTATCGCCGGCCTTGACATGCACCTCGATGATCTCGACGTTCTCGAACTCGCCGATATCGGGAACGCGGACTTCGAGCGATTCACTCACGACACAGCATCGGTCAGCCGAGCATCAGGCGATCGACGTCCGCCAGGACCTCGGCCAGGAACGTCGTGAAACGCACGCCGGTCGCGCCGTCGATGACGCGATGATCGTAGGACAACGACAGCGGCTGAATCAGCCGCGGCACGAAGTCGCTGCCGTTCCAGACCGGCTGCATCTTCGAGCGCCCCGCGCCGAGGATCGCGACCTCGGGCGGATTGATGATCGGCGTAAACGTGGTGCCGCCGATGCCGCCAAGACTCGACACGGTGAACGTGCCGCCCTGCATTTGCTGCGCGGTCAGCTTGCCGTCGCGCGCGAGCTGGCTGAGTTCGCCGAGCTCCTGCGCGACGCGCATCAGGTCTTTCTGGTCGACATCGCGAATGACCGGCACCATCAGACCATTCGGCGTGTCGGCGGCGAAGCCGATGTGGAAGTATTTCTTATGGACCAGGCTCTTGCCGTCGGCCGACATCGAAGTGTTGAAGACCGGGAACTCCTGCAACGCAATGACGGTTGCCTTGATGATGAACGCCAGTGCCGTCAGCCGCGCGCCCTGTTCTTTCGCCGCCGCCTTGAGTTTCTGGCGCCGCGCCTCGAGGTCGGTAATGTCCGCCTCGTCGTTCTGCGTCACGTGCGGATAGTTGACCCAGCTCGCATGCAGCCGCGGCCCGGAAATCTTCTGTATCCGCGTCAGCGGTTTGACTTCGACCTCGCCGAATTTTTCGAAGTCGACCTCCGGCAGCGCCGGCCAGGCGGAACCGACCGGCGCACCCGCCTGCCCACTCATCACGGCCTTGACGAACGCCTTCACGTCTTCTTTCAGCACGCGGCCTTTCTGACCGGTCGCCTTCGCGTCGGCCAGATTCACGCCGAGTTCCCGCGCGAACTTGCGCACCGACGGACTCGCGTGCGCTTTGCCGAACGTTTGTTCGTCGATCGGGGGCAAAGTTCCACCGGCGGCGGGCGCCGACGCCGGTGCCCGTGTTCCGGCCGGCGGCGGCGCGCTCGCAGGTGCGGCGGCCGCAGGTTCCTTTTGCGCGGGTGCGGCCGGGGCCGCGGCGGCATCGGCCTCGACCTCGATAATCAGCGCACCCTGACCGACGCTTTGACCGACCTCGACGGCGACGCTCAGAATCTTGCCCGCCGCGCTCGACGGTACGTCCATTGCGGCCTTGTCGGTCTCGAGCGTGATCACCGGGTCTTCGACGGCAATCTGCGCGCCGACCTGTGCCTGCACCTCGATGATTTCGGCCTCGGGGAAGTCGCCGAGGTCCGGCACGCGCACCTCGAC
>JBPCXI010000240.1:0-11631 GCA_051008895.1 Gammaproteobacteria bacterium | reverse complement strand
CTCGCCGGCTGCGCAGCCGCTCGCCGCGGCGACCGGCGCGCCGCGCATCGGCATGCCGCCGCCGGCCGGCGATCGCCAGGACCGCGGCTTCGAGCCGGATATCGTCTACGCGGACGGCGACGAGCTCGCGACCGGTGAGTTCGTACTGCGGGCCTTGCACACGCCGGGGCACGCATCCAATCATCTTTGTTACCTGCACGTCGGGCTCAAATGGCTGTTCACCGGCGATCACGTCATGAACGGCTCGACGGTCGTGATCGATCCGCCGGACGGCAGCATGAGCGACTACCTGGCATCGCTGCGCCGATTGGTGGACGAGACACGGGCGGACGAGGCACTGGCCGCGCTGGTGCCCGGGCACGGCGACCTCTTGGACGACCCGCAGGGCGAGGTGGAGTGGCTGATCGCGCATCGCCTCGAGCGCGAGGCGATGGTTGTCGCGGCGCTCAGCGATGTCCACGAGAAAACGATCGAGGAGCTCGTCGTCGAAGTCTATGACGAGGTCGATCCGCGGCTGCACCCGGTCGCGCTGCGCTCGCTGCTCGCGCACCTGATCAGGCTCGAAGAAGACGGTCGTGCACGGGACACCGGCAGCGGCTGGATATTGGAATAGATCGCAATGGAATCAGTCTATTTCGTTGTTGTTGCGGTCGTGCTGTATTTCGGCGCCGACTGGCTCCTCGATCGCATGGAACGCGCGGCCGGGCGGCGTTTCGAGCAGCGCTCGCTGATCTTCTTCGCGATCCTGCTGGCGCTAGCGCTGGTGAGTTTCGCGCTGATCCGCAACTATGCGGGAAATCCCGTATAGAAACTGCAACAGTCGGGCGTACTCTGTAGACTGGGAAAGTAGATCAATTCGGCGCCAAGCACGGACGCAATCGCCGGTCCATCAGCTAAAGAGGGGGGAACTCATGGCTGAACGTGACGACCAGTCCGACGAACAGCTGCCGTTCATGCAGCGCGTGCTCGACAATCCATTCCTGCTGCTGTTTCTCGGCATCACCGTGCCGGCAGCTCTGTACCTTGTCTGGGGCATCTACGAGATCCTCCAGATTCCGCCAGCCCAATAAGGAGGATAAAGCATGGCTATCAGCCCTCCGAGCGAGCGCAACTGGTGGAAGATTCCGATCCACAAGGTCGAGCTCTACTGGATCATCCTCGCCTTCTGCTGGGGACTCGTCATGTTTTTCATGATGATTTTCTGGCACGGCGCCGGCAAGCAGAACCTGTCGAATGAGGCCTATACGATCGAACCCGCCGCGTTTTTTGCGCGGGCGCAGACGATGGTCGATCAATACACGGTCAGGCAGGAGGGCGCCGATCCCGTCGTGCACCCGCCGCCGGGCAGCGACGTTTATCTCGTCGCGAGGCTATGGAGCTGGTGGCCGATTCTCGAGCTGGAAAAAGGCCAGAGCTACCGGATACATATGTCATCGATGGACTGGCAGCACGGTTTCTCGCTGCAACCGGTCAACATCAATCTCCAGGTGCATCCGGGATACGACATCGTGTTTTCCATGACCCCGATGGACACCGGCGACTTCGGCATCATTTGTAACGAATTCTGCGGCATCGGCCACCACAACATGGTCGGCAAGATCGTCGTCGTCGACTAGGGGAACAAGCATGAGTGCTACAGCTGAATTTAGAACCTGCGCGACGACGGGCCTGAAGGTACACAAAGCGGCCGAGCAACTGATCAAGGCGAACGCAGTGGCATCGGTCGTGTTCCTCGCAATCGGTGGCCTCGCGGGCCTGCTGGTGGCGCTGACGCGCTGGCCGGCGGTCCACCTGCTGCCCGCACCGGATTTCTACCTCGCGCTGACGGCTCACGGCCTCGATGTGCTGCTGGTCTGGATCATCTTCTTCGAGATGGCGTTGCTGTATTTCGCGTCGGCGGTGCTGCTCAACTCGCGTCTCGCCGTGCCCTGGCTGGCCTGGGTGCAGTTCGGGCTGATGCTGGTCGGCGCCCTGATCACCAACGTCGCAGTGTTGCAGGGCGATTCGACGGTGATGTTCACGTCGTACGTGCCGATGCAGGCGACGCCGTGGTTCTATGCGGGCATCATCCTGTTTGCGGTCGGTGCGCTGATCGGCTGTTTCATTTTTTTCGCGACGCTGGTCATCGCGCGCGGCGAACGCACCTACGAAGGCTCGATTCCGCTCGTTACGTTCGGTGCGCTGACCGCGGCGATCATTGCCGTATTCACCCTCGTATCAGGTGCGATCATCCTGATCCCGACGTTCTTCTGGTCGCTGGGCTGGATCGAAAACATCGATACCCTGATCTACAAGACGATCTGGTGGGGCATGGGCCATTCTTCGCAGCAGATCAACGTCGCGGCGCACGTCGCGTGCTGGTATGCGATCGGCGCGATCGTCCTCGGCGCGAAGCCGCTGTCGGAGAAGGTCAGTCGCATGGCGTTCCTGATGTACATCCTGTTCCTGCAGCTTGCGAGCGCGCATCACATGCTCGCGGAGCCCGGACTGAGCTCGGAATGGAAGATTTTCAACACGAGCTATGCAATGTATCTCGCCGTGCTCGGCAGCATGATTCACGGCATGTCGGTGCCGGGCATGATCGAAAATGCGCAACGGCAGAAGGGCTTTACCAACGGTATATTCGAATGGTTACGCAAGGCGCCATGGGGTAACCCGGCATTTTCCGGAATGTTCATCTCGCTCGTGCTGTTCGGTTTTCTCGGCGGCATCTCGGGTGTCGTCATGGGCGTCGAGCAGATCAACCTGATCATGCACAACACGCTATATGTGCCGGGTCACTTCCACGCGACCGTGGTCGCGGGCACCACGCTGGCGTTCATGGCGATGACGTACATCGTCGTGCCGCTGATATTCCAGCGCGAACTGGTGATGAAGAAACTGGCGCAATGGCAGCCATACCTGTTCGGTGCGGGCGTTGCCGGCAACGCGGTATTCATGATGGGAGCCGGGACGCTCGGCGTGTCGAGGCGACACTGGGATATCACGTTCGCCGACGCGCCGCTGCCGTTCGACTACCCGGCCACCGCGTTCCTGATGATGGGGTTGAACGGGCTGTCCGCGATTCTCGCGGCGATCGGCGGAATCGCGTTTATCCTCGTTGTCGTCGGCTCAATCCTGTTCGGCCGCAAGATCGGGGACGAAGAGTCCGTCGCGCCACCGACGAGCGTCGTCGGCACCTACGGCAGCGCTGGCACGTTGCAGATTCCGGGCACCGTTGTGCTGGTCGGGATATTCTTCATCTCCTTCGTGCTGTACTACTTCGTCAACTGGAAGTACCTGTCTGAAGTTTGGCCGTTGAATTGATCGCGAAGAATCTGAAGCTGATCTATACGACGGCGAAGGTCCGCCTCGGATTCCTGATCATGGCGTGCGCGCTGGCCGGTATAGCGGTCAGCCCCGAAACATCACTATCGGCGTGGCAGGTGCTCGTGCTCGGGCTGGCGGTGCTGGGCTCGTCGTCCGCGGCCGGCGCTTTCAACCAGCTCTACGAGCGCGATACCGATGCGCGCATGAAGCGCACGCGGAAACGCCCGTTCGTGACCGGCCGATTCGTGGCCGATTCGAGCTGGATGTGGGGCATCGGCGCGGTGCTCGCGGCGTCAGTCGCTGCCGCCGCATGGGCGAGCAATGGGCTCGCGGCGCTGTACATCTTTCTCGGCGCGTTTACCTACGGGGTTGTCTACACGGTCTGGCTGAAACGACGAACGTGGTGGAATATCGTGATCGGGGGCTTGTCCGGCAGCTTCGCAGTCCTGGCCGGCGCGGCGGCGGTCGGCGCGACTCTGGAGCCGGCCCCGCTGCTACTCGCGGTCGTGCTGTTCCTGTGGACGCCGCCCCATTTCTGGGCGCTCGCTTTCGCCTGCAAACGCGACTACGCGGCCGCAGGCATCCCGATGCTGCCGGTCGTCGTCGAGCCCAACGTTGCGAGCAGCACGATTCTCGGCCATGCCGTCATTCTCGTTGCGCTTTCGCTATCGCTCGTGTTCTTCGGCATGGGCTGGCTGTATTTCATCTGCGCGCTCGTCGGCGGTGCGTATTTCATCCTGGAGAGCGTGCGGCTCGTGCTGCAGCCGACGGTTGCGCGTGGCTGGAAAGTATTCGCCGCGTCGATCGTTCAACTCGGGTTGCTGCTCACCGGTGCTATCCTCGACAATCTCCTTCTGAGCTGAACCGGGGAATCGAGTATGTACCGCGGGCGTCTCGTCATCGCCATCGTTCTGCTGACGGCTTTACTGCCGGCGGCGGCGCAGGATGCGGCCGCACCGTACGACGAAGATGCGGCATTGCGGCTGAGCCAGGCGGCGATCGGCCAGACGTTGAGTGGACACACGCTGCTTGAACGGTCCGGTGAGTCGCTGTCGCTCGAAGAGTTTCGTGGTCGCCCGCTCGTCGTCAGCATGATTTTCACGAGCTGCGGTCACGTATGTCCAATACTGACGCAGCACCTCGGCGAAGTCGTCGAGATCGCGCGCGAGGCGCTCGGCGAGGATAGCTTCAGCATTGCCACCGTGGGTTTCGACACGATCGTCGACACGCCGGAGCGTATGACCAGGTTTGCGGCCGACAGCGGCGTCGACGACCGCAACTGGCATTTTCTGAGCGCCGATCCGAGTACGATTTATGCGCTGAGTCGCGAACTCGGTTTCAGTTATTTCGCGCTGCCGAAGGGTTTCGACCACATCACTCAGACCACCGTGGTCGATGCCGGCGGGCGCATCTACCGACAGGTCTACGGGCAGCGTTTCAAGACGACGGCGCTGGTCGAGCCGTTGAAGGAGCTGGTGTTCGACAGCCCTCGCGACGCGGGCCTGGTGGAGCAGTGGGTCGATCGGCTGCAGCTGTTTTGCACGGTCTACGATCCGAATTCCGGCCGGTACCGATTCGACAATTCGATTTTCATATCGATCGCGGTCGGCCTGATGTGCCTCGGGGCCATCGCGTTTTTCATTATCTATCACTGGCGTGACGCGCGTTGAGCGCTTGCGACCCCAGCATTCCCTAGCGGCGTTTTCGCATATGGCCATCGTCAAGCGATCGATCCGCGCATTCCTTGCGCCCGTCGAAGACCTGTTCGACCGCATGTTTACGCCGGCATGGAATCCGTTCTATCAGCTCGGGGCGCTGGGCTGGTTTTTCTACTGGGTCATCACAGTTAGCGGAATCTATCTTTACATCTTTTTCGACACCGGCATCACGCAGGCATACGAATCCGTCGAATACATGACCAATGTGCAGTGGTATGCGGCCGGGGTCATGCGCAGTCTGCATCGTTACGCGTCGGATGCGCTCGTCGTCGTGGTCGTCATCCACATCCTGCGCGAGTTTTCGCTGGACCGGATGCGGGGTAATCGCTGGTTCGCATGGTTCACCGGCATCCCGGTCCTTTGGTTCATCTACGCCGCTGGTATCACCGGTTACTGGCTCGTCTGGGACATGATGGCGCAGTACGTCGCAATCACGACCGCCGAGTGGCTCGATTCGCTGCCATTCTTCGGGGGTTCGATCGCGGCGAATTTCGCGGACAGCACAAAATTGAGTGCGCGCTTTTTCACGCTGATCATGTTCATCCATATCGCCGTGCCGCTGCTCATGCTGTTTCTGATGTGGCTGCACATTCAGCGCCACGCGCACGCGAAGCAGAACCCGCCGCGCGGCCTCGCGATCGGCACGCTCGCTGCGCTGCTGGTTTTGTCGCTCGTGTATCCCGCGACGAGTCACGATCCGGCGGATCTCGCTGCGGTCCCGGCGCGGCTCGACCTCGACTGGTTTTACCTCGGCGCATACCCGCTTTTCGATGTCGTTTCCGGCGGCTTCATGTGGCTGGTCGCGGTCGGTGCGACGATGATTCTCGCATTGTTACCCTGGCTGCCGCCGAAGCGCCGCCTTCCGGTGGCGGCCGTCGACCTCGAGAATTGCAACGGCTGCACGCGCTGCTACGACGACTGCCCGTTCAGCGCGATCGAAATGGTGCCCCGGAGTGACGGTCGCCCCTTCGATCGCGAGGCCGTCGTCGTCCCGTCAAATTGCATGAGTTGCGGGATATGCGTCGGCGCATGTCCGACCGCGACCCCATTCCGGCGCGCGCAGACTTTATCACCCGGCATCGAGCTGCCGGATCATTCCATCGCGGACCTGCGGGAGAGCACGATCGCTGCGACGAATGACATGGCGGGCGATTCTCGCGTCGTCGTCTATGCCTGTGAGCACTCGACCGGCGCCCCCGACCTGGAGGGCGACGACACACACGTCGTCACGATGCCATGTGTCGCGATGATTCCACCGTCGTTTTTCGATTTCGTCATCTCGCGGCGGCTTGCGGACGGCATTCTCGTCAGTGGCTGCCGCGAGGGCGACTGTCATTTTCGGCTCGGTGCGCGCTGGACACGACAGCGACTCGCGCGCGAACGAGACCCGTTCGTCCGCAAGCGCGTGCCGCGGGAGCGTATCGAAACTTGCTGGCTCGGCGGTTCGCGGCGCGGACAGCGGGCGCAGGTGCTGGAACAATTCAGGCAGCGATTGGCTGAACTCGAGCCGGTGAAGCGCCCGCGTCTCGGTGAATCCACAGAACCGGACGGCGCTGTGAACGGGCGGGATGCAGATGCCTAGCAAGCCGCAATTTATCGCGCAGGCCGTCGCCTACATCGCATTCGTGGCCGGGATCGGCTACCTGTCGGCGTCGCCGACGTACCAACACGCGGACCCGGACCGCGCAATCATCAGTCTCGTGGTCAGCCATGCGACACAGCGCGTCGGAGAGTGTCGCAAGTTGACGCAGGAAGAGCTCGCGGAGGTCGCGAAGAACATGCGCACGGCGGAAGAGTGTCCGCGCGGCCGCCACGACATGTATATCGAGATGCTGTTCGAAGGAGAGCAGCTGTTCAGCGGCGCGGCGCGCCCCACCGGCCTGTGGCGGGACGGTCCGGCCAGTATCTACGGCAAATTCCCGGCCCCGGCGAGCGCGGGAACCCTGACCGTTCGTATGCGTGACACGGGCCGGGAAGATGGCTTCGATTTCGAGAGATCGAGTGCGATCGAACTGCGGCCGCAACAGAACTTCGTCGTGGATTTCACGACGCTCGACGGCTTTCAATTCGACGGCGATTCGCAGAACCGGTAGGCAGGGACGATGGCATTCATCGAGTGGCAGGACAATTTTTCGGTCGGTAGCGCATCGGTCGACCACGAGCATCGTGAGCTGATCGAGCTGATCAACGGCTTTCAGCGCAAGATTTCCCAGGACGTGTCGGTCGATGACAAGCTAGAGCATCTCGGTGAGACGCTCGCGGTGATCTCGGCGCACTTCGCGCTGGAGGAAAAGTTGATGCGGGACCACGATTACGACGCCTATGCGGAACACAAAGCGGATCATGAAGCGTTGCTGGATCAGCTCCGCGACATCATGGATGCGGTCGAGGACGACCACGAGGTCGACAACGACGAATTGGGTTCGATCATGGCGCTGTGGTTCTCACGGCACTTCCAGACGCACGACGCGCGGCTGCACGGCAAGCTCGGTTAGCTGCACGCGCCGGGTAAACTCTCCAGGCGCGCTCGCATTATGTTCGACTCGCGCGCGTCGACATTATGTCAACTCACGCGAACGCAATCCCGGCGGCGCTACAACGCGATCAATGGATGTCAACTTGCGTCAAAGGGTGTTAACCTAATCTCGGCCCCAATAATGAAACGAAAGTTTCATTGGTCATTCTCTGACCAGACGAAAAACAGAAAGATCAAACCGCTGGGGCACCGATAACACGGGCATTCAAGGACGCATCGCCAGGCAATCAAGGAAGTCGAACACCGAGAAACAAGAACGATCACAAATCACTCGATCAAGAATCGCTGAGGAAGAACGACATGAATCTCTCCACTCGCAGGTGTCTCGCATTTTTTCTTCTTCTTTTCGTACTGACCGGCCAGGCGCAGGCCGCGCTGGACGTTTTCGTCAGCATGAATCCGGACACGGCGCGGCCGGGCGAACTCGTGCGGGTTGACGTTACGGTGACGAACACCGGCGCTTCCGCAGAGACGTCAGCGGTTCTCGAAGCCAGCGTTCCGGCGGAGTTCTCGACTTTTTTCAACGGCGGCGCGACGACGGGCGGCGCCACGTGTACGAACGGAACCTGCAGTGCGGGCGAGGTCGTGACGTGGAGCCTCGGCACGTTCGCCCCGGGCCAGTCGACGACCGTGTCCTACTGGACGGATGTCTTGTCCGGCGGCTCGGCGCCGGCGGACGGCACGGTCATCACGGTTGATGCCGATCTGACTTACGACGTGGCGCAAGCAACGAGTGCCAGCCAGAGCGTGACGGCGGACGCCGACAACCCGCTGGCAATCGAGATCGATCAGGACCTCGATCCGGTGCGCTCCGGCGATACGATGGTGTATACCGTCAGCTACGGCAACCGCGGCATCAACTCGGTGACAGGCAATTCTCTCAGCGTGCCGCTGCCGGCGGGCGTGACGTTCGTGTCCGCCAGCGGTGGCGGTAGCCTGAACGCCGGTGCGGTCGAGTGGAATCTCGGCACGCTGGTCGCCGGGCAGAGCGGTCGTCAGCAGATTGTTGTGACCGTCGATACGTTGTCGGCCGGTACACTGCTGATCGTCGACGCCGCGTCGATATCCGGGACCGACACCGGTACGGCATCCGCCGTGACATCGCGCGCGATCACGTCGGCGCGGGTTACGGCGGCGAGCGGCATCGCGATGACGGTCGCGGTGAATCCCGATCCGGTTCGTTCGGGAGAACTCGCTCACAATGCGATCACGGTCGCCAACCAGGCGGGCGAGACGCTGTTCAATGTCGAGCTGCAGATGCGCGTGCCGCCGGAGTTTTCGACGTTCTTCAACGGCAGCCAGACCACGGGCGGCGCCACGTGTTCGAACGGTACCTGCAGTGCGAAAGAACTCGTCACGTGGAACCTCGGCACGCTGCCACCGGGCCGTTCGGTCACGGTCACGGCGTGGACCAACATGCAGACCCTGGACGGTGGTCGGCTGGCAGCGGTTGAAGCGATCGTCACCGCCGATGGCGGGCGCCAGACGCTCGCGACGTACACGGCCGCCGTCGACAACGATACCGCGCTGACGCTGTCGCTGAACGAAGACCTCAACCCGGTGAGGTCGGGCGACACGCTGGTGTATACGCTGAACTACGGCAACCGCAGCGTGAATACGGTACAGAGCAACACGTTGCGCCTGCCGTTGCCGGGCGGCGTAACGTTCGCCTCCGCGACCGGAGGCGGTACCCTGAACGGTAATACCGTCGAATGGAATCTCGGCACGATCGTGGCCGGGCAGAGCGACCGTCAGCAGGTGACGGTCACCGTCGATTCGCTGACGGCGGGCACGTTGCTGCCGGTTGACGCGGCAACGATAACCGGCACGAACACAGCAAACTTCCTGGTCGAGCAATACCGCGCGGCGTCGACAATACGCGTCGTCGGGGCCGCCGGCATCGGGATGACGGTGGCGGTGAACCCGGACCCGGCTCGTTCCGGAGAACTGACGCATTCGGCGATCACAGTCGCGAACCAGGCGGGCGAGACGCTGTTCAACGTCACGGTTGAGATGCGCATGCCGCCCGAGTTCACGACGTTCTTCAACAACGGCGAAAGCACGGGTGGGGCCACCTGTTCGAACGGTACCTGCAGCGCGAACGAAATCGTCACCTGGAATCTGGGCATACTGCCGCCGGGTGGGTCGGTGACGTTGACGGCATGGACCGATCTCGCGTCCGTGGATGCCGGTCGTCTCGCCGTGGTCGACGCGATCGTCACCGCGGACGGCGGGCGCCAGACGCTTGCATCGCACACGGCCGCCGTCGACAACGATACGGCGTTGATGCTGTCGCTCGACCAGAGTCTCGATCCGGTACGGACTGCTGATACGCTGGTATATACGCTGAATTACGGTAATCGCAGCGTCAGCTCGGTGCAGTCGAACACCCTGCGCCTGCCGCTGCCCGTTGGCGTGACCTTCGTCTCCGCCTCCGGAGGGGGTGCGCTGAACGGTGATACGGTCGAGTGGAACCTCGGCACGCTCGTCGCCGGTCAGTCCGGTCGCCAGCAGGTCTCGGTGACCGTGAACGCTGCGGCCGGTGGCACAACGCTGCCGATCGATGCGGCGACCATTACCGGCACGAACCTGGCCAATTTCCTGGTCGAGGAATACCGGGCCGCAGTGACGAACAGAATTGTTGCCGCTGCGGGTATCGGGATGACGGTCGCCGTCAACCCGGACCCGGTTCGTTCCGGTGAGTTGTCGAGTTCGAACATTACGGTATCGAACCAGGCGGGCGAGACGCTGTTCAACGTCACGCTGCTGATGCGCGTGCCGCCGGAGTTCGCGACGTTTTTCAATGCCAGTCGGACCACGGGCGGGGGTACCTGTTCGAACGGTACCTGCAGCGCAAACGAACTCGTCACCTGGAACCTTGGCACACTGCCGCCGGGCAATTCTGTCAGCGTGGCGGCTTGGGCCAACATGCAGAGCGTCGATGCCGGGCGGATCTCGGTGGTCGACGCGATCGTGACCGCCGATGGCGGGCGCCAGACCCTGGCGTCGCATACTGCGGCGATCGACAACGACACCGCGCTCGCGCTGTCGATCGACGTTAGTGAGGACGTGGTCCTGCCGGGCGACTCCGTCACCTACACGCTGACCTTCGGCAATCGCAGCATCAGCACCGTGACCGGCACTACGCTGACGTTCCCGGTGCCGGCCGCGGCGACGACCGTCAATTCCAGTGGCGGCACGATCAGCAACGGGGTCATCAGCTGGAACCTGGGCTCCCTGGCTGCCGGTACCGGCGGACGGAGAACCGTGACGGCCACACTGGCGGGCATTGCGGGCGATCAGGCCGTGGTCGATGCCGCGGAACTGGCCGCAACGTCGTCATCGGTCGAGCAGCTGCGTGCAACCCAGGCGGTGCGACTGGAGAACGCGCGGCCACTGGATCTTACGATCGAGTACGTCGTCAATCCGACGCAGCCCGACGATACGATGACCGCATTGATCGAAGTGACGAACTCGTCAGGGAGCTCCGTTGCGGACGTCGTGTTGCTGGCGCGCGTGCCCAGCGGGCTCGATACGTTCTTCTCGTCCACAAATGTGACGGGCGGCGGGACATGTACGAACGGAACCTGCAGTGCCGGCGAGCTGGTCACGTGGAATCTCGGCACCCTGGCGGCCAGTGACACGGTCAGCGTTAGTTATACGACCGACGTGACCGGCGGTGCATCGGCGCCGGCAGACGGCGAGATCATTCGTCTCGACGTCGAGGCACGCGACAGCAGCACCACGGACGTGGTCGCTTCGGATTCGGCGCTCGTCGGGGTATTCACCGGCGACAGCGACGGCGACGGAGTTGCGAACCTGTTCGACAACTGCATCAACGACCCGAACTCCAATCAGCGCGACACCAACGGGGATGGTTTCGGCAATCTCTGCGACGCGGACTTCAACGGCAACGGTGTCGTCGATCCGTTCGACTTCTCGTTGCTGAAGTCCCGGTTCGGGCAAACGGGGTTCCCGGACCAGGATCTGAACGGCAACGGGCTCGTCGATCCGTTCGACTTCAGCAAGCTGAAGTCGAATTTCGGGCAGGCGCCCGGGCCATCGGGC
>JBPCXI010000239.1:0-11637 GCA_051008895.1 Gammaproteobacteria bacterium | reverse complement strand
GTCGGCTGGCACGGCGACCTCGCGCCGCTGCGCCTGAACGTGCGCGACATTCGTCCGGTCATGAGCCACCGCTATCACCTGCCGCCGTCGGCGCACACGACCTTCGTCGGCGATCGCTTCGTCGTCTGCACGTTTACGCCGCGGCCGTTCGAGACCGACCCCGACGCGCTGAAAGTGCCGTTCTTCCACAGCAACGACGACTACGACGAGGTACTGTTCTATCACGCCGGCGACTTCTTCAGCCGCGATAACATCCATCCGGGCATGCTGACGTTTCATCCGTCCGGATTCACCCACGGGCCGCATCCGAAGGCACTCGAGAAGATGTTCGTGCAGGACAAGCCGGCGACCGACGAATATGCCGTGATGATCGACACGCGCGATCCGCTCGAGGTCGGCGGCGCGGTCGACGCGGTGGAAGTGCGCGACTACGCGGACAGCTGGAAAGGATAAACGCATGAAACTGGCAAGCCTGGCCAACGGCCGACCCGACGGCGAGCTTATTATCGTGAACCGAGCATTGACGCGCGCGGTCTCGGCGCACGCGATCGCGCCGACGCTGCAATCGGCGCTCGATGGCTGGCAGGTTTCGGAGCCACAGCTGCTAGAACTCGCGGAGCAGCTCGAGGCGGGCACGACCGGCGAAGACGTGTTCGACTTCGATCCGACGACCGTGCTGTCGCCGCTGCCCCGCGCGTATCACTGGGTCGACGGCAGCGCGTACGTGAACCACGTCGAGCTGGTGCGGAAGGCGCGCGGCGCGGAGATGCCGGAGCAGTTCTGGCACGATCCGCTCGTCTACCAGGGCGGCAGCGACGATTTCCTGACGCCGCTGGCCGACGCGGCGTTCCCGTCCGAGGAGTTCGGCATCGACGTCGAGGCGGAGACCGCGGTCATCACCTGCAGGGTGCCGATGGGCACGCAGGCCGCGGATGCAAGCAAGCACGTTCGCCTGCTGATGCTGGTCAACGACTGGTCGCTGCGCAACCTGATACCGGGCGAGCTCGCGAAGGGTTTCGGTTTCTACCAGAGCAAACCAGCGTCCGCGTTCTCACCGGTCGCGGTGACGCCTGACGAGCTCGGCGAAGACTGGCACGACGGCATGTTCCACCTGCCGTTGCGCACGCACCTGAACGGCGAACTGTTCGGCGAACCGGAATGCGGTGTCGATATGACGTTCAACTTCCATCAGCTGATCGAGCACGTAGCGAAGACGCGTAACCTCGGCGCCGGCACGATCATCGGCTCGGGCACCGTGTCGAACTACGACCGCTCGCGAGGTTCCTCGTGCCTCGCCGAGAAGCGCACGCTCGAGACGATTGAGCACGGCAAGCCGCTGACGCCGTTCATGAGCTATGGCGATACCGTGCGCATCGAGATGCTGGATCGGTCCGGCCACAGCATCTTCGGCGCGATCGAGCAGACCGTCATCGACGCGCAATGATCGCCCTGTATTCATACTGGCGCTCGTCCGCGGCTTACCGCGTACGGATCGCGCTGAACCTGAAGGGGCTCGAACACGAGATCCGCCCGATCTCGCTCCTGCGCGACGGCGGTGAACACCGCAAGGCGTCCTACCTGGAGATCAATCCGCAGGGCATGGTGCCGACGCTGGTCGACGGTGATCTGACCATCGGTCAGTCGATCGCGATCCTCGAGTATCTCGAGGAGGCCTACCCCGAGCGCCCGCTGCTGCCGGCGTCGCCGGCGGACTGCAGTCGCGTGCGGCAGCTGATGAACATCGTGTGCTGCGACATCCACCCGCTGAACAACCTGCGGGTGCTGCAGTATCTCGATACCGAGCTCAATGTGGACCAGGTGGCAAAGGACGCATGGTATGGGCGCTGGATCCACGCCGGCTTCGACGCGTTCGAGAAGATGCTGGTCGAGTCCGGCACGTATTGCGCCGGCGATGCGCCCGGCCTCGCCGATGCCTGTCTCGTGCCGCAGGTCTACAACGCGCGGCGCTTCGGAGTGCCGCTGGATGCCTACCCACGCATCGTCGAGATCGCAGACCGCTGCAACGCGCTGCAGGAATTCATTGACGCGAGTCCCGAGGCGCACCGGCTGGCCGACGAGGCGTGAGCGCGGCGCGCTAGCCGGTAATCCACGCCTGCTTCGTCACCATGCAGACGATGATGTAGATCGTCAGCACCAGGCCACCCATGCCGCGGAGCCCGCCGCCGAGCATGCCGTGTGTCGGTTCCGACTTGTGCTGGTCGCCGGCGAGCCGCAGCAGGTCCGGCCACAGACTGATGCCGGCCATCAGCCAGAAACACAGGTATGCGTCGAAGGCCCACGGCGCTGCACCGAGTCCGCCCCAATCCTCGATCAACATCAGGCCGGCCAGCGGCGTGATGATCGTCGTCGGCAGCGTAATCGCAAACGCCAGTTTGCGGGTAAAGCCGCGGGCCCAGATGCCGGCGTCGAGCCCCATCGACTGGCGCACGCGCATCGACCACGTGTTGCTGAAAATCGTATGCCCGACGAACAGGAAACCGGAGAACTCGTGAATCACGAGCAGCCACAACGACGGCAAGAGCTTCGGCACGCGAAAGCCGAACAACGGCAGCGCCATGATGCTCATCAGCACCAGGTAAAGAAAAGGCTTGACCAGGCGGCCGGGCGAAACTATCGGTAACCGTCCTGCAGCGTCCGCAACGCATCGTTGCCGGGGCAGAGTTCCCCGTGGTCGATCGTCGACAGCGGCTCGTCGCACACCTGGCCGATGTCGTGCATCTCGCGCAGGTTGTCGTCGTAATAGAGCATGCCGGTCACAATCTCGCCGGCCTGCTGGTGGCGCTCGAGGTACTCGTACACGGCCGCGCGGTCGGTCGGGTGATAGTTCGCATCCAGCTTGCGCAGCACGATATGACTGCCGTCGTGCAGCTCGACCGGCATTGCCTCACCCGCATGATATTTCGCGACGATTTCCTTCTTCGGCGGAATGTAGTCGGCGCGAATCGCCGGATGAAAATGCTGGCGCGTGTACTCGTAGCTCTTCGTCGAGCCCACGTGATCGTTGAACGTCACGCACGGCGAGATGATGTCGATCAGCGCGAAGCCGTTGTAGGTCAGGCCGGCCTTGAGGAGCGGCACGAGCTGCTCCCTGTCGCCGGAGAAGCTGCGTGCGACGAAGCCCGCGCCCATCGAGATAGCCATGCGACACGGGTCGATCGGCGGCTGCTCGTTCGCGGCGCCCTTTTTCGCCGTGCTGCCGAGGTCGGCCGATGCGGAGAACTGACCTTTGGTCAGGCCGTATACGCCGTTGTTCTCGATCAGGTACAGCATGTTCACGTTCCGGCGCAGCGCATGACACAGCTGACCGAGGCCGATCGACAGACTGTCGCCGTCACCGGACACGCCGATGTAGGTCAGCTCGCTGTTCGCGGCATTCGCGCCTGTTGCGACCGACGGCATGCGGCCGTGCACCGTGTTGAAACCGTGCGACTGGCTCATGAAATAGGCCGGCGTCTTCGACGAGCAGCCGATGCCACTGAGCTTCGCCATCCGGTGCGGCGGAATACTGAGCTCGAAAGCGGCTTGCACGATCGCGCCGGTCACCGAGTCGTGGCCGCAACCGGCGCACAGCGTCGACATGCCGCCCTCGTAATCGCGAACGGTCAGGCCGAGGTCATTGCGCGGGCTATTCGGGTGTATGACCTTCGGCTTGCGAATGAAACTCATGCTGCGACCCCCTTGGCCATGTCCTCGCCGAGCGACTCGATGATGCCGTTCGCGGTAATCGGCAGGCCGTCGTAGTACAGCAGCGAACACAGTTTGTCCTGCTCGACATCGGTCTCGAGCAGCAGCAGGCCCTTGAGCTGTGCGTCGCGGTTCTGCTCGACGACGTAGACGCGATCGTGCGCGTCGAGAAACTGCTGGACCTCATCCGTGAACGGGAACGCGCGGATTCTGAGATAGTTCACGCCGATACCGCGCTCCTCGAGTTCATGCCGGGCCTCTACGACCGCATCATGACAACTGCCGACACAGACGACACCGATCTTGTGCTTGTCGGAGTGATCGATCGAAACCGGTTTCGGCACGTAGCTCTTCGCGGTCTCCCACTTGCGCCGCAGGCGGTCGACGACCTCCTGGTACTCCTGCGCATCTTCGGTGTACGCGCCGTACATATTGTGGCCAGAACCGCGCGTGAAGTACGCGCCTTTCGGATGCTCGCCGGGGAACGTCCGATACGGAATCGCGTCCGCGTCGATGTCGAGATAGCGGTGGAACGAATCCATTTTCTCGAGATCGTCGGCGGTCAAGACCTTGCCCCGATCCGGACGATAGTTATCGTCCCACTCCAGATCGTGAATCATCCAGTCGTTCATGCCGATGTCGAGATCCGTCAGCATGATGACGGGAGTCTGCAACCGCTCGGCGAGATCGAACGCCGCGACCGCAAAGTAAAAGCACTCTTCCGGGTTCGCCGGAAACAACAGCACGTGGCGCGTGTCTCCATGCGATGCATACGCGCAGGACATGATGTCGGCTTGCTGCGTCCGCGTCGGCATACCGGTCGACGGCCCGCAGCGCTGCACGTCGATCAGCACGGCCGGGATCTCGGTAAAGTAGCCGTAACCCAGCAGCTCGTTCATCAGCGAGATACCGGGGCCGCTCGTCGGCGTGAATGCGCGCGCGCCGTTCCAGCCGGCGCCGAGGACCATGCCCATCGCGGCCAGCTCGTCCTCCGCCTGAATGACACAGTACTTGCGCTCACCGGTCTCCTTGTCGACACGGTAGCGTTCGCAGAATGCCGAGAACGCATCCATGACTGAAGTCGACGGCGTGATCGGATACCACGCGCCGACGGTTGCGCCCGCGTACATGCAACCGAGCGCCGCGGCCGTGTTGCCGTCGATCATGATGTGGTCTTTCGTCTTGTCCATCGGCTGCGCGGTGAACGGCAGAGGACACTTGTAGTGTTCGCGCGCATAGTTGTAACCGAGGTCGATCGCGACCTGGTTCGCTTCCAGCAGGTTCGCTTTCTTCGCGAACGTCTGGTTCAACGAGTCGCGGATCACCTGCATGTCGATATCCAGCAACGCCGCAACCGCGCCGACATAAGCAACGTTTTTCAGCAGCACGCGCGACCGCGCGTTGTCGAAATTCTCGTTGCACATCCGGGCCAGCGGAATGCCGATGATATTAATGTCGTCGCGATCGAGGAGTTTCGCGCGCGGCCATGTCGAGTCGTAAATCAGATACCCGCCGGGCGCAACGTCGAGCAGGTCTTTCTGGTAAGTCTCGGCGTTCATCGCGATCAGGATATCGATGCGGCCGGACCGCGCGAGATAGCTGTTCTTCGTGACGCGGATCTCATACCAGGTCGGCAGACCCTGAATGTTTGACGGGAAGTAATTCTTGCCGACGACCGGAATGCCCATGCGAAAGAACGACTTCATCAGCAGCGCGTTCGCGCTCGCCGATCCCGTGCCGTTCACGTTAGCGATTCGAATCGTAAAGTCGTTGTTTGTTGGTCCCGTGCTCATGCCAGGTGTCATTCAGTTACAGGTTAATCGGGAATTCGGTGATCGTGAGATTTTTAATCGTGACAGGCGCCTACGTGCCCCACTGTTTGGCGATGTATTCGGGGTCAGGCGGCGTCTCGTCCTTCGCGTAGGGAACGGCGAGCGTAAATTTCTGCATGTCCCAGGCTGCGGTCGGGCAGCGCTCGGCGCAGAGCCCGCAGTGGACGCAGAGGTCTTCGTCCTTGACCATGACCCGGCCGGTCTGCGGCAGATCCGCGGAGACCATCAGGTCCTGCTCGAGGTTCAGCGCCGGCGCTTTCAGGCGTGAGCGCAGGTCGGCTTCCTCACCGTTGTGCGTGATCGTCAGGCAGTTCACCGGGCAGATGTCGACGCACGCGTCACATTCGATGCAGAGCTTTGCTTTAAATTCGGTCTGAATGTCGCAGTTCAGGCAGCGCTCGACCTCCTCGACCGCCTGCTCCGCGGAAAACCCGAGCTCGACCTCCAGATCCAGCTTCTGGAATCGCTCCTTGAGGTCAACGTGCGGCACGATCTCGCGCTCCGACCCGTCGTAGTCGTTGCTATAGCTCCACTCGTGGATGCCCATCTTGGTGCTGGACATGTGCATGCCGTCCTGAAGACGATCGGCGATGTCGTCGCCGTGGCAATGCTTGTGGATCGAGATCGCAGCCTGGTGGCCATGCTCGACGGCCCAGATGATGTTTTTCGGGCCGAACGCCGCGTCGCCGCCGAAGAAAACGCCGGCGCGGCCGGACTGGTAGGTGGCCGGATCGACCACCGGAACTTCCCACTTGTCGAACTCGATGCCGAGATCGCGCTCGATCCACGGGAACGCGTTGTCCTGCCCGATCGCGAGCACGACGTCATCACACGGGATCGTCGTCTCACCGGTGACTCGCTGGTCCGTGATTCTGCCGTTGTCGTCGATGTCATATTCCATCAGCTCGAACGTCATGCCGACAAGCTTGCCGTCGTCGATCACGAACGCTTTCGGCGAATGGTTCACGATAATGTCGACGTTCTCTTCCTCGGCATCCTCGAGCTCCCAGTCCGAGGCCTTGAAGAAGTCGCGCGGCTTGCGTGCCATAACCTTGACGTTGTTCGCACCGAGCCGCAGCGAGCTGCGGCAGCAATCCATCGCGGTATTGCCGACGCCGATGATCAGCACGTTCTCGCCGACTTTGTCCGTGTGCTCGAACGCGATCGACTCGAGCCAGTCGATGCCGATATGAATGTGCTCCGGGTCGTCGTAGCGGCCCGGAATCTCCAGGTTCTTGCCCTTCGGTGCGCCGCTGCCGACGAAGACCGCGTCGTAACCCTCGTCCAGTAACGCGGCCATGCTGTCGACCGGCGTATTCAGGCGCAGGTCGACACCCATGTCGACGATCATGTCGATCTCTTCGTTCAACACCTCGGCGGGCAGGCGGAAAGACGGGATATTCGTGCGCATCAGGCCGCCCGGCACGTCCTGAGCCTCGTAGATTACGATCTCGTAGCCGAGCGGCATCAGGTCGTTGGCCACCGCGAGCGAGGCGCAACCCGCGCCGACGCAGGCGATGCGTTTGCCGTTCTTCTCCGCGGGCGCAGTCGGCAGGCGATCGGTGATGTCATCGCGCAGGTCCGCGGCGACGCGCTTGAGCCGGCAGATCGCGACCGGCTTCTCTTCGATACGCCCGCGCCGACACGCGGGTTCGCACGGCCGGTCGCAGACGCGGCCGAGGATGCCGGGGAACACGTTCGTCCGGCGATTGAGCATGTACGCGTCGGAGAAGCGCCCCTGGGCGATCAGCCGAATGTAGCCGGGTACGTCCGTATGTGCCGGACAACCTTTCTGGCAGTCGACAACCTTATGGTAGTAGTCCGGATTCGAGGTATCCGTTGGTTTCATCAGGTGTCAGAGTGTCGGCCGTCGTTGATTCTGCTGGGATTTATAGGCTTGCGGGTCGAGTATGAAGCGGATGCGGCCAAAAAAAAAGCCGTGGTAGTACCTAATTCCCGCGCCGGTGGCACCGGCGCAAATTCAGGACGGCGTCGACGCAGCCATTATGTTCACTGCGCCCCGGACTGCTGCTGCGACTCAGCACCGCGACTACCGCGCCCAGCATTCAAGGCGCCGGCCTGAAATCGCGCCGGTCAGCGAGCCGTCGACCCACGCAACGACCCCGTTCACGAGCGTCGCGTCGATCGATGCGCGGAACCTGCGCCCCTCGAACGGCGACCAACCGCATTTCGCCAACACGCTGGCGGGCGTAACGTCGGTACCGCCATTCGGGTCCACGAGCACCAGGTCTGCCCAGTAGCCCTCGCGGATGAATCCGCGGTCCTTGATCGCGAACATTTCCGCGACCGCGTGACTCGTCTTGCGGACGATCGTCTCCAGCGACAGACGCTCGTCATGGTAGTGCTCGAACAGGCTCAGCAACGCGTGCTGCACGAGCGGCAGGCCGGCGGGCGCGTCGAAGTACTTGCCGTTCTTTTCTGCCGCGAGATGCGGGGCGTGATCCGTGGCGATCACGTCGATGCGGTCGTCCCGGACCGCCGCGAGCAGCGCGTCCCGGTCCGCCGCTGTCTTGATCGCCGGATTGCACTTGATACGCGCGCCGAGCTCCGCGTAGTCGGACTCGTCGAAATACAGGTGATGGACACAGACCTCCGCGGTAATCGACTTGCCCGCGATCGGCCCGGGTTCGAATAACTCCATCTCGCGAGCGGTCGTCAGGTGCAGCACGTGCAGCCGCGTGCCGTGGCGGCGGGCCAGGTCGATCGCGTATGTAGACGACTTGTAACAGGCCTCGGCCGACCGGATCGACGGATGCTCGGACATCGGCACGTCGTCGCCGAAGCGCTCCCGCGCGGCCTGCTCGTTCGCCCGGATCATCGGCGAGTCCTCGCAGTGCGTTACGACCAGCGTCGGCGCATCGGCAAAGAGCTTCTCCAGTGCCTCGGGGTCGTCCACGAGCAGGTTACCGGTCGATGCGCCCATGAAGCACTTGATGCCGCAGGCTTCCTCGGGTTGCAGCGCACGAATCTCGTCGATGTTGTCGTTCGTCGCCCCGAAGTAGAAGCCGTAGTTTGCGCGGACGCGCCCCGACGCGCGCGCGTACTTGGCCGCCAGTGCCGCGCGATCGGTCGTGGGTGGCTTCACGTTCGGCATGTCCATGACGCTCGTGATACCGCCGGCCACGGCGGCGGTCGACTCGGAGTACATATCGCCCTTGCGCGTCAGGCCGGGCTCACGGAAATGGACCTGGTCGTCGATGAATCCGGGCATCAGCAGCTTGCCCGCGGCGTCCAGCACGTCGGCCTCGGCCGGCACCGCGAGCTGCGCACCGACGCGCTCGATGCGACCGTCGACGATCAGCACGTCGCCGTCGTCGACGCGGCCTTCGTTCGCGATCCGCGCGTTGCTTATAACAAGAGGTTTCATGTCGTGCTCAGAGCCTGTAAACGGCGGGACGCTCGCCCGCGGATCGCGCTTCGTTGTCGAAATGTCGCCCGCGGGCCCGCCAAGTATACTAGCGGTCCGATTCGCCGTCCCGAAGGATATTTCCCGCATGCGTAAGCCGAATTCCGCGCTGGCCGCCCTGATGATCCTGCTCCTCGCCGGTCTGGCGCGAGCGACCGATGCCGGCGCAGTCTCCGCGGAGATCGAGATCCCATACGAGTTGTTCACGCTCGACAACGGGCTGACGCTCATCGTTCACGAGGACGACAAGGCGCCGATCGCCGCGGTCAACGTGTGGTATCACGTTGGCTCGAAGAACGAGGTACCGGGCCGCACGGGCTTTGCGCACCTGTTCGAACATCTGATGTTCCAGGGTTCGGAGAACTTCGACGACGAGTACCTGACCTTCCTGGAACAACTCGGCGCGACGAGCCTGAATGCGACGACGTGGTTCGACCGCACCAACTACTTCCAGAATGTGCCGAAGAACGCGCTCGACACGGTGCTGTGGCTGGAGTCCGACCGCATGGGACATTTCACCGGCGCGATTACACAGGACAAGCTCGACGAGCAGCGTGGCGTCGTGCAGAACGAGCGCCGCCAGTCCCGCAACCAGCCGTACGGCAAGGTTTGGGACGTGATGCTGAAGCGGCTGTTTCCACCCGATCACCCATACTCGTGGGAGACGATCGGGTCGATGGAGGACCTCCAGGCGGCGACGCTCGATGACGTGCGCGAATGGTTCGAGACCTACTACGGTCCGAACAATGCGGTCATCGCAGTTGCGGGTGACGTGGATGCGCAGGAGGTGCGCGCGAAAGTCGAGAAGTACTTCGGCGACATTCCGCCGGGACCGCCACTGTCGAAACCGCGCGCGTGGATTCCGAGGCACGACGCCGAACGGCGGCAGATCATGGAAGACCGCGTGCCGCAGCCGCGCGTCTATATGGCCTGGACCGGGCCTCGCCGGGGGACCGCAGAGGCCGAACACCTGGCGTTGGCGGCGAGCATACTCGCGACGGGCAAGAACTCCCGGTTGTATGAACGACTGGTCTATACGGACCAGACCGCGACCGACATCGCGCTCGCGCCGCTTGCACTCGAGATTTCGGGCATCACCTACCTGATCTCGTCCGCGCAACCGGGCGGCGACCTCGCGTTGGTGGAGACGACGATCCGCGAGGAACTCGAACGCTTCATCGCCGACGGGCCGACGAAGAAAGAACTCGAACGCGCAAAGATCCGCAGCCGGGCTTCGTTCCTGCGCGGCATCGAACGCGTCGGCGGTAGCGGTGGCAAGGCCGGGGTGCTCGCGAGCAATATGGTCTACGCCGGCACGCCGGACCACTACCTCGAGGAACTGGCAATTCTCGACGCGACGACGCCGGAAGACGTTCGCCGCGCGGCAGAGCAGTGGCTGGACAGCAATGCGTTCGTGCTCGAAGTGCATCCGTATCGGTCGTTGTCAGCCGGCGCCGATGGCGCCGATCGCAGCACGGTGCCGGGCACCGGGGAGTTTCCGGAGGTCGGTTTTCCGGAATTCCAACGGTCTCGCCTCGATAACGGCCTCGAGCTGTTGATCGCCACGCGAACCGGCGTACCGGTCATCGAGGTGTCGCTGGTCCTCGATGCAGGCTACGCATCGGACCAGTTCGGCGAGGCCGGCACCGCTAGTCTCGCGATGTCGATGCTCGACGAGGGCACGAAGAAACGATCGGCGCTCGAGATCGCCGACGAACTCGCGATGCAGGGTGCGATTCTGTCGGCCGGCTCGAATCTCGATACGTCATACGTCAGGCTCTCTTCGCTGCGCTCGCGGATTGACGATTCGCTGGAGATCTTCGCCAACGTCGTGCTCGACCCGGCGTTCCCGGAAAACGAACTCGAGCGGCTGCGGCGCATCGCACTGACGCGAATTCAGCAGGAACAATCGAGTCCGATATCGATGGCGCTGCGTACGATGCCGCGCCTGTTGTACGGTGAAGACCATCCGTACGGTCAACCGCTGACCGGCAGCGGCACGCCCGAATCCGTGCTTGCCATCAAGCGTGAAGACATCGTCGCGTTTCACGACACGTGGTTTCGGCCAAACAACGCGACGCTGATCGTCGTCGGCGACGTCGATCCGGCGACGATGACGGGGCGAATCGAGAAACTGTTCGACGGCTGGGAGACACGCGACGTGCCGGCGAAAGACCTCGCAGTCGAACCCCGCCCGCGCGAGAATGTCGTCTACCTGCTCGACCGGCCGGGCGCGGATCAGTCGGTGATTTTCGCGGGCCAGCTTGCGCCACGGCGCGCGAATCCGGACGAGATTGCGATCCAGGCCGTAAACCTGATTCTCGGCGGGCAGTCGTCGGCCCGCGTGAACATGAATCTGCGCGAGGACAAGGGCTGGTCCTACGGCGCGTACAGCGCACTGGTCGGCGCGCGCGGCGAGCGGCCGCTGCTGGTGTACGCGCCGGTGCAGACGGACAAGACGTCCGAGTCGATCACCGAGATGGCGGCCGAAATCTCGGGTATCGTCGGCGATCGACCGCCCGAAGCAGGCGAACTTGAACAGGTAAAGCGCAGCCAGACGCTTTCGCTGCCCGGGCGCTGGGAGGCCAGCAGCGACGTGCTCGGGTCGCTCAATGAAATCGTGCGCTTCGGCCTGCCGGACGACTACTGGTCGAAGCTGTCGGATCGCATCAA
>JBPCXI010000238.1:0-8784 GCA_051008895.1 Gammaproteobacteria bacterium | reverse complement strand
GTTTGACCGTCTCGGATACCGGCAGACGACGTGACGTCGGACCGGCGCCCGCCGGGGTCGCGACGAGTCCGCATAGCATAAAAATTACCAGAGTCAGCCAGAATCGTCGGCTGCGGCACATGTCCTTCCCCTTGCTCGCTTGGCCGCGGGTCTTTCTTATAAGTGCCTGATCAGTGTATGCAGGCCGCGCCGGCGGCTCAAGCAGTGCGGCAATTATAAATCACATAAAAACATAGTCTTATGTTAAATACTGCAATTCGATTCTAGTCGTAGGTTGTGCCAATCCCGGCGGCTGCAACCACGAGTCGCCAGGGTCCGCGCGCGGACAACGCCGAGGTCGGTTCGCAGGTGACCAACAGCAGATGCTCCGCCTGATCGCCGAGCTGCATCGCATTCGTGCGTGAGTCGACAATCATGCGTTCGCGCACGCGATAGCGGTGGCGCCTGCCGTCGCGTCCTTCGAGCACCACGACGTCGCCGGCGGTGAGGCGATCGAGGAAGGCAAAGTGCGTGTCGCGGTGACCGGCCACGGCGATCGTGCCGGCTGCGCCGGGCAGCGAACTCGCGGCGATGTGGCCGGGGCCGAACGGCAGCGACGCGCCGTTCGCGCCCGCCAGCACGAACTGCTCGATGTCCAGGCGCGGCACCAGCAGGCGCGCCACCGGCCAGGTGTCGGCCCATGGCCACGGCTTGACGTTGACGTCGTGCGTCTGACTGTCGGTCCACGCGCGCTCGATCAGGATCGGCGCGAGCCACGCCTTCGCACGGATCATGCCGGCTTCGCTCCACTGCGATGCGGTTAACGTGATCGCGGCGACCAGCAACAGTTTCGTCAGTCCGCGCATCGCACCGTTCCGTTGGCGTTCATGACCCGGAACCACAACAGCAGCGTCGCGATGAATCCGAGCAGGCCGAGCCAGAACGCCTCGGTCGCGCTCGTCGCGGTTTGCGGATACGCGAACGGTTGCGGCGACTGTCCGGCGGGTCGCAGGTTTGGCACGTCATGCCCGTTGACCGGCAGGCCCTTGGGCCGACTGACGCGGCGTTCGACCGCGATGAAGCTCGTGAAGCGGCTGACGAGCCGGTGGGCGAGGCCGATCGACAGGATCTGCTGACGCAGTTCCGGCGTCTCCCCGCGCAGCGCGAGTTGGTCGTCGAGTGCCGCGATCCGGTCGCGCGCCCACAGCGTCGCGACGCCCGGATGCTGCTTGCCGGCCCCGAGTTGCAGGCTCTGCCGCCACGGGCCGTCACTGGTCTGGCCGGTCACGTCGAGGGCGCCGGCATTGGCGCCGAGTTTCGCGGTGATGACGATCGGCTGGCCGGCGTAAAGGTCCGGCACCGGGTCCGGCGAGGCGACCGTGTTCGCGTCCGGCCACGCGAGCGACACGTTGCGCAGTTGCGGTTTTTCGAGGCGTGCGAATAACTCGTCCATCTTCGCCTCCACCTCGGTCTGCACACCGATGTAGGTGAACGTGCCCCGTCCAAACTGTGCCGCTTTGCGCATGAAGTGACTGTTCGGCGCAGAACCGATACCGACGGTGAACAGGCGCCGATCGCCGAGGTTATCCGCGATTGCCTTGAATAACGCATCCTCGTTGCCGACGGCGCCGTCGGTAATGAAGATCACCTGGCGCAGCAGGTTGGCAGTGCTCTCGGGGCCGCCCGTGAACGCAGCGGCCAGCGCCGACAGCATCTCAGTGCCGCCGCCGGCTTGCAGTCGCCCGACGAATCGTCGCGCCTCCGCCAGCGCGCTCGCGTCCGCCGGGACCGCAGTCGGGAACAGCGTCGTCGGCGCGTTGTTAAAGGCGACGATGTTGAAACGATCATTGGGCCCGAGCCGTGTCAGGGCCAGCTCGAGTGCCGCGCGCGCCTGCCGGATCGGCTCGCCGCCCATCGACCCCGAGCGGTCGATGATGAATACCGTCTCGCGCGGCAGTCCGCCGGCATCGCGAGACTGCTCGGGCGGCAGGATCATCGCGAGCGCATAGGTCTCGCCGTCGTGTTCCTCGGTGAACAGCGCGGCGGCCGGCGCCTGGCCGACCGCCGGTTGCCAGATCAGTTCGAAGTCTCGATCCATTGCGACCGTGCCAGTGGCAAGACCGACCTCGTAGACGTCGCCTTGCCGCACGACGTGTATGTCGTGATACGGACTCGCGATCTCGGCGAGCGGCAGGCCCGGTTCGACTTTGACCCGCAGTTCGATCGCGTTGATCGGATTCGCCGACGTCGGGCGCTGCGGCTCCAGGAACGGGGTGATCTCGGCCGCGTCAGGCACCTGGTCAGTATTCAATGCCCACCCGGAACCGGGTGCGACCGTCACCGGCTGCTCGCCGCCCGGCACCGGCACGCCCGGTATGTACCGCGGCGTGATCGTCATCGGGAAGCGCAGACTGAAGCGCCCGGACTCGTATGCGACCTTTTCGACGTAGGTCAGCCTGACCTCGACGGTTTGCCCGGGCGCGATGTTCGCGACCGCGGTGGCGAACATGTTCGGCCGGCGCTGCTCGACCAGTGCCGCTTTCTTGCCGTCGCGCTTGGCCTGCTGATACTCGCGCCGCGCCTGCTGCTTCTCGCGAATCTCCCCGACGATGATGCGCCCGCCGACGCGCATTTCGAGCGCGTTGACGGCCGCGGTCTCGGGCAGCGGAAATACATACACGCCC
Source organism: Gammaproteobacteria bacterium (assembly GCA_051008895.1). Classification (GTDB taxonomy): domain Bacteria; phylum Pseudomonadota; class Gammaproteobacteria; order Steroidobacterales; genus SMWD01. Next base: position 6,121 of record JBPCXI010000238.1, on the reverse strand, counting down.
TCGGCCCAGTCGCGGGACGCATTGCGATAGCGCTGCACGACGTCGACGGTCGCGACGAAGCCGCTGATCGCGATGTCGGCGCGGCTGTCCAGCTGCACGGCGCGTTGATATCTGCCGGCGGTCTCGGTCTGGAACAGTAGCTCGCCCGCGGCGACCTCGTTCATCGTCACCGTCTCCTCGGCCATGGTCTTCTCGGCAATGGTCTCATCGTTGACCGTCTGATCGGCCGCCGACCTGGCCGGCTGCGCAGCGATCAGCAGCGTGACGACGAACAGCGCGAAATACTGCAGCAGCGCATGGGACGGATCGCGTTCGGCGGTGGTGGCCTGTGTTGCACGGGTCATGTCGGAGCTCCTGTGGTGACTGTTGTCATTACAGGCCACCGGAATGGCGCCACCGCGCGCCAATGCGGGCCGGCCGCCGACGAATTCGGGCGAATTGTGGCGGCCATTTTTCGCCACGATTCTTCGGCGTCATGCCGTTTTCGGCGCGGTCTTGGCGCATGAATCGAAGTTCTACTGGCAGCGTTCGATGCAATCACACCGATTTTTTTTCACCGAGGAGAACTTCATGAAGACCAGAATCATTCTTGCGGCACTGGCCGCGATCAGCATGTCCGGCGCCGCACATGCCGAGTCTGCGGGCACGGCCGCGAAGCAGAGCGCGGTATTCGTCGGCACCGCGGTCGCCGGAGCCGTGCTCGGTGGGCCGATCGGCTATCTGGCCGGCGGTCTGACCGGTGCCTGGCTCGCGACCAAGGTCGGCGACGCGAGCGAACTGGAGCCCACCGCGGCGCAGCTCGCCGATGCGCAAGCGAATCTCGATTCGATGTCGGCGCAGTTACGCGCCGCCGACACCGCGAACAGGGCCCTGGAAGACGACCTGGGCTCGGCGCGCCATTCGGTGACCCGGTACCGCGACCTCGCTTCACGCTATGTCACGTTCGAGCTGATGTTTCACACGGGCGAGAGCGGCCTGACCACCGACGGCGACGCGCGCGTCGAGCGGCTCGCCGCGTTCCTCGCCGAGCAGCCGGACGTCGGCGTGACGCTGTCCGGTTTCGCGGATCCCCGCGGCGATGACGCGTTCAATCTCGATCTGTCGGAGCGCCGCGCGCGCACCGTCGCGAACGCGCTCGAAGCCAATGGGGTGGCCGCGCAGCGCATATCGCTGCATGCCTTCGGCGATCAGCAGTCCGCCGCGTCCGACGGCGACCTCGACGCATACGCGCTGGAGCGCCGGGTGCTTATCGAGCTGTCCGCCCCGGACTTTGTGACCGAGGGCGCGACCGAGGTCGCGAGCGTGGCCGACTAGCCAGACCTTTCGTCGCGTGTATCAAGCCCCGTTAGCGGGAGGGCTCACGGAGCCCTCCCGCGTTTTTTGTTAGGGTTACGCCGATGTCGAAATCAATTGCTATTGTCGAGGACGAGGCGACACTGCTCGCCAACTACCGCGACATATTCGAGCGCCACGGTTTTCGGGTCGCGACTTACGCGGACCGGGCGGGCGCCGTCGCCGCGTTCGAACAACGCCTGCCCGACATGGTCATTATTGATATCGGTCTCGGCGACGAACCGGAAGGCGGCTTCGACCTGTGCCGAACGCTGCGCGCAGCGTCCGCGGAATTACCGCTCATCTTTTTGACCGCGCGCGACAGCGAGATTGACGAAATCTCGGGCCTGCGCCTCGGTGCAGACGACTACCTGACGAAAGACATCTCGGAAGTGCACCTGATGGCGCGCGTCAACGGCCTGTTCCGGCGCATCGAATCCCTGCGCCAGGCGCCTGCGGCCGACGACGTGCACGTGGTCGGCGAGGTGGCGATCAACGGCGATCGTATGAGCGTGACCTGGGCGGAACGGCCGGTGGATCTGAGCGTGACCGAGTTCTGGATCGTCGCGTGCCTCGCACGCCGACCCGGCCATCTGAAAACCCGCCAGCAGCTGATGGACGCGGCAAATATTGTCGTTGACGAAAGCACGGTCACGTCCCACATCAAGCGCATACGCCGCAAGCTCAAGGACGTCGACCCCGCCGCCGATCCGATCCAGACCGAATACGGCATCGGCTACCGCTGGCGTACGGGCGGCGAGTGAGGCGCATGCGGTCGCAATGAAATTGCGCGCCCAGCTGATTGTTGTCAGCCTGCTCACGCTGTTCCTGCCGTGGGCCGGCTGCACGTTCGTCGTCGAGATGGAAAGTGTCCTGCGTGAAGGTCAGCAGGAAGCGCTGGCTGCGGTCGCCGAGTCCGTTGCGGTGTTGCTCGGCGAGCGCGGCGGCGTCACGCGGACCGAGCCGGCTGCCGACGCGCGCAGCCGCCCACTGTATTTCTTTAATACGGACGCGATTCCGGCCGTCGACGGCTACCCGGACGCCGAAGGCGGCGCGGACGCGCGGCTCGTGTCGTTCCCCGAGTTTCCGCGCACTGACAATCCCGTTCGCGGCGAATTCCTCGGCATGCTTGACGGCAGCGACGCCTACGTCTTCATTCGCATCGCCGACACGACGATCCGTTATCACAACCCGGCCGAAGGCGGCGTCGCAAACGGCGATCACGTCGTCATCGCGGTCGGGGAGGCGGGCAGCGTTCGACGTTACTGGCTCGCGCCTGAAGCGCCGGGCGAGTTCGTCGCGCGTTATCGACGCGGCGGCAAGGTCGACGTCGAGTCGCGCATCCAGGGAGTCTGGCGCGACAACGCGGACGGTTACCAACTCGAATTGCGGTTGCCGGTCACATTACTCGGCGATCGTTTCGGTTTCGCCGCGGTCGACGGCGACGATGCGAGCCTGTGGACCGGCAGCATGCCGCCGCGGGCCGATCCCGGCCCGATTGCGCGCCTCGATGCGGAACTGACCGGGCTGCTGGATTCATTTGCGCGTGACAATTTACGCCTGACGATTGTTGACGCGGACGGATGGGTGCGCGCGCGCGCCGGCCGGCTCGAGTTCGCGGCCGCGTCGTCCGACGAACGCGTCCCCGGCACCTGGATACTCGAGACTCTGTTTCGCTGGATCATGATCGACGACGACGAGCCCGCCGGGATGATGACAGCGGCCGCCGCGCGCATCGATCGTGACGAAGTGGTGGCAGCGCTCGGCGGCGATCGCGCGAGCGGCTGGTACCGGGTCGCGCAACAACGCGGCGTCGCGGTGGCCAGCTTCGCGCTGCCTATTCGTTATGGGGACGGGGACGATGGCGACGACATCGCCGGCGTGCTGGTCGCCGAGCAGTCCGGCAGTCGCGTGCTGTCACTGACCAACGCCGCGGTGATGCGCCTGCTGTTTCTGTCACTGGTCGCGACCGTGCTGATCGGTTTCGGCCTGCTGGCATACGCGAGCCTGCTGTCGCTGCGAATCCGTCGCCTCGGCAAGACCGTCGACGCGGTGCTCGGCGACGACGGGCAAATTGCCGGCGATTTCCCCGAGCGCTGGGCGCGCGATGAGATCGGCGACCTCGGCCGTCATTTCGGCCACCTGCTCGGGCGCATGCGCGAGTACAACGATTATTTGCAGAGCCTCGCGTCCAAGCTGTCGCACGAGTTGCGCACGCCGCTGGCCGTGGTCGGCAGCTCGCTGGACAATCTCGACCACGAGGTCTCCGGGGCCGGCGAGGACTACGTGCGCCGCGCGCGCAACGGGGTCGAGCGCCTGAGTCGGACCTTGACGGCGATGAGCGAGGCCAGCCGGGTCGAACAGAGCATTCGCTCGACTGAGGTCGAGCGACTGGAGCTCAATGCGCTGCTGATGAGCAACGTCGACGGGTACCGGCAGGCGTTCGCTCGCGCGATTGAATGCAACGTTCCCGACAAACCCATATACGTCGCCGGCTCGGCGGATCTGCTCGCGCAGATGCTCGACAAGCTGCTGGCGAACGCGGACGACTTTTGCCCGCCGGACGGGCGGATCGCCGTGTCGCTGGAGCGCCGTGGTCGCAATGCCATGATCTGCGTCGACAATGATGGCCCGCTGCTGCCCGCCGAAATGCGCGGTGAGTTGTTCGAGTCGATGGTGTCCGTGCGGCCCGACAGCCAGGACGGTTCGCACCTCGGGTTGGGGCTGACGATCGCGCGGCTGGTGGCGGAGTTCCATCGCGGCGACATTCGGGCCGAGAACCTGCCGGATTCCAGCGGCGTGCGGTTCCGCATCACGATTCCCGCGGCGTAGACGGGGACATTCTGGTTTTTCCGCCTTGCGGAAAAACCAGAATGTCCCCAACGCATCGCGTGTCCCCAACCCCCAGCGCACCTGACATTTCCAGCCGACGTTTGATAGAATTCGACGCCTTGAGTAGGAAGGGGCTTACCCAGTACTTGATTAGTTTATAAATCAAGTGGTTGTGAAGGCTTCCTCGTAACGGCTCGAACCGGTGAAAACCGGTAGCGGCGGGCCGGAGCGAGCCCCGTTGCCAGCGGATGGCAAAAACAGGCCCCGAATGGGGCTTTTTGTTTGGGCCACGGGGAACCTGGCCCGGACCGGCGGCGACGCCGACACGGAGATTTATTGGGTGGGCCGCTGGCCCATTTTTTGTATCCCGCTTCGGGGTACGCGGAAAGGAAGACGGAGACCCGGGTGAGTGTGACGAGGGAACAGTTGATCGGATTGCTCGAACCGGCCGTCGAGGCGCTGGGTTACGAGCTGTCCGACGTCGAACTGAACCTCGGCCACGGCAGGGGCCTGGTGCGCCTGTTTATTGATCGTGACGAGGGCATCACGCTGGAAGACTGCGAGCGAGTCAGTCACCAGGTCAGCGGCGTCCTCGACGTCGAGGATACGATTACAGGCGACTACAGCCTGGAGGTGTCGTCGCCCGGCGCCGACCGCAAGCTGGTGAAGCCGGAGCATTTCGTCCGGTTTGCCGGCAACGTCGTCAAGGTGCGACTGAAGCGGCTCGTGGACGGTCGACGCAGGATCAAGGGGCAACTGCTTGGCCTCGAGGAAGACCGGATACAGGTGCGATTGGACGATAAGGATCTGATGATCGCGTTGGATGATATTGATGTAGCCCGCGTGGCGCCGGACTGGAACGAATACGTCCGCACGGGCAGGGCATAGGCGAGAGCGATGAACAGCAAGGAAATCCTGATGGTGGTCGAGGCCGTCTCAAACGAGAAGGGCGTCGAGGAAACAATCATCTTCGAAGCGATCGAGGCCGCGTTGGCCTCGGCGACGCGCAAGCGCTATGGCGAAGAGGTCGACGTGCGCGTGGCGATCGATCGCGAGACCGGCGAGTACGACACGTTTCGCCAGTGGCTCGTGTTCGAGGACGAGTCGACCGAACTCGAATTTCCGGAGCGCGAGTTGCGCATGATCGACGCGGTTGACGTCAATCCGGAAGCGGAGCCGGGCGGCTACGTCGAGGAGCCGATCGAGTCTGTCGAATTCGGCCGTATTGCCGCGCAGACCGCCAAGCAGGTCATCGTGCAGAAAGTGCGCGAGGCCGAGCGCGAGAAGATCGTCGAGGAATATCAGGAGCGTGAGGGCGAGTTGCTCAGCGGCATCGTCAAGCGCGTCGATCGCAACGGCGTCTACATCGATCTCGGCGGCAATGCTGAAGGCTTCGTGGCGCGCGAACAGATGATTCCGCGCGAGCCGGTGCGCCCGCAGGATCGCCTGAAGGCGTTGCTATACGAGGTGCGGTCGGAGCAGCGCGGCCCGCAGCTGTTCATGACGCGCTCGTCGCCGCAGTTTTTGCTGGAGCTGTTCAAGATCGAGGTGCCGGAGGTCGGCCAGGGCCTGATCGAGATCCTGGCTGCGGCTCGCGATCCGGGCCTGCGCGCGAAAATCGCGGTCAAGAGCAATGACAATCGTATCGATCCGGTCGGCGCCTGCGTCGGCATGCGCGGCTCGCGCGTGCAGGCCGTGTCGAACGAGCTGGCCGGTGAGCGCGTCGACATCATCCTGCATGATGAGAATCCCGCGCAGTTCGTCATTAACGCGATGTCGCCGGCCGATGTGGTTTCGATCGTAGTTGACGAAGAGAAGCACAGCATGGATGTGGCTGTCGAAGAGGACAAACTGTCGCAGGCTATCGGCCGCGGCGGGCAGAATATTCGTCTTGCCAGCGAGTTGTCCGGCTGGGAGCTCAACGTGATGACCGAGGCCGACGCCGATGAGAAGAGCG
>JBPCXI010000237.1:0-2803 GCA_051008895.1 Gammaproteobacteria bacterium | reverse complement strand
CAACGACATCGAGAAACAGTTCGGTGCGCGCCGTGACGTCACGTCTCCCGAGCCGGACCTCTATGCCGTTTTGCAAGGTCATCTCCCATGACCCGCGTGCATCGAGATGGACCCTGCGCAGGTCCAGACCCACCGGGATCAGTCGATCGCGCACCTCGAGGTAGCGCGTCGCAACATCAGCCGAGCGGCTATCGGGTCCGCTCAGACGCGGCAGCTCGGCCGGCGGGTGTCGTGCTTCATTGACGAAGAGTTCACCGCGCGTGTTCAACAGCCCACGCTCACCCCAGACGGCGGCAGGTATCTGTTCCGTCACCGTGATCGACATTCGACTCGGCCAGCGACGTGCGACCCGTGCCTGGTCTATCCACGGCAGCGCGACAATATCGGCGTGGATGCGATCAAGGTCGGCACCGACGAAGCCAAGCCCGATTTCATCACTGATAGCTTCCTCGATCTGCAATGCTGTTACGCGCTGGAACGGTCCACTGATCTCGATCGACGAGATGGGGCGATCAAGCATGGTCAGGCTGAGCTGATACGTCGCAAAAATGATACCGGCGGCGACCACGGGCGCGATCAGGCGACCGATACGAATCGTCGGCATTTTCATGCGTGGCGCTTTTTTCTGCTTGCGCCGCTTTGCCTGCTTACGCGCCATTAGCTGCAACCTCCGCGTATTTGCTGACATCGCTGGCGTCGAAGCTGGTTTCGAGAATTCGCCAACAGAGTTCTTCGAAATCGATACCGTCTTTCTGCGCAGCCATCGGCACGAGGCTGTGACCCGTCATTCCAGGCACCGTATTGACCTCGAGTACGAGTGGCTGGCCATCGGCGCCCGTCATGAAGTCGACGCGGCCCCACCCCGTGCAGCCGAGTTCGTCGAACGCGGCGATCGCGAGATCTGCATAGCGTTGTTCTTCCTCGTCGCTGGCTGTGCCGCGACAAATGTACTCGGTACGATCCGACTCGTACTTCGCACGGTAGTCGTAGAAGACGCGCGGGGTCACGATGCGAATGCTCGGCAGTGCGCGTCCCTGTAGTACGGCCACGGTGAATTCGTCACCTGTGATGCAGGACTCGAGCAATGCCGTGTCGTCGAATCTCAATGCCATATTGACGGCAGCGTTCAGCTCGGCGCGCTCGGTGATCTTCGACATGCCGACACTGGATCCCTGTCCCGAAGGTTTGATGATGAGCGGGAAGCCAAGCTGTTCGGCAGCGGCCGACGCGTCGGCCTGGCAGCGAACGAGTGCATACTGCGGCGTCGGGATTTGTGCGGCCCGGAACAGGTGCTTGCTGCGAACCTTGTCCATGGCGATCGCGGACGCCATCACACCGCTACCTGTGTACGGGGTGTTCAGCCACTGAAGTGCTCCTTGCAAGGCGCCGTCCTCGCCGCCCGGCCCATGCAGCGCGATCCACACCCGGTCGAATCCCGCGGCTGCAAATTCGGACATCGTTTTCTCGGCAGGGTCCCAGGCGTGTGCATCGACGCCTTTGGCCGTGAGCGCTTTGAGTACGGCGGCGCCCGTGTCGAGTGACACTTCGCGCTCGCTCGAGTGACCACCGAGCATGACCGCAACGCGACCGAATTCTACCGTATCGGCGATCACGTGGCGCTCTTCGAAGTTCACGCTGCTCATGCCTTTGTCTCGCCCACGATTCGAACCTCGTGCTGCAGGTTTACGCCGTGCATTTCGAGCACCGTTTGGTGTACGTGTTCGATCAACGCTTCGATATCGGCAGCCGTTGCGTTTTCGCGGTTAATGATGAAATTCGCGTGCTTCGCCGAGACTTCGGCGCCGCCTATGCGGTGTCCCTTGAGGCCCGCTGTCTCGATGAGACGAGCCGAGTAATCACCGGGCGGATTGCGGAATACGGATCCGCAACTGGGTAGCCCCAGGGGCTGGGTCGTCTTACGCCGTTCGAGCATTTCCTTCATCGCGTCCATGCTCGGTATCACGTCGGGATCGAAACGAAACGTCGCTTCGAGGAACCACTCGTTGGCGGGCCCCTGTACGCTGCGATAGCCAACGGTGTAATCCTGCGGAGAACGATCGTGGACCTGTCCGCCGCGGTCGATCGTGCGAACCGTCGCTACGCGCTCCCAGGTCTCGCCACCGTGCGCGCCGGCGTTCCTCGCCAGCGCGCCGCCGACAGTGCCCGGGATACCCGCGAAAAACTCGTAAGGCCCAAACCCCCCGCGTATGCAGTGGCGCGCAAGCTGCGTGCATGGAATACCGGCGCCGGCTGTAACGGTGTCATCGCTGTTTCGCTCGAGCGTCCTGAGCACCTTGGTCGCCGAAACAACGACGCCGGGCAGCCCGCCATCGCGAACGAGCAGGTTGCTACCGACGCCAAGCCAGAAAATCGGTGTCGAGACGTCGAGTCCGGACAGGAATGCGCTCAAATCATCGACGCTGTCGGGTACGTAGAATGTCTCTGCCGGGCCGCCAACGCGCCACGACGTGTGCCGGCTCATCGGCTCGTTGCGGCGCAATTCGCCTTGCACCTGCGTCTCCGTCGCGGCTGGCATCATGAGTGCACCTTCAGCGACGGTCCGCTGGATAACAGCCCCGGAAGCCCGGCGGCGTAGGCACCGATGTCTCCGGCGCCCATCGTCAGCACGAGATCGCCGTCTGCAAGGACAGCCTCGAGCACAGTTTGCACGTCATCGAGCGACTCGACGAAGACCGGTTCAAGCGTCCCGCGAGTCCGCACAGCGCGCGCCATGGCACGGCCGTCCGCGCCCGCGATCGATTCTTCGCCGGCCGCGTATACGTCGAGCAGAACCAGTACGTCG
>JBPCXI010000236.1:0-15032 GCA_051008895.1 Gammaproteobacteria bacterium | reverse complement strand
GAGGTAAGGTTCTAGCGGACTGCTGCGGTTGCTGCAGTCGAGAACGAGACCGGCGCGTCCTGCCTACCCTCGAACGTGACGATTTCCCACGCAGACTCGTCATCGAGCAGCGTCCGCACGAGCTTGTTGTTCAGCCCGTGCCCCGACTTGTAGCCGGTGAATTCGCCGAGCATGTTGTGGCCGGCGAGATACAAATCACCGATCGCGTCGAGAATCTTGTGGCGGACGAATTCGTCTTCGTAACGCAGCCCGTCTTCGTTCAGCACGCGATAGTCGTCAAGCACGATCGCGTTGTCGAGCGTACCGCCCAGGGTCAGATTTCGAGCGCGCAGTGCTTCGATATCACGCAGGAAACCGAACGTGCGTGCGCGGCTAACCTGTTTGACGAACGACGTCGTGGAAAAGTCCACACTCGCAGTCTGGGTGTGCCGCTTGAATACCGGATGCTCGAAGTCGATCTTCAGGTTCACGCGGTAGCCGTTGTGCGGCTTGAACTCGGCCCACATATCCTGCTCTTCCACGCGCACGGGCTTGCGAATCCGAATGAACTTTTTCGGTGCGCTCTGCTCGGTAATACCGGCCGACTGCAGCAGAAAAACGAACGGCGCCGCGCTGCCGTCCATGATCGGCACCTCGGGCGCACTGAGGTCGACATAGGCGTTGTCGACGCCGAGGCCTGCAAGCGCCGCGAGCAGGTGCTCGACGGTTGCAACCGACGTGCCGTCCTGCACCAGGGTGGTACCCAGCATCGTATCGCCGACGCTGCGGGCATCGGCAACGACGTCCACCGGCGGATCCAGATCCAGCCGCCGAAACACGATGCCCGTATTGTCAGCCGCCGGCCGCAACGTCATATAGACCTTGCTGCCGGAATGCAGGCCAATACCGGTCGCCCGAATTGAGTTCTTCAGAGTACGCTGTCTGAGCATAGATACGATCGCCGTCCGCCGGTCGGGATTACATAATACAGCAAAGCTGCAATCCGGAGCCTCGGACGCCCTCCTTGTTGGCACCTAACCCTTTGAAATATATGAATTTCTATAGGCCAAGTACGTTGCGACAACACAAACTTCGGGCACCCTATCACACCCGCAGAAAAATGCACAACTTGACAACACGAATTTCGTATAAATGCCCGTCTTTACTGAACTTTCCCTCGTTTTCGTTTACCGGAAACCGGCGGCGTCAGTCAGCCTGGCGCCGCAGGAAGGCCGGAATATCCAGCAGATCAAATTCGGGCTGCTGGGCCGTCGCCAGGTTGTCGGCGGCGGGTGCCGGCTTGTTCCGCTGATTGGTCGGCCGATCGAGTTCCGACCAGTTCGGCGGCTCGGCGGCGGGCGGCGGTGCGACCACGCGGACCGGCGGTTGCTCCTGGCGGGTGAGCGGCTGCCCGAGCCCGGTTGCGACCACGGTGACGCGAATATTGTTACCCATGTCCGGATCGATCACGGTGCCGACGACGACGGTGGCGTCGTCCGATGCACATTCCTTGACCGTGTCACCGACCTGCTGGAACTCGCCGATCGACAAATCCATGCCGGCGGTCACGTTGACCAGGATCCCGCGAGCGCCCTGCAGGTTGATGTCCTCCAGCAGCGGACTCGAAATCGCCGACTCGGCCGCCTCGCGGGCCCGGTCTTCGCCGGCCGCTCCGCCGGAGCCCATCATCGCCATACCCATCTCGCCCATTACGGTGCGCACATCGGCGAAGTCCACGTTGATCAGGCCCGGACGCGTAATCAGCTCCGCGATACCCTGAACCGCACCCTGCAGGACCTCGTTTGCCGACTTGAATGCGTCGAGCAACGTCGTATCGGGGCCGAGCACACTCAGTAGCTTCTCGTTCGGAATCGTGATCAGCGAATCGACATACTTGCCGAGTTCCGAGATGCCCTGGTCCGCAACGGACAGGCGCTTGCCGCCTTCCATCGTGAACGGCTTCGTCACCACGGCAACCGTCAGGATGCCAAGCTCGCGCGCGACCTGCGCCACGACGGGCGCCGCGCCGGTGCCGGTACCGCCGCCGAGGCCCGCGGTAATGAACAGCATGTCGGCGCCCTCGATGACCTCGAGTATCCGGTCGCGGTCTTCCATCGCCGCTTGTCGACCGATCTCAGGATCCGCTCCGGCGCCCAGACCTTTTGTGATGTTGCAGCCGATCTGCAACGCGGTGCGCACATTGGAACTCTGCAGCGCCTGCGAATCGGTATTCGCGCAGATGAAGTCAGCGCCCTCGATGCCGCAGCTGACCATGTGCTTGACCGCGTTACCGCCGCCGCCCCCGACTCCTAGTACTTTTATTACAGCGTTCTGGCTATAACCATCCATTAGCTCAAACATCGACATTTCTCCTCACGTCAACAACACTAAAAATTGCCCTGAAACCAGGACTTCATCCGTTCCCAGACTTCCTTCAAACCGCCACCCATCGGCGGATCCCCGAAATTCGCATCGGCCCGGTCTCGTGCATACAGCAGCAGCCCGACCCCGGTCGCATGTATCGGATTGCGCACGACGTCGCCGAGTCCGCGCACGTGCTGTGGCAGCCCGAGCCGCACCGGCATGTGAAAGACCTCTTCGGCGAGCTCGACGGCACCCTCCATCTTCGAGCTGCCGCCGGTCAGCACGATGCCCGCGGCCACCATTTCTTCGAATCCGCTGCGCGCAAGCTCGTTGCGAATCAGCGTGAACAACTCCTCGTAACGAGGCTCGACGACTTCGGCGAGCGTCTGTCTCGCGAGGCGCCGCGGTGGGCGATCACCGACGCTCGGCACCTCGATCGTCTCGTCGAGGTTGGCGAGCTGCGACAGCGCGCACGCATACGTGATCTTGATCGCCTCGGCATACTGCGTCGGCGTGCGCATGGAGATCGCGATATCGTTAGTGACCTGATCGCCGGCGATCGGTATTACGGCCGTATGCTTGATTGCACCGCCGTTGAACACGGCGATGTCGGTCGTGCCACCACCGATGTCGACGAGACAGACGCCGAGCTCCATCTCGTCCTCGGTCAGGACCGAATAGCTCGAGGCGAGTTGTTCGAGGACAACGTCATCGACTTCGAGGCCGCAACGCTGCACGCACTTGATGATGTTCTGCGCCGCGCTCGCTGCGCCGGTAACCATGTGCACGCGCGCCTCAAGCCGCACGCCGGACATGCCGATCGGTTCGCGAATTCCCTCTTGCCCGTCGATTACGAACTCCTGCGGCAGCACGTGCAGGATTTTCTGATCCGCCGGAATCGCGACGGCGCGAGCCGCATCGATGACCCGATCGACGTCAGACTTCGCGACCTCGCGATCGCGGATCGCGACGATGCCATGCGAATTCAGGCTACGGATGTGGCTGCCCGCGATCCCGGTGTAGACGGAATTGATCTCGCAGCCGGCCATCAGCTCAGCCTCCTCGACAGCGCGCTGGATCGAGTTGACGGTGGACTCGATGTTCACGACGACGCCTTTCTTCAATCCCCGGGACGGGTGAATGCCGAAACCGATCACCTCGAGCTCGCCGTCGTCCTGCAGATCACCGACGATCGCGACGACTTTCGACGTGCCAATGTCGAGACCGACGATCAGACCCTTCTCCGATTTCCTAGACATTGGGCTCCGCTTCCTTCCTGTCCTTCCAGCCGATCGCGAATCCGTTGGTGTAGCGCATGTCGACGTACTCAACTCGATCGGCCTGCGCTGCGATCACCTTATCCAGTGCTTCGAAGAATCGATCCAGCCGCTGGTCGACGAAGGTCGCACCGAGGCGCACGCGAATACCGCTGGAAAGCTCCACCTCCCAGGCGCCGCGCTGGTCGAGACGCAATGCAATCGCAGTCATGCCGCGCTGCTCGAGGCGTTGCCGGATGGCGAAGAACATCTCCGACACGCGTTGCTCGGTGCCGTCAGGCCCCGACAGTCGCGGCAATTCGGCGGGCACGTGCTGTGCCCTGTCGACGAACAGCTCGCCGCGCACGTTGAGCAGGCCGGCGTCGCCCCAGCAGGCAGCCGGCCGTTCCTCGGTGATGTGCACCTCGATGGAACCCGGCCAGCGACGCCGCACGTTCGCGTTCGCGACCCAGGGAATGTCGACCAATTCGAGTCGCATCGATTGCAGATCGGCGCTCAAGAACCCGGTTTGCACGTGGCTCGACAGCGCATCCTCGACCTGAATCGCAGACACTCGCTCGAACGCACCATTGATCACGACCGCATCGATCGGGCGATCCATTACCCATACCGCCGCCGCATAACCGCAGAATGCGAGCGTGCCGATCGCGCCAAGGGTCGCGACGCGCGCCCAGTTGACCGTAATCGGCTTGATCTCGAGCCACGACGGTCGCTCGACGGCCTTCTTCGTCTTGCGCTTCCGGTTCCGTTTCAAAGGTCGCTTCTTCTTAGCCGGCATCTCGAACCTCCGGCGACAACACGCCCGCCGCTGCCGCAGAAAAACTCGTTGCCAGGATTCGCCAGCACAATTCTTCGAAATCCACACCCGCCGCCTTGGCGGCCATCGGGACGAGGCTGTGTGTGGTCATGCCGGGCACCGTGTTGACCTCGAGCCACAGCGGCATGTCGCGGGCGTCGAGCATGAAGTCGACCCGCCCCCAACCGGCCGCGCCGATGGCCGCGAACGCGGTCAGCGCCTGGCGGCCGAAATCGTCTTCCTGCGCCGCAGACAAACCGCTCGGGCACACGTAGCCCGTCTCGTCGCTGAAATACTTGGCCTGGTAGTCATAGAACGTATTGGCCGCATCGATTCGCACCAGCGGCAGCGACTGTCCCTGCAGCACCGCGACCGTATACTCGCGGCCGTGCACCCAACTTTCGGCGAATACGTCGCAGTGATATTCGGACGCAGCCGCGAATGCCGCAGCAAGATCGTCCGCACGCTCGACGCGCGTGAGACCGATGCTTGACCCTTCTTCGGCCGGCTTGACCATCAGCGGTAAGCCGAGAGCATCGATCGTACCGGCGAAATCTTCGGGCCCGTTGAGCACCCGGTAGTCCGGCGTCGCGAGACCTGCCCCTGCCAACAGCTGCTTCGTACGCAGCTTGTCCATACCGATTGCCGAACCCTTGATCCCACTGCCGGTATACGGAATCCGCAGGAATTCGAGCAGACCCTGAACGGCGCCGTCTTCGCCGCCGCGGCCGTGCAGCGCGATCCATGCGCGCGCGAAACCGCCGCGCTCGAGCTGACCGACGAGATCGTTCGCGCTGTCGACAGGATGCGCATCGATGCCGCGGGCGACCAGCGCCGCGTGCACCGCGCGGCCGGTCAGCAGCGATATTTCGCGCTCCGCGGAGTCGCCGCCCATCAACACGGCGACCTTGCCGAAGTCCTCCGGCGCGTCTATGCGACGATCGTGCGGCGCCGCGTTCAAGACTTTTCTCCGACGATGTGGACTTCGAGATCCAGTTCGACGCCGTGCTTCGCCGCGACGACGTCGCGGACATGCTCGATCAGTTCTTCGACGTCTGCAGCCGTCGCGTCGCCGGTATTGATGATGAAATTCGCATGCTTTTCAGACACCATCGCGCCGCCGACGCGATAGCCTTTGAGTTCGGCGGCCTCGATCAGCTGCGCCGCGAATCGCCCGGGAGGATTGCGAAACACCGAACCGCAACTGGGCAAGCCGAGCGGCTGTTTTTCCTGCCGCTCGCTCATCAACGCCTTGACGCGATCCAGCGAATAGTGATCGCCACTGTCGAACGCGAAACGCGCGGCGATGAACCACTCACCGGCCGGCCCGTCGACGTGGCGATACGAAATATCGAACTCTCGCTTCGGGCGCGTTCGTACCGTCGCGCTGCGATCGATCGTGTCGACCTCGGTTACGCTGTCCCAGGTTTCGCCGCCGAATGCGCCGGCGTTCATTTTCAAGGCGCCGCCGACGGTACCCGGTATCCCGGCGAAGAAGTCGGACGGCCCGAGGCCCCAACCGGCGCAACGCCGCGCCAGCACGGTGCAGGCGACGCCGGCACCGGCCTCGACCCCGGCCGCGCCAACGCGTTCGACATTACCCAACGCCTTGTTCGGATTGATCACGACACCGCGAATGCCGCCGTCGCGCACGAGCAAGTTACTGCCAAGTCCGGAGAAAACCACCGGTACCGACGCGTCGAGGTCAACGAGAAACTCGCTGAGCGAGTCGAGCGAATCGGGCCGAAAATAGGCGTCGGCCGGCCCGCCAAGACGCCACGACGTATGCTTCGACATCGGTTCGTGCCTGAGAACCCCGTTCATTGCCGCGCCCTCAGGCTCTCGAGCTTGCCTAGCGAGGCGGGCAGCGAGGCCGCCACCGCACCGATGTTGCCGGCACCCAGCGTCAGCACAAGGTCGCCGCCGCGGAGGACGCCACCCAGGCGAGACGGCAATTCGTCGAGCTCGGCAACGAATACCGGTTCGACCTGTCCGCGCGCGCGGATCGCGCGACAAACGGCGCGGCCGTCGGCACCGGTAATCGCCTCTTCGCCGGCCGCATACACCTCGGTTACGAACAGCGGTTGTGCACCGGACAGCACGTCGACGAAGTCATCGAGCAAGTCCTGTGTGCGCGTATAGCGGTGCGGCTGAAATACGAGCACGATGCGACGGTCCGGCCACCCCGCGCGCACGGCCTGCAACGTCGCCGCAATCTCGGTCGGATGATGACCGTAGTCGTCGACGAACAGCACGTCGCCACCGTTGACCCGCACCTCGCCGAGAATCTGCATGCGCCGGTCGATGCCCTGAAACTCCTCGAGCGCGCACAGCACCGCGGCGTCGTCGAGTTCGAGTTCCTGCGCGACGGCAATCGCGGCCAACGCGTTCAGGACGTTGTGATGTCCCGGCAGGTTGAGCGTCACGTCGAGCGGCTCGGGCTCACCCGGCCGCGTCACTTGAAACCGGCTGCGCGCGCCGTCCGCGACGATATCGGTCGCGCGCACGTCGGCCTCCTCGGCAACGCCGTACGTCATGACCGCCCGGTTGCAACCGGGCAGGATCGCACGCACGCCCGGATCGTCGACGCACATGATCGCGACACCGTAGAACGGCAGGTTGTGAAGAAATTCGAGAAAACTCGCGCGCAATGCGTCGACATCGCCACCGTAGGTCGACAGGTGATCACTGTCGATATTCGTCACGACCGACATCATCGGCTTCAGATGAATGAACGACGCGTCGCTTTCGTCTGCTTCGGCCACGAGGTAGTGGCCGTCGCCCAGCCGGCCGTTCGTATCGGCACTTTTCAGCCGCCCGCCGATCAGAAAAGTCGGGTCTTCCCCGGCCTGCGCCAGGACGCTCGCCACGAGGCTCGTCGTCGTGGTCTTGCCATGGGTACCCGAGACCGCGATCGCGTAACGGAAACGCATCAGTTCCGCCAGCATTTCTGCGCGTCGCACGATCGGCAGTCGCTGATCGCGCGCGGTCGCGATTTCCGGATTCTCGGGGTCGATCGCGCTCGACACGACGACGAGATCTGCGTCGCCGATGTTCTCGCCGCGGTGGCCGATGAAGATATCCGCGCCGAGGCCATGCAGTCGATTGGTCACGCGTGACTCTTTCAGGTCGGAGCCTTGCACTTCGTAACCGAGATTCAGCAGCACTTCGGCGATGCCGCCCATGCCGACGCCGCCGATACCGACCAGGTGGATGCGGTTGATCTTACGCATGCGATCTTTCATTGCGCACCTCCGACCGCCAGGCACAGGTCGACGACTTCGCGCGTTGCATCGGGACGCGCAAGCGAACGCGCCGCCGTTGCCCGCCGCAGAACCAATTCCCGATCGTCGATACAGCGCTCGATTTCGGCGGCCATCCGTGCGGCCGTCAGCTCCGCCTGCGGCATCAGCACCGCCGCGCCGGCGTCGACGAGGTAGCCGGCATTGTGCGTCTGGTGATCGTCAACCGCCGACGGATACGGAATCATGATTGCGCCGAGGCCCGCCGCAGCCAGCTCCGACACGGTCAGTGCGCCGGCTCGACATATCGCGACATCGGCCCAGCCATAGGCCGCCGCAACGTCGTCGATGAAAGGTTCGATCTTCGCTTCAACGCCGAGTTCTCTATAGTTCATCCGCGCGACGTCGATCGTCGCTTTACCGGCCTGATGCCATACCTCGGGGCGCCGACCCGAGTCGATCAGCGAGACGGCACGCGGCACCGTCTCGTTCAGCGCCTGTGCGCCGAGGCTGCCGCCGAGCACGAGCACGCGCAGCGGGCCGTGGCGCCGGCCAAGCCGTTGCGCGGGTGGCGCCAACGCGGCGATATCGGGGCGTACGGGGTTACCGACGACTCTCGTCTTCGTGCGGCTGGAAAAGCTGCCCGGGAAGGCCTCAAGCACTTCCCGGGCGAGTACAGCCAGAAGACGATTCGTCAACCCCGCAACGGAGTTCTGTTCATGGATGATGAGCGGCTTGCGCAGCAGCCATGCCGCGAGACCGCCGGGACCGGAGGCGAAACCGCCCATCCCCAGCACGACCTTCGGGCGCCGGCGACGCAGCACGCCGATCGCTTCGACGATCGCGACAGTCAGTTTCACCGGCGCCAGCAACCAGGTCAGCAACCCCTTGCCGCGCAGGCCGGCAATCCGGGTCGCTTCGAGCGGGATACCGTGCTGCGGAATCAGTTCGGTTTCGATGCCGCGCTTGCCGCCGAGCCAGACAATCTGCTCGTCGTGACCGCGCAGCTCCTGCGCGACGGCAAGTGCCGGGAAGACGTGCCCGCCGGTGCCGCCTGCCATAATGAGAATCGGCGCCGTCATGTCGCTTTCCGGCTGCGCCTGGCAGACTTGCGCGCAATCGAACGCTTGCCACTGCCCGCCTGCGCGAGCTGGCGATTCTCGCAGTCGATGCGCAGCAACAACCCGATTCCGATCAACGTGACGACCAGGCTGCTGCGGCCGTAACTGATCATCGGCAGCGTCAGCCCTTTGGTCGGCAGGATACCCATGTTCACGCCGATGTTGATGAACACCTGCGTTGCCTGCCAGATCGCGAAACCGAACGCGAAATAAGATTGATACAGTCGGCCTGCCAGCGCCGACTCGCGAGCAACGCACAGTGCTCGCCAGACCAGTACGGCAAACAGTGCAATTACGCCGAGGCTGCCGGCAAGTCCGAGCTCCTCCGCGATCACCGCAAACACGAAATCCGTGTGCGCCTCGGGGAGATAAAAGAGCTTCTGTACGCTGCCGCCCAGGCCGACGCCGAACCACTCGCCGGATCCGATCGCGATCAGCGACTGCGTTAACTGAAAGCCGGTGTCCCACGGATCTGACCATGGGTCGGAAAAAGACATCAGCCGCGCCATGCGGTACGGCGACACGACCGCGAGTAGCACGAGGGCCACGATCACGAAGGCGCTGAAGCCGAAGAAGTCGCGTAGCCGGGCACCGGCGATAAACAACACGGACAGCGCGATCGCGAGCATGACGACCGTCGCGCCGAAATCCGGCTCGAGCAACAGCAATCCACACACGGCGCCGATGAGCAACATCGGTTTCAGGAAGCCGACAAACCGCTCGCGGAGCTCGGCCCGGTGACGGACGGCGTAGCCGGAGATGTACATCAGCATCAGCAGCCGCGCCGGCTCGGAAACCTGCATCAGGTTGACGCCGCCGATATTTAGCCACCGGGTACTGCCGTTCACCGTGTTGCCGAAACCGGGCACCAGCACGAGCGTCAGCATTCCGATCGCGATCACCACCAGCAACAGACCGATGCGCTCCCAGAACCGCGATGGAATTTGCAGCATCACCGCCGCGCCCAGCAAGCCGACGATGACTGCGCCCATCTGCCGCTCGAAGTAGAAGAACGGATTGCCCGTGCTGCGCTCGGCCAGCGAAATCGATGCGGACGTCAATAACGCGAGGCCCGCGCACAGGATCGTGCCAATGAGCAACACGAACGCAGGATCGACGTGCCGGGCCACATCGAAATACCCGACGATATCTTGCGCCTTGCGCTGGTTGCGACGCGCGGTCATTGGCCCAGACCCCTTACCGCCGTCGCGAATGCGTCGCCGCGCGCGGCGAAGCTCTCGAACATGTCGAGACTGGAGCAGGCCGGAGCGAGCAACACCGAACCCCCGGGGCGCGCTCGTCGCGCCGCAGCGCTCACGGCCGACGTCATATCGGCAACGATCTCGGCGGGAACCACATCGACAAGCGCCTGCGCGATCGCAGGCGCATCCTTGCCGAGCAGCACCGCCTCGCAATCCCGGCCGCGCAGCGCGGCAGCAAGTGCGTCGAATGACGCGCCTTTCGCGTCACCGCCCGCAATCAGCACGAACGGATCTTCGACGCCATCAATACTCGTCAGCGCCGCGCCGACGTTCGTCGCCTTGGAATCGTCAATCCATGTCACCGAACCAAAGTTGCCGACGACCTGCATGCGGTGCGGCAGCCCCCGATATCGCTTGAGCACCTGCGCCATCGCGGCCGCGCTGCCGCCGACCGCACGCGCGAGTGCCAGCGCAGCCATCGCGTTGGACACATTATGGCGTCCGATCAACGGGAGTTCGTCGGTCGCGAGCAACAGGTCTTCGCCGCGTGCAATGCATGAGCCGCGCGGCGTCTCGACGATGCCGAAGTCGCCTTCCGCGGGCGCGTCGAGACCGAAGCTCGTAACCGGCGTACCTTTTGGTACGTGCCGGAAGAGATTCGGCTCATCCCGATTCACAATCGCATGATCGCAAGCAAGGTGAACGCGCGCCTTTGCGGCCGTATAAGCATCCATGTTGTCGTGCTGATCGAGGTGATCCGGTGAGATGTTCAGGATCACGCTGACCGCCGCCGGAATCGGCGCGCTGCGCTCGAGCTGGAAACTCGACAGTTCGAGCACGTAGGTTTCGACGGACGCATCGAGGACGTCCAGCGCCGGCGTGCCGATGTTGCCACCGACACGCGTTCGTCGGCCCGTGGCATTCAGAATGAAACCGAGCATTGACGCGACCGTGCTCTTGCCGTTCGAGCCGGTGACCGCAATGATCGGCGCGTTGCACTCCGCAACGAACAGGTCGATGTCGCTCACGACTTCGAGCCGTCTTTGCTTCGCTTCGGCGAGCAGTTCGAGTCCGAGGTCGACGCCGGGAGAGACGACGATGCGACGAATCGTGTCGCGCAACCGCGACGGTTCGCGGCCCACGTGAACGCGCGCATCCGGCATCGCATCGAGGATTTCACCAAGCCCGGGCGGACGTGCTCGCGTGTCGGCGAACTCGGCTGCGATACCCCGCGCCGCGAGGTGCCGCGCACAGGATGCGCCGGTTGCGCCCATACCCATGACGAGCACGGTCGGCTCGGATGATCCCGCGCGCATTTCCAGATCAAATTCCATTGATGATGCAACCATCAACGTAGCTTCAGGCTCGACAGCCCGACCAGGACGAGGATCACCGTGATAATCCAGAAGCGCACGATGACCTTCGGCTCCGCCCAGCCTTTGAGCTCGTAGTGGTGATGCAGCGGCGCCATGCGAAAAATGCGTCGCCCCGTCAGCTTGAAAGACGCGACCTGAATAATTACCGACAGTGTCTCGACGACGAACAAACCACCCATGATCGCGAGCACGAGCTCCTGGCGCACGATCACGGCGACGGTGCCGAGCGCCGCGCCGAGCGACAGCGCACCGATATCACCCATGAAGACCTGCGCGGGATACGTGTTGAACCAGAGGAAGCCGAGGCCGGCACCGGCCAGCGCCGAACAGAACACGAGCATTTCGCCAGCACCGGCGATGTACGGGATCGCGAGATAGTCGGCGAAGATAGTATTTCCGGTTACGTAGCCGAAAATTCCCAACGCCCCGCCAACCAGCACCGCGGGCATGATCGCCAGCCCGTCGAGGCCGTCGGTGAGATTGACCGCGTTGCTCGTGCCCACGATGACCAGGTACGTCATCACGATGTACAACACGCCGAGTGGAATCGCGACGCCCTTCAGATACGGTATCAGCAGCGACGTTTCGTAAGGCTGATCCGCGAGCCAGTACAGCACGACCGCCACGGCAATCGCGGACAGCGACTGCCAGAAAATCTTGCCGCCGGCCGACAGGCCGGCCGGATCTTTCAGCACAAGTTTCTTGTAGTCATCGACGAACCCAATCAGACCGAACGCCAGCGTGACCGCGATGACGATCCACACGTACTCGCTGGTCAGATCGGCCCAGAGCAACGTGCTCGACAGAATCGCGACGAGAATCAGCGCCCCGCCCATCGTCGGCGTACCGGCTTTCGGCAGATGCGATTCGGGCCCGTCGGTGCGCACGGTCTGCCCGATCTGGCGCACGCTGAGCCGGCGGATCATCAACGGCCCCATCAGCAGGGAAATCAGTAATGCCGTCAGCGCACCCATAATCGCGCGCATCGTGATGTACGTGAATACGTTAAAGGCGGACACGAAGTCGGTCAGGTAATTGGCGATGAGCAGCAGCATCAGGTTTCCTCGCTACCGCTCAACACGTGCTCGTCTTCTCTCAGCAAGGCGACGAGTCGATCCAGACCCATGCAGCGCGATCCCTTGACGAGCGCACTGACCCCCGCATGCGCGTCGCCGCGGAGCGCCGCGGCCAACGTATCCAGATCATCGTAAGTCGTGGCGCCGACACCGAAACCTGCGGCAGCATTCCGGGCCAGCGCACCGTATGTGAACAGGCGGTCGACACCCAGCCTGTGCGCGCGTTCGCCGGCGGCGTGATGCAGGCCAGGACCGTCGGGGCCGAGTTCGGCCATGTCACCGAGAATCAGCCACGTCTCCCCCGCCCGTTCGGCCAGAAAATCGATCGCGGCCGCGACCGACACCGGGTTCGCGTTGTAGGAATCGTCGAATAGCACGACGCCGCCGACGCCGGACAGTTCCATCAGCCGCCCGGCGATATTGCGTGCGCCCGCGAGGCTGACACGG
Source organism: Gammaproteobacteria bacterium (assembly GCA_051008895.1). Taxonomy (GTDB): domain Bacteria; phylum Pseudomonadota; class Gammaproteobacteria; order Steroidobacterales; genus SMWD01. Next base: position 2,152 of record JBPCXI010000236.1, on the reverse strand, counting down.
ATCGCCGCGGCCGATGCACCCGCCGCGTCCGCCGCCGCCGCGGCGGCCAACGCGTTGGCCACATTATGGCGACCGGCCATGGGCAACCTGATCGCGATTTCGCCGCCGGGGGTCTGCATCGTGAACTCGATACCGGATTCGTTCGCGTGAATTTCGCGAATGTCGACGGCCTTGTACGTTGCGCCGTTCGTCAGGCCGAAGGTGCGGATCTCGGCCGGCGCGGCGAGTTCGCGCCAAAAAGACGCAAACTTGTCATCGTGATTGACGACTGCGACGTCGCCGCGCGCCAACGCCTCGAACAATTCACCCTTCGTGGCCGCGACGGTCTCTTCGTTGCCGAAACCCTCGAGATGCGCCTTGCCAGCGTTCGTCACGACGCCGATCGTCGGCGCCGCGATGTCGGCCAGGTATTCGATATCTTTCGGGCGCGCCGCACCCATTTCGAATATTGCCGCCCGATGCTCCGCCTCAAGACGCAGCACGGTCAGCGGCAAACCGACTTCGTTGTTAAAGTTTCCACTCGTGACCAGGACGGCGCTGTCGCCGTTCGCCGCGTCGAACTCCGCGCGCAGTATCGCTGCGATCATTTCCTTGACCGTGGTCTTGCCATTGCTGCCGGTCACGCCGATGACCGGTAATTCGAAGCGCCCGCGCCACGTGCGAGCCAGGGCGCCGAGTGCGTCGCGCGTATCGCCGACTTCGATCTGCGGCAAGTCGCCCTGCTGACGCCCGTCGACGACCGCGCCGGCCGCGCCGCGCCTGGCCGCCTCCGCCACGAACTCCGCTGCGTCGTAACGATCGCCGTGCAGCGCGAAGAACAGCTCGCCGGTTTGCAGCGTGCGCGTGTCGGTACTGACCGCCGCGAATGATCGGTCCGCACCGATCAGGCGTCCGTCAACCGCATCCGCGACCATCGACAGCGTACCCATGCTCATGCCACCCGGCCCAATGCGGCGCGCGCTGCATGCGCGTCGGAGAAGTCCCGCTCATTGGTGCCAAATTGCTGTACCGACTCGTGGCCCTTGCCAGCGATCAGCACAGAATCGTTCGCGCCAGCAGACGCGATCGCATGACCGATCGCGTCGCTGCGCTCGCGGATAACCTCCAGCCCCCCGGACGCTCCCGCCAGGATGTCGTCAATAATCGTCTGCGGATCTTCGCTGCGCGGATTGTCGTCGGTGACAACCGTGTGATCGGCCAATGCCACGGCCACCGCACCCATCTCCGCACGTTTGCCGCGGTCGCGATCGCCCCCGCAGCCGAATACGCACCAGACGCGGCCCGACGTGTGCTCACGCACGGCCTCGAGCGCCCGATGCAACGCATCCGGCGTGTGCGCGTAGTCGACGACGACGGTCGGCGCATCGCTGCCGCCGCGAATCAACTCCATTCGGCCCGCCGGCGCGACACAATGGCGCAACGCTGCAACTGCCGCATCGAGATCCGACCCGAGTACGAGCAACAAACCGGCCGCGACGAGCAGATTCTCGCCGTTGAAGCTACCCCACAATGGACTGTCGAGCGTCGCGTTGCCGAAATCTCCGGACAGGCGCATGCCGATCCCGTCCGCGCGCGCGCCGCGCAGATGGCCGAGCAGACGTGCATCCGCGCCCGACGCCGCGTTCGTCTCCACCAGCGCGACCGACAACACGTCGACCGCCGGCTCGTGAACGCCGTCGAGACGCTCGGCGAGTTGGGCGCCATAATCATTGCCGGTATTTATGACCGCGGCGCGAATGTCCGACTCGAGAAACAGGCGCGCTTTCGTCTGCGCGTAACGCGCCATATCGCCGTGATAGTCGAGGTGATCCCGACTGATGTTCGTCAACGCAGCCGTGCTGAACCGCACGCCGGCAACGCGATCCTGATCGAGTGCGTGGGACGAGACTTCCATCACGACGTGGCGCGCGCCGGCGTCCGCCATCTTGCGCAACCGGCGATGGACATCGATGCAGCCCGGCGTCGTCAGTCGACTGGGTTCGAGATCGGTGCCGATGCCGAATCCCAGCGTGCCCATATAGCCCGCCGGCTGGTCCAGCGCGCGCAATGCCTGCGCCGCGATATACGCAGTCGTCGACTTGCCGTTCGTGCCGGTGACGCCGGTCACGGTCAGCTCGGCCGACGGCCCGGCGAAGAACCGGTCGGCCAACAC
>JBPCXI010000235.1:0-4259 GCA_051008895.1 Gammaproteobacteria bacterium | reverse complement strand
ATCTCGACGTTGTCCGGCGCCAGTTCGAGCAGCCGCGCGTACAGATCGGCCGCCGCGTCGTACTGCTGGTTAGCGAAAAACTCGTCAGCACGGCGCAATATCTCCCGCGGGTCTTCGCTCGGCATCTCGCCCGGCATTGCAGCCCCGAACTGCGCCAGGTCCCTCGCCGTCTCAGGGTCCGGCCACTCGGGTGACGGCTGGCGGATCGCGTGTGAGTCAACGTCAACAGGATCCGGACCAGACAGGTAATACTGGCGAGTGCCCGCAAAGATAGCGAGCCCGAAAAGCACCTGGAACAGCGCCAGCGCAACCCAGAACTTCGCACCGCGCATGGTGATGCTTACTCGGTCGGGGTCGCGGTGTACTTCGACAGGTCGACTTCCCGGCCGATCTCGACACCGGGGTTCGCCTGCCCGGTCACGACCGCGCGCAGATAGTCGGGCGCGACGAAGTGGCAGTAGTGCACGCCGCGAAAACGCGCGGGCGCCTTCTCGAAACGCGGATCCAGAAAATCGACGCGAAATCCCTTCGTCTTCACGACCAAAGCGTTGTCGGCATCGACCTCCGTCGCGACGTAGGATTGCAGCCACTGCGGCCCGGGGCCGCCCTCCACCGGCGGCACGCCGCGGGTCTGCGGCTGCTCGGTCGGATCGAAGACAATACCTGCATAGCGATAGTCGCCCTGCGCGATTTGTAGAGACTCGAACACGTAGCGATTCATGTCCTGACACGCGCCGTCTGGCCCAGCGGTGCCATCACCGTAAACCAGGTTCAGGTGATCCGCGCTCTTTAACTTACACGAGATTCCGACGACGCTGCCGTCGGGACCGGCCCAGTTGAACTGCTGGATTTCGGGAGTCGTCGCATCGCCGTCCGGAATGATCGCCTTGGATTTGACGAACCCGTCGAACGTTTCGCGAAGGACCAGGTCCACCGGCTGATCCGTTTGCGTCACGATGCGCTGCGCGACGCGGCAGTACTCTTCCAGCGAAGGAACGTCCGCTCCGTCTTCGACCGGCACGTCCGAGCACGATGCCACCAGCAGCAGTGCCGACAGGGCGAAGGCGTATCGGTTTCTCATTGCGTACCTCGATCCATGTTTCCCTGCGAGTCTATTCAAACATGTTGCGCAACTACGAGAAAAAGCCAGGCTTGGGAACCCGTTTCATGCGCTTGACTGATTCGCATTCGCAACCCGCCGACCGTTCTACGGGGCCTCGACTGCCAATACGTAATTACCGAAATTGTGCGCGATTGTACTTCTTTTAACGATGATAGATACGCCCGGCTTTATTTGAAGCAGCGGACATGGGATTGCCGCCGCGACGGGCACAGGAGAGATCATGAGTAGTCTGTATAGATCGACGTTAGTGGGATTCGCCATCGCTGGGCTCTGTGCATTTCCGGCATTCGGAGAAGACGTTGGCGAGTGTGATGAAGTCAACTGGAAGCAACAGATACTGTCGAACTTCGACGGCATCGAGGAGGCCTGCCAGGAAGTGGTGATGCACAAAGGTATCCCGCAGGCGCGATTCGAGGTCGAATTCGATCGGATCGCGGCCGACGGAGACGTTATCGTTCTGATGAAGCTACGAGACGGATCGCGAATTGAACGCGTGTTCCCTGCTCCGAGCGACTTCCATGTGTCATCGAACAGCGGCAAGACGGATTTCACGATGCGTGAACTGGTCAAGGGTGACCTGCTCGACGTCTATATTCCGATCAGCCGTGTCGTCGCGGCGACACCGACGCAATAACCGGATGACATTCGGGTCGTAACGAAACGAGCTTGACTGAAAAAAAACCCCGCCATTTGGGCGGGGTTTTTTTAGCGAACGAAGGTCGAGTTACCGCTACTTGAACAACGCGATGTGATCTTCGATGAACTGGTTTACCGAGATCGGATCGCGGCCAATCAGTTGCTTGAAGGTATCGGTGGTGTTGTCGAGGCCGATCTCGGCGATCTCGCGGAATAGTTCGCAGACGGCATCCAGGTGCCACGGCTGCAAAATTCCGGTCATTCGCTCGCGGAATGCCTCCATCGGCATCGGCACGTACTCGACCTTCTCACCCAGCACTTTCGTGAACCGGTCCGCGACGTCATAGAACGTCAAAATCTCGGGGCCGGTAATTTCGTAACTTTGCCCGGCGTGCCCGCTGCCGGTCAGCACCTCGGCGCAGACTGCGCCGATATCGCGAGCATCGGCCATCCCCGTCCTGCCATCGCCCATCGGCAGGAAAAACTTGCGCTTCTCCTTGATCGATGCGGCACTCGCGAGGAGGTTCTGCATGAAGAAGTTCGGCTTGACCATCGTCCAGTTAAGGCCCGACGCGCGGATGTATTCTTCCGCCGCCCAGTGAGCCCGGGGGATCGGCGTCTCGGCGTCGGCGACGGCTTCCATCGACGACATCTTCACGAAGTGCTTTACGCCGGCCGCGACGGCCAGATCGGTGAACTGCTTTTCGTTAGCTTCCTGTTGTTCGCCGTTCGGCAACAGCAGGAACGCCTTGTCAGCCCCGTCCATGCCCCGCCTGACGGTATCAGCATCAGCGATATCGCCGACGACCAGTTCCGCGCCGGCGGCCTTCAGGTCGGCTGCCTTGGCTTCGTCGCGAACCAGTGCACGCAGACTGGCGCCCTGTTCCAGGAGCTGCTTCGCCGTCTCGCCGCCGATCTTGCCCGTTGCGCCCGTCAGAAAAATCATTCTTGTTCTCCAGTAGTGTCTATCGCCCGCCGGACCGGCGCGCGTCATGAATCGGGGCCGGAATTATAGGTGGCGGCCGGAGCGAACACTAGCTGGACCGCGGGGTTCGGGGCTAAGACGTCCGCGAGGTGAGCAGCCGCCCTATTCCGCTGCGTTGGCGACCAACTGGGTCCCGGCCGCGGGTAGTGGGCGGCAAGCGCCCACGATCTTCTTGCGGCGACGCTCCTCCAACTCTCACGTGACATAGAACTTCTCGCGATAGGACCACGCCTCACGCCGGGTATTTTTTCGCATGCCGGGTACCTGGCTGACGAGTTCCAGCAACTCGGCGCGCCGCTCTTCGAAATGCGCGAATACGCGGTTCCAGTCGATATCGTCCCGACAGAATCCCCTGAATATCCGTTGCCTGACGCTCCGGATCGGCAGCTTCGGCGGCGGCCCGGCGTAGGACGCATTGACGAGCCCGGAGAAATCGAGATCGAAGGGTATTGTCGATACCGCGCCGCCGTCCGTGCGAATAGCCAGGACGTTGTGCCCATAGACCATCGACCAGTCCGTGTTGCCGATCATGTATTGATAGACGGGCAGTATCCCCAGCTGCATCGCATCGAGCGTGTACGGATCGACCGCTTCCGGCCGCCAGACCGCCGCATCGTGCCGGTTGGCCAGCGAATCGAAGTGCTCGGTCAGGAACGCGTAGCGCGTGACCGGGCGGGAGTCGCGCGACGAATCCCGATAGGTCACCTTGGCGAGCCGAACGCGGAGACTCGTTTCGCTAAGCACGTTATACAGGCGATAACCGAGGTATTCCTTCAGCACATACTGCTCGTAGCTGCTCGGGCTTGGTCTGCAATGGGTCGTCAGCGGCAACAGGCTCTGCCCCTCGAATGGCGTGCCGGCGACGGCGCTTTCGGCGAACAACAGAAAGAGCGGCGGCACCTTGCAGTTCTTCCGGGAGCGCCGCCAGTTCCCACGGGCCCGGACATGAATAGCGATCGACTGTGACCGACCGTCATGGTCACGGTAGATCAATGTCCCCGGCGTGTCGGGGCAGCCTTCGTCATCGTCTTTCCGGCACAGCGCATTGAGATCCGCGACGAGTTCCAGCGACAGCGGGTCGTGCGTACCGAACAGCTCAAACTCGGCGCCGGATCCAGAGGTTGGCCCGATCACTGCCGCGACAACCAGCGCAGCCCTGATGGTCGAAAACCTGCTCTGCCCGATCTTCATGCCAACGCTCCCTGGGTTTCACGTATCGGGGTCGTGCGGGCGGACACGCGATCGACATAGCCTCTGCCGATGTGGACTGCAACGATGATCCATGCCACTGCCAGCAGGGTGTTCAGCAGCGCGAAATGCTGGATGTCGAAACCCAGCCAGTTCAGGCCTGCGTAGATGACGGCGGCCTGGATCAGGTCACCGATACGCCAGAAGAAAGTGTCGATTGCGGTCTTGCCGTCGAATTTTTTCGCCCGCGACAACGGCAGAAACATCGCATGACGCGCGGTGTTCATCACCGAGTAGTCGGCGCTGTTCTCGAGAATCTTGACCGCG
>JBPCXI010000234.1:0-11964 GCA_051008895.1 Gammaproteobacteria bacterium | reverse complement strand
CGGGCATGGCGATGACCGTCGTGGCGACAACGTTGAACGCATTGCGCGAAGTGCTGACCAACGTCCTGCTGATCGTGCTGTCGATGATATTCATTTTGCTCGAGGCATCGAGCCTGCCGACGAAGGTCGCGGTCGCGCTGGGCCGGGACAGGGGTTCTCTCGCGGGCAGTAACTCGTTTCTCGACAACCTCGGCCGCTATCTCGGCATCAAGACTCTGATCAGCATGATGACCGGCTTGTCCGCCGGCTTGCTGACGTGGGCCATCGGTCTCGATTTTCCGCTGCTGTGGGCGATGCTCGCGTTTCTGCTGAACTATATCCCGACGATCGGATCGATTATCGCGGCGATACCCGCCACGTTGCTCGCGGTGGTGCAGCTGGGTTTTGGCGGTGCATTCGCGACCGCTTTGGGTTTCATGGTGATCAACGTGATATTCGGCAACCTGCTCGAGCCGCGGCTGATGGGTCGCGGGGTCGGGATCTCGCCGTTGGTCGTTTTCGTTGGAATATTCTTCTGGGGCTGGGTGCTGGGACCGGTAGGGATGCTGTTGTCGGTACCGCTGACGATGAGCCTGAAGATGGCGATGGAGGGAAACGAGCGGACGCGCTGGATCGCGGTACTGCTCGGGTCCGCCAGGGACGCCGAGTATGCATTCGCCGCCAGGGACGATTAGCCGCGAGGTCGCGAACGGCTACCCCGTGCCGAGATCAGCGACCGTCAGTATTCCGCCAGCGACGGATCGGACAGCAGCGGTGCGATGGCTTTCATGCCCATGCCGAGAAACGCCGTCGGCGTGTGTTCCTTGATGACGCCTACGAGCCCGGCCTCGGTGATCTCTCCTTCCTCGCCGAAGCGATCCATCAGCAACTCGTCCAGGCCATTCTGCGTCGACTTGCGAAACGGAAACGGCGTCGCCGAAATGCTTTTCTCGTAGATCGCCTCGGCGTTCTCGACGAAGTTGAACTTTGCCATCTGTTACTCCTTCCCCTCAACGGGAACCTCTGCAATCACGATTAGTGTCGCCAAAAGTCCGATCTGCCGCCTCGGTAATAGTACTTATTGCCGCTTGCCGGGAGAGCAGCGGACGACGCGATCGCTGCACCGGAGGCGGTTGATCACGCAGGTGCCGATAAGACGTTCCTGCAAAGAGACACGGGGGCAAAGCCCCCGTGTCGTGTCAGTCGCCGGATGAGCTTGCAGTGCTTGACTGCCGAACTCTAATCGCCGCGACGCCGCCGCTAGCTTTCCTTCTTCGGCGGTTTCGCCTTCGGCGCGGGCTTCTCGCTCTTGCCCTGCTGAATTGCACCGGCGACCAGGCCAGCCTGCTGGACTCCGGTCTCGACGAACTTCGAAGCGATGTTCTCGATCGACCCGATCATGCCGTGCACAAGCTGACGATTCTTTTGCCGGAGGACATCAGTCTTGTCCTTGGACACGCCCACCGTTTCGAGCATGACGAGCGGTACTTCCATTCCAGCCTGCTGCAGGCCTTCCGCAGCGTCCATTCCGGTTTTGTAAGATGTCCGGAGGAAGCTCATGAAGCCGCCGGACTCTTGCTTCGTCTCCGAGCTTTTGTTCCTGGTTGTCATGATCCTCTCCTATTCCGCGGGCGATTCAGCGAGCGCCCTGTCTCGTTTCTCCGTTGAATTTAGTTATAGACGATAAGTGCACAGTTGTCTACCGAAAATTGACAAGAAACACTGCGACAAATACCTATTTTCAGGTAAAAAATCAATAAAACGTTGATAATTAAAGTAATAAAAACAATATTTCGTACCGAGAAATTGACGTACGGATGTTTTTCCGCTCGCCGCACCAAGCGGGTCTCGGTATCTACGAGTTTCGCGTTCGGCAGGCCTGCTCGACAATCATTTGCATGCAGACGACCGCTGTTGCGTCCGCTACCGGTCGCTTGAGCGCGTCGTCTGTCGGTTCTTGCTAATGACGAGGGGCCTATCATGAATCAAACCGCAAAATTGCCCGCTGAAGAGCCCCGCGCCGAAAGCGCGGTCGCAGACGAGGCGCCGGTCGTGAGCGCAGTCGGCGGCGCCGATGCGGATATCAAGCTACAAGGGATATCGCGAACGCCGCACTGGCCCGACTACTTTGCGCGCGTTGGACAGCCGGACGCGACCACTTGGCAATACCAGGGTTACTGGAAAGACACGTTCACCGTGTGGCGTGCGTATTACACGCTGGTGATCGGCCATCCGATTGTGACGTTTCATGGTATGCGTCACTTCTTTCAGAGTCTGATATATCGGATCTCGAACGAGCACGCCGGCCAGGTCGCGTATCCGATCATCGCCGTGCTGACGCCGATCATGATGGTTTTTACGCCGTTCATATCGTTGCTTGCGGTGGCGACGGCGCCCCCGTATCTCAAGCACGTTCGCAAGATGGAAATGCCGCCGTTGTTCCAGCCGTTCAGCTTCATGGGCTGGGCTAACTACAATGTCATGCTGGTAACCATGTTCACGATGCACAGCTACCGTCAGTATCAGAAAGGCTGGCATCCGTCGAAGGCATTGCAGCACTCGTCGAAAATTTTCTGGCACGACTTCTTCGAGGAGCACCTGCCCGAAGGTCATCGAGCGACGGTCGAGCATGCAATCATCGCCGACGGACGTATCCGCGGTGAGATCCCGAAAGACGACATCGTGATCAAACCGACCGCCGGTGGCGCGGGCGTGTTCCTGCGGACGATGACCTGGGACGAAGAGCACGGCCTCTATCGTTGCAATGACCCGGAACAGCCGCCCAACGAGAAGCGCAGCTATACGCCGGAGGCGCTCAAGGCCTGGATCGAGGACTTCTACGAGGGTGGCGTCATCGAGAAACTCGAGCGAACCAGGGAGCCGTTCCCGGTCAGCAGTTTCAGGATCATGACGCTCAACATTACCGGCGAAGCGGAGCTGATCTGCGCCGTGTTCCTGCCGGCACCCGAGGGCTCGAATTCAACTGCGTACTTCGATCTCGATACGTACCTGATGAACTACGAAGACAGCACCATCGGGCAGCCGATCAGGGTAAACAGTGACGGCAAACACACTGGCATCCCGGTGTCCGAGATGGACGGCATGATCGAGGCGTGCATCTCGTTGCACAACAAGTTGCCGGCGCACGTCGAGGTGAGTTGGGACATAATCGCCACCGAAGACGGTCCGGTGTACCTCGAGGGAAATATCTTCCCGCCCGGATGCGACTACAAGCTGTCAATCTTCAAGAAGTTCTCCAACTTCCTGTGGTTGAAAAACCGGCTGCTCAGCGCAGCGGCCTGAATCGCGCTAAAAGCGTAAGTAACGAAAGTGCGCCCTGCGGGGCGCACTTTTTTGCCAACGCGTGCCGCGAGGCCCCCGGTTAGCGCTCGTCCTACTTGCCGTCGCTGGCCTTCGGCGCGGAGTCCTTGTCGCCGCCGACCACGCCGCTCTTCGATGCCACCGCATCGATCGCGTGGTACAGCTCTTCTATCAGCTCGTGACTTTTCGCTCGCAGCCCGGCGACCTTATCTTTTTCCAGGCCCATCTGTTCGAGGATCGTCAATGGAATGTCGACTGCCGTCTGGTGCATCGTCCGGGCCGCGCCGATGCCGGCCTTGTAGGCATTGTTGAGCAAGGAAACGCCGCCGGCCGCCGTGCTGCCGGTCTTCTGCTTATCGTCTTTCTTTGTGGTCATAATGTTATTCCACCCCATTTCTCGAATTATCCGGAGCCGTCATTCTCGCGCAATGCGAGGCCCAATTCGCTAGCGGATATTACCTAGGCACCGTTTGGCGTACACTTGAACACCGAATTTCGGTGTAGCGAAGACATGGCGACGAGAGCAGAAAAGAAGGCCCGCACACGCAACGCGTTGATCGATTCCGTCCTGTCGATTGTCGGCGTCGGGGCGAATTTCGCGTCTATCAGCCTGCGCGAGGTCGCGAAGACTGCCGGCGTCGTGCCCACATCATTCTATCGGCATTTCGGTGATATGGAGGAGCTCGGGCTCGTGATGGTCGACGAGCTTGGTCTCAATCTGCGCCGACTGATGCGCGGTTCATTCGATTCGAGCGCGTCGCTCGACGGCATGATCGAGCGCTGCATCGACGAGTATGTCGAGTACGTGCTCAACAACTCGAATTTGATCGAGTTCATGAATCAGTCGCGAACCGGCGGAACGCCCGCACTGCAGGACGCGATACGCAACGAGCTGAAGTTCGTCGGTAGTCGAATTGCCACGGAGCTCAGCCTGGTTCTTCCGGCGCTCAAATCCGGCGAGCGCGAAGTGGTTGCCAGCACTGTCGTTACGGTGCTGCTGGAAACCACGACCGAATTGCTGTCGCTGCCCGACAACAATGACGCGTTGCTGGAGGAGCTCAAGGAAAAGACCCGCGAGCAGATGAGTATCATCATGCTGGGCGCAGGCAAATGGCATGAAGCGCGAACCGCAGGTTGATCCCCGCGGCGTGGCATTGCGCAAACCCCCGTGCCGTTTGACTTACAGGGGCTGAACGAAAATGGGGCGGACGCCTGTCCGCCCCATCGGCTCACACGGCCGCCATAGCCGTTCTATGCGGCTTTCTTAGCTGCTGCGGCAACCGGCGCGGGCTTCTTCGCAGCGACCTTTGGCGGCTCTTTCTTCGCCTTCGCGGCTTTCTTGGGCGCTTTCTTTGGCGCCTTCTTCGGAGCAGCCTTTTTCTCGGCCTTCTTGGCTTGTTTCTTCGGCGGTTTTTTCGCTTCGGGCTTGCCGCCGGCGAGCTTGCTTACGCCACTGCCGACCCAACGAAACGGTGCCATCGAAGCATTCGCCGCGCGTGTCGCGACAAAGTCCGTGCCTTTGTAAACGCCGCCGATAAATCTGGCGTTGAAATCCTTGATGCCTTTCGTCTTATCTTCCTCTACTCCAACCGATTCCAGGAAGATGTACGGGAGATTTACGGTCGCAATAGAGAACTTTTCGCCAAAATCCATCACGCTCCTGTAGGAGTTCGAAACGAAACCGGTGACGCCACCAGGTTTTTCGGCTTTCTTCGATTTTTTCGCAACGGTTGCCATAACACTCTCCTCGTCTGCATCAGGTGAACGTGACGGTCAAAAGCCCGAGCCAGATCCGCTCATTTCGCTTTTGTCGTCCTGCCGGTCACCTTCGTTACTGTTCCACTGGTGTCTATGTAACACAGAAAGTGTACAGATGTCTACCGAAAAGTCCTATACGGGATTGCGTGATGTACGTACCACTCGATGAAGAATAGAAAAAAACGAATAAGTACAATGTTTTATATCGTCTCCCAGCGATTGAAACGAAAACAAACATCCGTACGCTGGGATGCCGGCGAGTGGCGCCGTCAGGCGGCCGTTGCGTCGCGGGTTTGCGGCCGGAAGCGCGCGTACAGGTCCGGCGTGATGATGCCGAAGCCGGCGGCGGCCACCGCATGCTCGAGCGCCTCGCGGGCCGGCGCCTGGTCGGCGTCGGGGCGCGCCATAGCCTGCTTCTGCGCCGCCTCCGTCCAGATGACGTTCAACTCTTTGTTGTCCCAGTGGCGGATTTTTTCGTCGAGGTTGGCCGGAGGCCGGTAGGCCGGATGGTCGGAGCACTCGAGATGCACGAAGGCGTCCGCGGCCGCCTTGCCCCAGGACTTGGCGAAGATCCCGTAGGCCGGGTCGTAGTGATGCAGCACCCATTTGAATTTGTAGATCGCATTAGTCGCCAGTTCGATTTCGCCCACCGCGGTGATTTCCTGCGCCGGCCGGTAGTAGTGCTCGAGCCAGACGTCGAGGTACGCGCGCATCGCTTCGAGGAACAGATCGCAGTCGATCTCGTCGTACTGACAGTGCAGCAGATACGGCGAGCAGACTTTCTGCAGCCATGCGACTTTGCTGTCGCCGAGCTTGAGCAGCTCGTGATATTTCTCGTACACGGGTACGAGCGGCGCGTAGTCGATCGTGTTGAGCGTCGGGCTGATGTCGAGTACCGCGATCGAGCGATCGCCGCGCCCGCCAATCTGGAAGAAGAATATCGGCACGTCCTGATCCGGCTTGGGCAGTGTCATGATTACGCTGCCGCGCATCTTGCTCTTGATTGAGTACTCTTCCATGACGACTCTCGCCAGTTTCTCCGAGTCGTAGGTCTCGAGCCTGAGGAATGTCTCCCCCTCAGCCGTCATGTGATTGCAGTAGAACTCGACATGGTCGTCGACGGACATCTCGTCCTTGAAGGTCTCGTAGAAATGTTTCAACGGCGCGAGAATGATTTCTTTGCTTGGCATCTGAGGCTTCCTGGTGGCGTTGCCCGCGGACCTTCAATGGAAGTACGCCCACGGCGGCCATGCCATCCGTATAACTACTTAGAGCCGCTGCGGATGGCCGCAGACGCCTGCTGCACGGGGGTTGTGGCTGCTATTCTCATCCGGAAGGGATCCGTCGGCGACGGATTGCCGTAGACGGGAAAATCGCATGGCGTCCATACAAATTACGCAGCCGTTTTCGATGCCGCATGACGAGCTTCGCGCGGGTCTTGATCAGCTAGCCGACAAGTTGGGTCAGCAGTATCAGCTCGATTGCGACTGGCAGTCGGACGAGTGTCTGAGCTTCCGGCGCACTGGCGCCGAGGGCGAGGTGAACATCGGCGAGCGTGAAATCGAACTGAGCGTTTCTCTCGGTATGCTGATGTCCGCGTTCAAGGGGACCATCGAGAAGGAAATCAAGGACTTCATCGACGAGTATATTTACTGAGCCTCGTTGGCCGCGCGCGCCCAGGACCAGTCTGCGCTTCCGGCGCTCAATCTGACTCGAATACGCAGTGTGTCACCGGGCTGTTCGGTCACGCGACGCGCATAGATCCGGCCGCCATACTCATAGCGCACGTCGTAGCCGATGAGCTGTTTGCGTTCGTTCATCCGTTCGACCATGCGACAGCGATAGACCGGTTCTCCCGGTTTCCTGATCGCGATATCCGTCATCATCGCGTCGCTGAGGTTGGCCGTCTTGTCGACCAGACGGACGTCCCCGAGAACTCTGTTGTCGACCCGTGCGGGCGCATCGGACGGGCGATAGCCGCACTGTTGCTCCTGTGACGGTTCGCGGCGGGTTTCGTAGACCGGCTCGCTGGCGATGACCCGGGCCGTGTCGAAGTAGCTACCCGAGGCGCTGGCGACGGGGCCGAAAAAGAGTGCGCCCAGCGCGGCGAAGATTATTGTTGATGTCAGCTTCATGTACGCAAACTCCTTGGTCCGAGTCGACCTTGGTCCGAGTCGACCTTGGTCCGAGTCGATGATCATTCGAGCGGAAAACCCGCGTTTTGCAGCATGCGCGCGCTCTTGGTGAACTCGTCACGGTCCCGATAGCTGAGGACGACGACGAACTGCCCGACATCGCGCCGGAACCAGTCGAGATTCAGGTCTGGCGCATGTGCTTCGATTTGTTCGATGAATGCTTCCGCGCGGTAAGGCTCGGCGAAACTGACGACCGTCGTCCGGCCGAGATCGGAGTACAGTTGATTCGCGATCGGCGTTGCGCGGGCACGATCGCCGAGCACGTACTCGAGATGCCGATAGATGTAACCGCTGTACCATTCTGCGCCTGACGGGATGTTCGTCCCGTTCTTCGCGATGCGTTGCGGGCCATAGTTGTAGGCGGCCAGCGCGAGATGAGCGTTGCCGTCGTAGCGTGCCAGGAGTTCCTTAAGGTAGCGGGCGCCGGCATCGATATTCGTGCACGGGTCGTAGACCTGTGACAGGCGGTAGAGGCCGAGATGATTGGCCGTCGTCGGCCACAGGATCTGCATTACGCCGAGCGCGTTGGCACTGGATTTGGCCGTCGCTTCGAAATCGCTCTCGCCGCGCGCGACCGCGAGCAACAGCGTCGGCGGTAATCCGTGCGCACTGGCCGATCGAGAGAAGCAGTGGGCATGCGGGAACGTGTAACTCGGCGGGATGTCGGTGTCGTTGTTCATGTAATTCCGCCACGCGCTTTCGAGCCCTGGCGCGGAGCGCGCGGACGCATTACCTGTAGTCGCGACCAGCAGCACGATCGCGATCAGCGCCGATGTGGCAAGACGGCGAATCATCTGACTTCCCCGGGCCGTACTTCCCCGGGCCTTGCTTCCTCGGGAAGATTCAGGCCGGTCGCGCTCTCGATCTGCGCTATTTTCAGGCGGCGCTCCGCGTCGTCGACGTAGGCGAACGCGACCTGGTAGCTGCCCGGCTCCAGTCGCACGACGCGATAATCGATGCCAGTTACGCTGCGCAGACGTGAAGCGAAACCGTTCGCGGCGATCTCGCTGCGGAACGGATTCCAGAATGAATGCCACTGCGATGCATCGTTCGCCGGCGTGTCCGCCAGCGTGCCCGCCGGCGTGCTGATCACCGCTGCGACGACCGTTTGTTCGGCTGGGAGTGCCTGCCCGGGGAATGCCTGATCGGGTTGACGCGCCGGGTCGGCCTGGTCGGCAACCGGCGGTCCGATTTCGTCGGGCGATGCGCGGCGCGCGGGCAGGGGGGGCGGAGTTTCGGCCATGCGATCGGATAAGGCGGGCTCAATCGTTGCCGCTGAAAGATCGCGGGCGCTGACGGCGGCGTCTGATTGGGCGTCGCCCACGTTGGCATCGCCCACGTCGGCATTGCTATGAGTCAGCTCGGGCGGCCCGATCATGAGCATCATCAGCGCGATCGTTGCACCCGCGCCGGTCAAGAAGCCGAATAGCCTGATCATGCTTGAATCCTCACAGCGAATGTCGAATGCGGACGGCCTGCCAGTCGACCCTGTTTTGCAGGCGTTGGAGAGATCGGTCGAAATCGGCCAGCCATTGACGCAGCGCGCTGCCGGAAAGTCCGTCGACGGGCGAGAGCGTGCACCGCGACGGCAGCCGGTCGATCAGACCCGCTACATCCCGCCGCGCCTCTTCGTCGGTGACCGCTATCGCGTAGAAACTCTCAACGCCTTGCTGACCCTGCCACGTCGATGCAGACGGTCGCGGATCGCCGGCCGACGGGAATACGAGTTCCTCGCCGGCGCGGGCCGCCACTGCGGTTGAAGATTGTCCGCAGCGACCCGATGACAGCGCCACGAGACCGTCGTTGACCTGAAAGTTCAGCAGGAAGATCGTGGAGTTACGGTGGGCGCGCGTCGCGAGCACGAAACACTCGCCGCGCTGGATTTCATGATCGGCATTGACGAGTCGCTGTTTCCATTCGTACGAGCCTGCGCGGTAGCAGGAACGACGCTGACGCGGTTCGAGGATTCGAACCGGCGCCAGCAGAGCATGATTGCGCGCGACATCGGTTCTCGGCGCGTCGAGCGGCGTTGGTATACGCGGCGTCGCGACCGTCGTCGATGCCGGCGCTGCTGCCGGCACGTCGACGCGCACATAGGCGCTCGCGCTAACGGCCGGTAGCGGCGTCGATCCGTCGGCAGGAACAAGGGTTGCCCAGTACTGATAGAGATCGCCGACGATCCGGTGCGCCTTCCCGGTCAGGACCGAATTTGCCGGTGCGGAACTCGTCGCGATGCGCAGCGCCGCGTTACCGGCCAGGTTGTTGCTGACCAGCTCGATCGTCCCAGCCAGCGGCAACGCGGGATCCGGCTGCGGCTTGCGCGCGATCACGTACTCGCCTTGCACCTGCTGCAGCAACGCGCAGGCCAGGTTGTGCGCCAGGTGCGTCGCGAGCATGTCGGTCTGATCGACGGTGAACGGGACGTCGCGTTCGCCGCGGAAAAACTCGTCATGCCGGGGTTTTTCGAATGCCCGGCGCTGCCCGGTCGTGAGCCTGCCCTCCCACGATTTCGCCGTACCGGTCACCCAGCTCTGCTCTTCGGCGTCCAGCACGCGCATCGTCACGCGATGACGGCGATCGATCAGGCGTACCACTTCGATGCCGACGAAGTAGTGAATCCGGTCGCGACTGCAATCGGAATCGGCCGCGTCGCCACGTCCGGCGGGCCGGGTCTGCCAGCCGATCGTAATGCCGGGTCGGTCGATCACCGCGTCCACGATCCGGTCTCGCAGCGCGAGGGCCAGTTCGTTCGTGACCGGCGCCGGTCGGCCGCTCTCGAGCGCGACGAATACGACCGTCTCGCCGCGGAAGCGCGGATGCGCGGTGAGTTGCTCCGCGAGGTAAGGGGCGAGTGCGGTATCCGTCCAGGTGGTCAGGTCCGCTGCGCGGGCCGTCACGGAAGTTGCGACCAGAGCCGTGACCAGGGCCGCAACGAGGGCCGCGAACTGGAGCATCGGTCTCGGGCATGTGCGCATCACGTTACTGCTCCAGCCGCAGTCGGCCGTCCGCGCCGATGATCAGCTCGCCGCGGTCGTGATCCATGAGGATGCGGTCCAGTTGTCCCTGCATCTGCGTCGGCAGCGTTACCCCCCACTTCAAATCGGGGTCACGCCCGATCGAGCCGAAGCGGCGCAACGCGTTCTTCACGTCGGCGGGCACGGTGCGATTGTCCATCTCGTGGTAGCGATTCGGCATGGACGCCGGCCAGAACGCGTACTTGCCGCCGCTCGAGCGCATGCGGACCGCGCCGGTAGCATTCATTGCGTAGAGGCCAACCTCATTGCTCGCGACCAGTTGGGTCAGCGCAGCGTCCGAGGCGAATTGCAGCGAGAATCCTTCTTCGACCGGCGGCGCAGGGGTGGGCGGCTCGGTTACGTCGACGGGTTCATCCTTCGTCTTTGCGGCGGGCGTCGGCTCGGAGTTCGCCGGCTTCGTTGGCGCCGGGCGCTCACCCGGGGTTGGGATTGCGGCCGGGATGGGTGTCGCACTCTTCGCGCTGGTCGGTTGCGGCACGGGCTCGCGCGGCGCCGCAGGCTGCTCGGGTTTCGCTGCCGGCGGGTTCAGCGGGATGCTTTGCACGAGCGCGAAAATCGCGACGAGACACAGCGAGAGTATCGCCATGAAACGCATGATGTCAGTCTGCAGGTCTGCAGCGCCGCCGCCCTCGGCGTCGCCGCGATTCAGCGGATAGAACAGCGGTGACCTAAGCATCGTTGCGCGTCCCCGCTCGGTCAGCGGTGGCGTCGTGATGCTGCAGGTGGCGTTCTATCCGGTGCAACGATTGCCGCATCTCCGACGTGTCCGCGCGTGCGGCCACGTCGTAGTGTCGTTGCAACATCGAGCCGAGCGTCAGCGCTTTGTAGACACGCATCAGGTAACCGCCGATGCCGCCGAAGATTGTCGTCGACAGCGCGAGCAGGATGCCGCCGCTGACCATGCGCTCCAGGATTGCGAACGCGCCTTGCTGAATCGTCGCGTCCGGATCGCCGAGCGCGTAAATCAGCGCACCGCGCATGCCGATCGCGGTCCAGATTACGCCGGTGCCGAAGAACAGCGTGGTCCAGATGTCGGTCAGGTGGTCGAGCTGGACGATGCGGTTCGTGTCGCCTTCGTGCTCGAGGTGGTAGCGCAGGCGCGCGAGGCTGACGAAGTACGCGAGTATCAGGCACGCGAAAACCGGTATCGACGAGCCGAGGTTGACGTAAACCCAGTCGAGCCAGGCCTGCAGGTCGGGGAGCCGGTCTTGCGGGAAAGCAATCAGGCCGAAGCGGGCGAGCGTGTACAGTAGCGTCGACACGCCGATCAGCGAACCGATGACCCCGATCGCCAGGCCGTGCAGGAATGTGCGCGCGACGCCGATCATCATCGGGGCTGACTCCCTATTTGCCCGCTGCGCAGGCGTTACAGGTGGCCTCGAGCACCAGTTCGACCTCCTGGTACAACTCGTTGGCGCGGTAGTATCCGTCCTTGTCGAGCGAGGCCTTCAGCAGCCCGCGTTCCTTCGCATTCAGCTCGCGCTCCATATCGAGGTATACGCGGTCACGCCGCGGGCACGTGTGCGAGCAATTGTTGTAGTCGCCTTCGAGCGACATGAATTTCACGTTGAAGTAGCGGTTGTAGTGGCGCTCCGCCTGCCGTCGGCTGAGCAGCCCCTGGTCGTTCGACCAGACGAGGAACTCGCTGAATGCGCGTTTGTTCTCCGGTTTCGGGT
>JBPCXI010000233.1:0-3287 GCA_051008895.1 Gammaproteobacteria bacterium | reverse complement strand
CGCGAAGCGGTGCCGGTTTTTTTGTTGCTACTCGATAGCATGGTGCGTTCGTCGCCGGACAATCCTGCCACTCTTGGCGCAGCCGCGGAGCTCTACGCCGCTTACGGCATTGCATTCAATGACGACCCCGAGCGCGCCAAGGTCCTGACGCGGCAAGCGCGAGACTACGGTCGACGCGCGTTATGCGCCGACGCCGGGGGCGCGTGCGGAGTCGAGGATCTCGCGTTTGAGGATTATGAGCGACGCATCATGTCGGTCGATGACCGGGCGGCCGCGTCGCTGTATAGCTATGCCGTGGGCTCTCTCGCATATATTCGCGCACACAGCGCGGACTTTGTTGCACTTGCGGATCTGCCGAAGATAGAGGTCGCACTCAGGCGCCTGCTCGAAGTCGACGCCGGCAGCGATGCGGCCTCGGTGAATATGTATCTCGGCATTCTGAATACGCTGCGCCCGCCGGCTCTCGGCGGCCAGCCGGAGAAGGGTCGCGACTATTTCGAGGCGGCCCTGCAACTGGCCGGCGACCGGGATCTGAGTATAAAAGTCGAGTATGCTCGCGGCTATGCGCGGCTCCTCTACGAGCGGGAATTGCACGATCGCTTATTGAACGAAGTGCTCGCCGCAGAGGTCCAACAGCCAGGCTATACGTTGATGAACAGCCTCGCTCATGAGCAGGCGCGTGAGTTGCTCGCCAGCGCCGACGAGTATTTCTAAGCGGCTCAACCGCCGTGCACCGGAGAGAAGGGATTCGTGGAATTAAAGCGATCGCGATGGTCACAATCGTTGTCGTCGGCTATATGGTGGCCGGTGCAGCGACGCACGCGGCGACGCTCAAGATCGCGACGGTTGCGCCGGAAGGCTCGCAGTGGATGCTCGATTTACGTGCGGCCGCCAAGGAAGTGGAGGCGCGAACCGAAGGGCGCGTCAAGTTCAAGTTCTATGGCGGCGGCGTCATGGGCAACGACAAGAAGGTGCTGCGCAAGATCCGCATCGGGCAGCTGCACGGTGGAATGTTCACTGCGAACGGACTGGCAGACCGGTACGCCGACATCGTGCTGTACGGTTTGCCGATGGTGTTCCGGTCGCAGGCGGAAGTCGACTACGTGCGCGAGCGCATGGATCCGATCCTGAAAGCCGGGTTGGAGGAGGCTGGTCTCGTATCGTTCGGATTCGCTGGCGGCGGCTTCGCCAAGCTGATGGGCAATGAGCCGGTTACGCGCATCGAGGAACTTCGCGGGCGCAAGGTCTGGGTGCCCGAGGGCGACCGCGTCAGCTACGAAACGATGGAGGACATGTCGTTGTCACCCGTCGTGCTGCCGATCACGGACGTGTTGACCGGCCTGCAGACCGGGTTGCTCGAATACATCGCCACGCCGCCCGTCGGTGCCGTCGTGCTGCAGTGGTATACGAAGGTCAAGTACGTCACGGAATACCCGTTCGCGTATACGCTCGCCGCGATGGCGATCGATAAGAAACCTTTCAGTCGCCTGACCGAGGCCGATCAGCAAGTTGTCACGGACGTATTTTCCGCCGCCTACGAAGAATTCGAGATGCAGAGTCGCAAAGACAACGAAAATGCCGAGGAAGCGCTGCGCTCCAACGGCCTGCAGTTCGTGAACCTCGATCTCGATCGTATGACCGGCATCCGGGAAACCGTCGCCGAATCGAGCCGCCGGATGGCGGCCGAAGGCGTCTTCTCGATCGAACTGCTCGACCAGATGCTCGGGCACCTGCGCGACTTCAGGGCCGAAACAGCGGCCCCGCCGTCGTCAGCCCCGCCGTCGTCAGCCCATTTGGCGGAGTGACCGCCAGTCAGCGGCAACCGGGTTTCCTCACGCGAGCCGACCGCGCAGGTCAGCTGATCGAAACGACCGCGCTGGTCGCGGTATTGACCGCGATGATTCTGCTCGCGAGCGCGCAGATCGTGATGCGTAATTTCTTTGCGACCGGATTTGCCTGGGCGGATGAAGCGCTGCGGCTGATGGTGCTGTGGGTCGCGATGCTCGGTGCGGTCGCCGCGAGCCGGGATAACCGTCACATCGCTATCGACGTGATGTCACGAATTCTGCCGGCAGGGCCGAGAGTCGTCGCTGCGCTCGTCGTTCACGTATTTACCGCCAGTGTGTCCTTCATGCTCGCCTGGTATTCGTGGCAGTTCGTCGCCGAATCGCGCGAGTTCGAGGATCGACTGCTGAACGATCTGCCGGCCTGGTGGTTTCAGTCTATATTGCCGGTCGGTTTCCTGCTGATCGGTTATCGCTATTTGATCTGGTTCCTGCGCGGAGCTCGCGAGGCGATCGGCAAGCTGTTCGACGGTGCGGGCCGGCGATGATTCTGCTGGCACTCGCCTTGCTCGCGTTGCTGGGTGCGCCGCTGTTCGTGGTGATCGCGACGAGTGCGATGCTCGGCTATACCCGCGGCGAGATACCGCTATCGGTATTACCGATCGAGATCTTCGGCATCGCGGAAATGCCGATCCTGCTTGCGATTCCGTTGTTTACGTTCGCCGGTTACGTTCTCAGCGAGAGCCAGGCACCGGCGCGACTCGTGCGCTTGACGGGCGCGGTGCTGGGCTGGCTGCCGGGCGGGCTGGCGATTGTGTCGATAGCCGCGTGCGCGTTTTTTACCGCGTTTACCGGTGCGTCCGGCGTGACCATAATCGCGCTCGGTGCGCTACTCTATCCCGCGCTGACGCAATCCGGATACGAGGACCGCTTCACACTCGGTCTGGTCACGTCGGCCGGCAGCCTCGGGCTATTGTTCGCACCTTCGCTGCCGCTGATTCTCTACGGCGTCGTAGCAGAAATTCCGATCGATGACCTGTTCGTTGCCGGCATTCTTCCCGGATCTCTTATGATGGTCGTCATGGCGAGTTACTCGCTATGGGTCAACCGCGCCAATCGCATGCCGCTCGATGATTTTTCCGTTGGTGAACTTCTCGCCGCCGTGCGTGAATCGGCGTGGGAGATCCCACTTCCGATCGTCGTCCTCGGCGGCATATACAGCGGGTTTTTCGCCGTGTCGGAGGCTGCCGCGGTTACCGTCGTGTACGCGGTGCTCGTCGAAGTGTTTATCCGTCGCGACATCCCGGTTGGCGACCTGCCGCGCATCATGCGTGAGTCGATGGTCCTGGTCGGCGGTATTCTGCTGATTCTCGGTGTTTCTCTCGCATCGACGAACTACATGATCGATGCGCAGGTTCCGGAGCTACTGGTGGGCTATGTCAACGAATTTGTGTCCGGCCCGACGAGCTTCCTGTTGCTCCTGTTCCTCTTTCTGCTGGTGCT
>JBPCXI010000232.1:0-7380 GCA_051008895.1 Gammaproteobacteria bacterium | reverse complement strand
TTACCAAAAAACAATGCTCGGGGACACTCTTTCTGGGGGGGTCCCCCCACGCGGGGTCCAACGGGGACGGGCCAACGGGGACACTCCTCAAGGAGGAGTGTCCCCAGGCACGAGAATCGCCACCGGCGAGATCGGGCGACGGGACGGGTAAATGACTCGCGATGACCGATATCGCCGTTCGGTCAGGGTAGAATATTCACTATAGTAAACACGGATAAACACGGACTAAACACGGACCCGATCATGATCAGTAGCAAGCGAAATCAGCGAAATCCCGCGCTCGGCGTCGTCGCGCTGGGGCTGTTGACGATGTCGTCGCCGGCGTGGGCGTACCTCGATCCCGGCACCGGCAGCATGATCATCTCCGCGATCGTCGGGCTGTTCGCGACCGTCGGCCTGGCGGTCAAGACCTACTGGTACAAGCTGAAGGGATTCTTCCGTCGCGACCAGGGCATCAATGAGCGTCGTGCGGAATCGCAGGCACAACCCGCCACGGAACCGGGCGTGGAGCAGGGGACGGAACCCGAGCGTTCGACTGAAAGTTGAGCAGCTTCGGCGGGTTCGTCGGGCACTGGCGCGCGCACCGCGCGTTCCGGCGCCTCCCGCGGTCGGATCGCAATATCGTCGTCTTTTCCGAGAGCCGCCAGGACTGGCATCACCACGCGACCTTGATCGCCGAACTTACCGGGCGTCACGGGCGCACGATTTGCTATGTTGCGTCCGATCCCGACGATCCGGGGCTGCATCAGGACAATCCGAGTATCCTGCCGTTTTGTATCGGCGACGGGTTTTTTCGCATCGTGTTCTTCCAGACGCTGGAGGCCGACGTGCTGCTGACCCAGCTGCTCGACCTCAACAACAAGGACCTGAAGCGCTCGGTGCATCCGGTGCACTACATCTACATGTTTCATTCGCTGATTAGCACGCATATGGCCGACCACGAGGATTCGTTCGATCACTACGACACGATCCTGTGCGCCGGCCCGCATCAGGGCCGCGAGGTGCGCAAGCGCGAGTCGCTGGCCGGGCTGCCGGCCAAACAACTCGTGCCGCACGGTTACTACCGGCTCGAACAACTAATGGCCGATCGGCGCGTCGCGCCGCCGTGGGAATCCGACGGTGACATCCACGTGCTGCTCGCGCCGTCGTGGGGTGAGAAAACGATCCTGAATCTGTTCGGCGTCGAGCTTGCCGGCATTCTGCTCGATGCGGGCTTCCGGCTGACGCTGAGACCGCATTTTCAGACGCGCTGGAATACGCCGGCCGCTATCGACGACATCGTTGCGCGCCACGGCGATAACCCGCGCTTCGCGCTGATCGAGGATATGGGCGAGAGCGATTCGCTGTACGATTCGCACGTGATGATTACCGATTGGTCTGGCGCCGGCATGGATTACGGGCTAGGCCTGGAGAAGCCGGTGCTGTATATCGACGTGCCGCCGAAATCGCGCAACGACCAGTGGCAAGCGCTCGGCATGGAACCGTTCGAGTCGTTCATCCGTGACAAGATTGGCGCGGTGCTGGCGCCGGAGCGAATCGCCGACGCGCCGGAAACGATACGAAACCTGCTCGCCGACCCGGACAAATTCCGCCGCGACGTACAGCGGCTGCGCGCCGAGTGGGTTTATAACCTCGGCACGAGTTCGCCGGCTGCTGCGGATGCCGTGGTGAAAATCGCAGATCAGGTTCGGGGCGGGCCGACCGATGAGTGACGTCGCGCGTCCTCGCCGGAGCCTGTTGCGCTGGCTGGGCTGGTTCGGCGCGGCCAACGCAGGGCTGTTCTCGCTGATTGGGCTGCGCTACCTGTTCATCTACGATTTCCCCGCGGACTGGCTCGGCAACGTCTACGTCGTGCTCGCGTTCGTCGGTCAGCAAGCCGTATTGGCCTGTGTGCCGATGTTCATCGTGCTGGCGCCGCTCGCGCTGCTGGTGCCGTCTCGCAAACTGATCATGCCGCTCGGCGTGCTGATGATGTCGGTCGGACTCAGCCTGTTGTTGCTCGATACGAATGTGTTCGCTGAGCACCGCTTTCACCTGTCATGGCTGACCGCACAGTTGTTCGAGACGACGACGTGGGTTTTCACCGGCGTGCTGTTTGTGATCTTTGTCGTATTCGAATCGATGCTCGCCGGTATCATCTGGCGCAACTTCGCCACCGCGCCCGGACCGCGCTTCGGTCGGCCGCTGGCCGCGGTACTGATCGCGTCGTGGCTCGGCGGGACCGCGATTCACATCTGGGGCGACGCGATCGGGCACACGCCGGTCACGCAGTTCACGCGTTTCATGCCGCTGTACTACCCGATTCATGCAAAGCGCGATCTCGCGCGTCTCGGCCTCGTGGACCCGGAACAAGCGCGCCGGCAGCGCATGCTCCGCGGCAGTCTCGATGCGGCCGACGGCCAGCTGCGTTACCCACTGCAGCCGATGAGCTGTAGCGCTGAGGCGGGGAATTTACCGAACATTGTGTTCATCGTGCTCGACGCGCTGCGGCCCGACGCGATACATCCGGACCTGACGCCGACGCTGGCCGCATTCGGCGCCGCGGGTGTCGACTTTCGCGAGCATTACAGCGGCGGCAATTCGTCCCGCATGGGCGTGTTCTCGATGTTCTACGGCCTGCCGAGCACGTACTGGCAGGCGTTTTACGATCTGCAGCGTTCGCCGGTGCTGATCGATACGATCAAGGCGCACGATTTCGAATTCGGACTGTTCAGCGCAGTCGGTTTCGGCAGCCCGACGTTAATGGATCGCACTGCATTCGCGGGCTTCGCGGACCTGTCGGACGAGCGCAAGGATCTGCCCGTCACCGTGCGCAACACGCTGATCACCGACCAGGCGCTCGATTGGCTCGGCGAGCGCGGCGACGAGCGGCCGTTCTTCGCGCTGGTCTATCTCGACCCGCCGATGAGCGAGATGCCGGCCGCCGGTCCGGAGTCGGTGCCGATGGACGAACGGTACGCGGACAACGAGAAGGCGCGCGAGCTGTGGCGCCAGTATCGACTCGCGATGCGGTTCCTCGACGGGGAGACGGCGCGCGTGCTCGACGCGTTGCGCGACAGCGGGCGGATGGACGACACGATCGTGATCATCGCCAGCGACCACGGCTACGAATTCGACGACAACGGCATCGGTCACTATGGGCACGCGAGCAACTTCAGCCCGGCGCAGCTGCGCTCGACGCTGATGATGCACTGGCCCGGCCGCGAGCCGGCAAAGATCACGCATCGCACGTCGCACCATGGTCTCCCGGTCACATTGCTGCAGGAGGTTTTCGCGTGCGCGAATCCGCCGGCGGAATATGCCGTCGGGCGTAACCTGTTTTCCGGCGAAGCCTGGGCATGGACGATGGCCGGCAGCTACACCGATCACGCGATCGTCGAACCCGGCCGGGTCATCGTGTCCCATCCGGGCGGCTTCGTCGAGGTACGCGACACCGACTATCGCCCGGTCAGCGGGGCCGAACTCGATGCCGGGCTGATCCAGGATTCGCTCGAGGCGCAGCGCCGGTTTCTGAAATGAGTCGGACCCGGACCCGGACGCTGACCCTGCGCAGCCTCGTTCTCCCGGCGTTGCTGTTGACAGTAGCGGGTGGTGTGGCGGCACAGACACCGTCGAGCGCAGTCGAGGTCAGCTGGCACGTGCCGGGCGCCGAGGCGGACAGCCGCGTTATCCGGGCCTACGATTTCGACGGACCCGACGTCATCGATATCGAACTCGACCTGCCGCCCGACGCGGTCTTGCGGATCCGCGCGAACGAGCGCTTCGTACCGACGCCGCTACCGGGCTTCGGCGCGTTCTACGGTGACGTGCGCCCGATCGTCGTCAACGACGACGGGCAGGATGTGCCGGAACCGGGTCGCATCGTCGTGCCGGCCGGCGACTGGCTCGGCGTACGCAACCGTTTTCACGCCGTCGTCGTCAATGGCATCGGCACGGATGAGCCAAACGTCGTCATCGACTATGCGGAGCCGAACCAGCCGGCCATCGAATATGCGCCCGGTGCGGGCAAGCTGGCGCTGCGGATCTACGCGGGGCCAATCGACAACGCGCGACTCCGTGAGGTCGACCCGGTGCTGACCAACATGCTGTTCGCGGCGCTGTGGGAATGGCTGCGACAACTCTGCTTCGGCATGCTGTGGCTGCTGACGACGATTGATCGCTTCATTGGTCACATCGGCTGGTCGATCGTGCTGCTGTCGCTGGCCGTAAAGATCCTGATGCTGCCGCTGACGAAATACGCGGACAGCCTGCAGGCGTCGGTGAACCGCACCCAGGCGCTGCTGCAGCCGAAGATTGACGAGATCAAGAAGAACTACAAGGGCGAGGAGGCGCATGAACGAACGCTGGCAGTATTCAAGGCGCATGACGTCAGTCCGATGTACCCGTTCAAGAGCCTGGTCGGGTTCCTGATCCAGATCCCGATCTTCATCGCCGCGTTCGACATGCTCGGCGAGAACATCGCGCTCGATGGCCAGTCGTTCCTGTGGATCGACGACCTGGCGATACCGGACCAATGGATCGCGCTGCCGCTGACGCTTCCGTTCTTCGGCGGATATTTGAATTTGCTGCCGGTGCTGATGACCGGCATTACGTTGTTGACGTCGTGGAAGCAGACCGACCCGCACCTGACGCCCGAACTCGAGCGTGCGCAAACCAAGCGCCTGTACCTGATGGCCGGCGCATTCTTCCTGCTGTTCTATACGTTCCCGGCCGGCATGGTGCTGTACTGGACGACGAACAACGTGCTGCATCTTGGCAAGATCCTGTTGTTCCCCGACCGCCAAACTGCTCCTATTTCATAAACTTATCTTGTTTTCTGCCCAAACCGTGGCAGAATGTTGGCTGAAGTGCGCATCACTGAAGGGTATTCGGTGAGTCTCCGTGGCGGTGAACCGCCGCAGTGGGAGGAGATGACAGCTTGGAAGAATCCTCGACCCTGACCAGCATTCAGCGGTCACTTGGCGGCGGCCGGACCGCAGGTGGACTCGACGTCGGTTTCACCAAACTCGCGGTCGATCTGCAGAATCTCGATAGCAATGATGCGGAAGCGTCGCTGCAGCGTTGCCTCGACACTCTACTCGATTCAATCGAATGCGACGCCGTGTGCGTCGCGCTGATCGACGCGGACGGCGAGCGCATCGACAGAGTCTTTTCTGCGCAGTCGACGTTCACCGCCGCGAATCCGCGCGCGCTCGAACTGGACGAACTGGAAACGCTGCCGTGGATCGCGCAACGCCTCGAACACCTGCGGCTGTTCAGCATCGGCGACACGTTCCGGCCGGACGAGGGACAGCGCCTCGACGCCGGGCGACTCGCGGCGTTGCAGATCGGCGCGGCGATGTTCGTCGGTTTCGAGGTGCGCGGTCGTGCCGCGGGCTTCATGGCGTTCTGCTACGGTCAGCCGCAGGTCAACTGGACCGTCGAGCACCAGCTTTTGATCAAACTGCTCGCGACGAGTCTCGCCTCCGGCATCGACCGGTTGCGCGCCACCGCGAACCTCGAAGACATCGAGGAGCGCGACGCGCTGCTGCTGTGTACGGCCAACGACGGCACCTGGGATTTCGATGCGCTGAACAACGTGATGCATTTCTCGCCGCGGTGGAAGGCCATCATGGGCTATACCGACGACGAGATGGAGCGCGCGCCACCGGACTGGCAGAAGCTCGTGCACCAGGACGACCTCGCCAAGGTGCAGATGCGGCTGCGCGAGCACCTCGCCGGCAAGACGGATATTTTCGAGAGCACGCATCGGATGCGGCGCCGCGATGGCGAGTGGCGCTGGGTGCAGTGCCGGGCCAAGGGGCTGACCGATGAGAAGGGCCGGCTGCGGCGGCTGATCGGCGTCGAAACGGACATCACCGAACAGAAGATCTACGAAGAAGCGCTGTTTCACGAGAAGGAGAGCGCGCAGATCACGCTGCAGTCGATCGGCGACGGCGTCGTGACGACGGACGAGGACTGCAACATCGAGTACATGAACCCGGTCGCCGAGGGGCTGACCGGCTGGAAGGTCGACGACGCGACCGGCTGCCCGATCGACGATGTGTTCCGCGGTTTCCACGAGGAGACCTGTGAGCCGCTGGAAAATCCGCTGTCGGTCGCGATTCGCCGTAACCGGTCGATCAAGTCCGTGCGCCCGACGCTGCTGATTCGTCGCGACGGCAACGAACTCTATATCGAGAGCACCGCGTCGCCAATCCGCAACGACAAAGGCGACGTGTCCGGCGGCGTGCTCGTGTTCCACGACGTCAGCGAGGCGCGCGAGCTGAACCGTCGGCTCAGCTACCACGCGAGTCACGATATTCTCACCGGCCTGGTGAACCGCCGCGAGTTCGAGAACTGCCTCGAGCGCGCGCTCAAGAGCGCGAAGGCGCGCGAGACGTCCTACGCGCTGTGTTATCTCGATCTGGACCAGTTCAAGATCGTCAACGATACCTGCGGGCACAACGCCGGCGACGCGTTGCTGAGCCAGCTCGGCGCGTTGCTGAAGTCGAAGATCCGCTGGCGCGACACGCTCGCCCGGCTCGGCGGCGACGAGTTCGGCCTGCTACTCGAAGGCTGCACGCTCGAAGAGGCGATGCGCACGGCCGAGGTTTTGCGCGAGGCGATCCGCGATCACAAGTTTACGTGGGATGACCGCAGCTTCACGCTCGGCGTCAGCATCGGCGTCGTGCCGATCTCGGCCGCGAACGAGGACGTCGCATCGTTGCTGACCGCGGCCGACAGCGCGGCGCAGGCGGCGAAGGAGGCCGGTCGCAACCGCGTCTATAGCTATCATGAGCACGATATCGACCTGATGCGCCGGCGGCGCGAGATGCAATGGGCCGCGCGAATCAATAATGCGCTCGAGGACTCGCGCTTCGAGCTGTTTCGCCAAACAATTCAGCCGCTGCAGGAGCCGGAGCGCGGTTCGCATTTCGAGCTGCTGCTGCGCATGCGCGACGAGAACGGCTCGCTGGTGTCGCCCGACCTGTTCATCACCGCGGCCGAGCGCTACGGCATCACGCCGAACATCGACCGCTGGGTCGTCGAGCACGCGCTGCGCTGGCTCGTATCGGAGGCGGACGAGCGCGAGCGCCTCGCCATGTGCTCGATCAACCTGTCCGGCCAGAGCCTGACCGACGACGAGTTTCTGCCGCACGTGATTCACCAGTTTCAGACCAGCGGCATCGACGCGACGAAGATCTGCTTCGAGATCACCGAGACGGCGGCCGTCGGCAGCTACGCGCAGGCCAGCCGGTTCATCAACGCGTTGAAAGAGCTCGGCTGCAAGTTCGCGCTCGACGACTTCGGCACCGGCCTGTCGTCATTCGGTTATCTCAAGCACTTCCCGGTCGACTACCTGAAGATCGACGGCAGCTTCGTCAAGGAGATGCTGCA
>JBPCXI010000231.1:0-52884 GCA_051008895.1 Gammaproteobacteria bacterium | reverse complement strand
GATGTATATTTATACCTCTAACACGGAGGATGCATCATGCCTGAGCACGCCCCTGCCCGCCTGCAGGCGGGACACCGCAACCCGGCGCCGACCACGGCGACCCTGAGGCTGGAGGCCAGCCACACCTTCATTGTCGACGGCGACGTCGATCGGGTTTTCGGCTTATTCGACGCGGTCAGCGAACGCGACTGGGTCGACGCCTGGGATCCGATGCCGGTCTACCCGACTGAGTTGAGCCGGGCCGAAGGCACCGTGTTCGCGCTGGAGCGCGACGGGCGCAAGGCGGTGTGGACCGTCTTGCGCTACGCGCCGGGCCAACACGTCGCGGAATATCTCGTCACCGAATACGACTATCAGCATCGCTGGATCTACGTCACCTGCAGCGGCGATGCGGACGGCCGCACGCAGGTCACGGCGCGTTACGTGACCACCGCACTGTCGCCGGACGGCGAGCGCGACCTTGCCCGCTACGGCAAGGACTACCTGCGCTCCTGGGAAGCGCCGGTGCAGAACGCGATCGACGCGCTGGCGGCATAACGATGACCGGCGCAGAAAAACGCAAACAGGTCGAACGCGTGCAGACCGGCATTCGCTTCGAGAAACGGACGCTCAAAGTCTTGAAGGGGCTGGCCGAATATTTCGACATGACGCTCGGCGATCTGATGGAAGGCATCGTGTTGCACAGCTTCGAAGGCAAGGCACCGTTCTCGCCGGAAACCGTGACCACCATCGAGCAGCTGAAATCCCTGTACGGTCTGGAACTGACCGCCGAAGACAGCCACAAACTGGTCGAGAAGTAGCGCGCCCGGCGCTGCCGGTACGCGGGATCAGGCGATCCGACCCGGCCCCGAGTAAACGTTGAAGCGACCGTCGCGCAAAAAGCCGACCAGCGTCATGTCGAACTCCCACGCCAGCTCGACGGCCAGGCTGGACGGCGCGCCGACGGCGGCGACCAGCGGACAGCCGGCCATCCTGAGCTTCTGCATGATTTCGAAGCTGGTACGCCCGCTGACCAGCACGCCGAGATTCGACAGCGGCAGGTCGCCGTTCGTCAGCGCGTGACCGACGAGTTTGTCGACTGCGTTGTGCCGGCCGACGTCTTCGCGCACGTCCAGCAGCGTGCCATCCGGCCGAAACAAGCCGGCGGCGTGCAGCCCACCGGTATCAGAGAACGTGCGCTGCCGGCTCAGCAACGCGTCGGGCAGAGCCGACAGCACGTCGGCCGACACGCGCAATTCATCGCCGACGACCGGGTACGAGGCCTGCGTCGACAGCGCCTCGAGCGACGATTTGCCGCAGACGCCGCACGACGATGTCGTATAGAAATGCCGCTGCAGTTTCGCGGTGTCGACGGACACTCCGGGTGCGAGCTCCGCGACGACGATGTTCGGATTCTTCTCGCCCGATTCGGCGTCGACGAGATACGCGAGCGATGCGATCTGCGCCGCGTTTTCTATCATCCCCTCGGTGAACAGGAATCCCGCGGCGAGGTTCAGGTCGTCGCCGGGCGTACGCATCGTAATCGAGATGCTCTGCTCGGAGAGCCGGATTTCGAGCGGCTCTTCGACCGCGACGACGTCGGTTTCGGCACTGCCGCCCCCGGCCTGACCCGCGTCACCGACGCGACGGACGGTAACCTGCAAACTCGACTCGACGTTCGGGCTATCCCCCAATGTAGTACATCTCGACCTTGTCGTGCGGTGTCGTCGATTTCGCCCGCAGTTCGCTGTAGCGGTCTTCACGATTGCGCCACGTGTCCTGGATGATCGCCAGCAGCTCGTCGTCGCTGACTCCGGATCGCAGCGGTTCCCTCAGGTCCGTACCGTGATCGGCGAACAGACAGGTGAACAATTTGCCGTCCGACGACAGACGAGCACGCGTGCAGTCGCCGCAGAACGGCCTCGTGACCGATTGAATGAAGCCGATCTCGCCGCCGCCGTCGCGGAACGCGTAACGGTTCGCGACTTCGCCGTGGTAGTTGCTCTCGCGGGGTTCGAGCGGCCAGCGCGCAGCGATCATTTCGGCCAGCTCCTTCGCCGGCACGGTGTCCGAGTACTGCCAGTGATTGATCGTGCCGACGTCCATGAATTCGATAAAGCGGACGATCACGCCGGTGCCGCGAAAATAATCGAGCAGGTCGAGCACCGTGTGCTCGTTAACGCCGCGCTTGACGACCGTATTGATCTTGATCGGCGTAAGGCCCGCATTCATCGCCTCTTCGATGCCTTCGAGTACGCGATCCTTGCTGCCACGATTGCCGCTCATCCGCGCGAACACCTCATCGTCCAGCGAATCGAGGCTCACCGTCACGCGATCCATGCCCGCCGCTTTCAGCGCCGCGGCCTGCGCGCCGAGCAGTATGCCGTTGGTCGTCAGCGCCAGGTCGTCGATGCCATCGATGCGATTCAAATCGCCGATCAGGTCCGGCAGGTTCTGGCGCAGCAGCGGCTCGCCGCCGGTGATACGCAGTTTCTGCACGCCGAGCTTCTGGAATAGCTGCGCAACTCGCACGATCTCATCGAACGACAGTCGCTCGTTCGTGCGCATGAACTGAAATTCCTTGTGGAACTTGTCTTCGGGCATGCAATACGGGCAGCGAAAATTGCAGCGGTCCATGACCGAGATACGCAGGTCATGCAACGGGCGGCGCAGCCGGTCGGTCAGGCCGGGCCCGCCCTTGTCGACGAAATTGATAACGGATTCATTCATAGCGATTCGAAGTTGTCCCGAATATGTTCTGCACTCATCATCGCGAGTGCGTGCAATGTGAAGGTCGGATTGGCGGCCGATGACGTCGGGAATACGCCCGGACCCCCGACAAACAGGTTCGCGACGTCGTGTGTCTGCGAGTACCGGTTGGTCACGGAAGCCTCCGGGTCTGCACCCATGACAGTGCCGCCCATTATATGCTGCGAACCTTTCGGGCCGTTCCAGATTTCGTCGGCGCCGGCGGCCTCGAGAATTCGCTTGCCCTCCTCGACGCCCTCGGTCCACAGCGCCATGCAGTCGCTGCTCGTCTCGTAGACGATACGCGCCTGACGCATGCCGCGGGCGTCCCGATTCGCCGACAGCTCGACACGATTCTCGCGCCGTGGCTGATCCTCGGCGACTGTGACCATATTCGTCATGTTGCGCACGGCACGGTGCATGAACGCATCCAGCTTGCCGCCGTAAAGGTCCGCGCGCGTCATCGCGATGCCGAGCAAATCGTTCGGCTTCATTGCGAGCGCAGCGATGAAATGGCGACTGCCGAACGGACCGTTCTCCCGGACCTTGCCGAAGCTGTCCTGGCAGATGAGTTGCCCGCCGTTCAGGCCCATGTGATTCTGAGTGTCCTCGTCGAACATGCCGAACAGATTCGCCGACGCGTGCGACATGATGTACGCACCGACCAACCCGCTCGAGTTCGCGAGCCCGTCCGGATGCGCGTCGGTAGCCGAGTTCAGCAGCACGCGGACGTTCTCGATACTGAACGCCGCCAGCACGACGGCGTCCGCCTTCAATTCACGGCGCTCGCCGTCCGCGTCGATATACTCGACACCAGTCGCGCGTCTGCTCTTCGCGTCCGTGAGTACGCGCGTGACATGACAATTTGCGCGCAGCTCGGCGCCGGCTTTGGTCGCGCGCGGAATGTACTCGACCAGCGGGTTGCCGAGCGCGCCGGTCGGGCACCCGGCCTCGCACCAACCGTCCCAGATGCACGCGGCTCGGCCCTTGTAAGGTCGCGTCAATACCGCGACCGGCACCGGCGCGACGTGCATGTCATTCGCCGCAAAGCCTTTCGCGAGGATTTCGCCCTGCGCGAAGCGCGGCACCGGCGGCAGCGGGTACGGGTCGCCCGGCGGCCGCCAGATCTCGGCTTCGGCATCGCCGGACATACCGATGTCAGCTTGGACGCGGTCGTAATACGGCCGCAGGTCGTCGTATTCGAGCGGCCAGTCAAGGCCGCGCCCGTACAGGGAATTGACCTTGAAATCGTCTTCGTGAAATCGCGGCCAGACGCCGAAGTGGTGCAGCGCCGCGCCGCCGTAACCGGTGCCGGCGTTGTAATTGAAAAACAGGCTGTCGCGCGTCGCTTCCTCGACGTGCGGCAGCGTCCACTTCAGCCGCCGGCCCCAGGTCTGCGAGCTGTAAAGATCGGATAGCTGCCACGGCGGTCCGCCCTCGAGCACGGTGACCGACCGGCCCGCCTCGGCCAGCACGGCCGCATAGACGCTGCCGGCCGCGCCCGCACCGACGACGACGACTTCCGTCGAGTCAGGCACGCCGCGTCACCACGGCTTCGGCGGTACGATGTGGGGCATGTACGGCACGCCGAGCCGCTCAAATCCCTCCACGGTGCCGTACACAACATCGACCGCGTCCGAGCGGAGCGCGAGGTAAAACAGAACCGCCGGCGGGCCGTCCCAGCCGTCCGGCTGCGCGCCGCCGAGCGAGGCCACGAACGCGTCCATCACGGCCTCGACGTCGGTCGCCTCGAGCTCGCGGAACCCGGCGCCGTGCGCCTTCTTCGCGTACGTGTCGAGTGCCGCCAAGCCGCCGCGGTAGAAGCCCGCATACGGCGGCGGCACATTGAAAGACTTGATCATCAGCAGCGCCGCGCGCGGATCGGCGGCGAGCTGGCTGTCGACGAAATGGGCAATGCCCGCCTCGCTAGCACCCGGCGCGAGCGCCTCACCAAACGCTTCCAGCAACTCGGCCTCGCTGTCGCTGAGCACCTTAAGGTCCGCTCCCTTCGCACGCGCGTCACGCGGCGTCAGCAGCATCGCAGACCCGCCGACCGTGAAGCTCAGCACGCCAAGGCCCGTGCCGCGAATGAATGTCCGGCGCGTGGTAGTCACGGATCTCCTTCGATCAGAATGCGGCGACCCCGGTCAGCTCCTTGCCGACGACGAGTTTATGAATATTCTCCGTACCCTCGTACGTTATCACGCTCTCGAGGTTCAGCATGTGCCGGATCGGCACGTACTCAGCGCTGATGCCGCTGCCGCCGAGCATGTCGCGACAGTCGCGCGCAATGTCGAGCGCCATGCGCACGTTGTTCCACTTCGCGAGCGAGACCTGGGTGGGATCCAGTTTGCCCTGGTCCTTCAACCGGCCGAGCCGCAGAGACAACAGCTGCGCGGTCGTGATTCGCCGCGCCATGTCGGCGAGGCGCTCCTGGATCGATTGCTTATGGGACAACGGCTGCCCGAATAGCTCGCGCGTCTCGACGTATTCGATCAGCTCTTTGAGGCAGGCCTGCGCCGCACCGATCGGGCCCCAGGTGATGCCATAGCGCGCCTGCGTGAGGCAGCTCAGCGGTCCGCGCAGACTGCTGACGCCCGGCAAGACACTTGCCGCCGGTACGCGCACGTTGTCGAAGAACAGCGCCGCCGTATGCGATGCGCGCAGCGACATCTTGTTCTCGATTGCCGGTGCGTCGAAGCCGGCCATGTCCTTCTCGACCAGGAAACCGCGCACGCCGTCGTCGGTCGTCGCCCAGACGACGGCGACGTCGGCGATGTTGCCGTTCGTGATCCACATCTTCGAGCCGTTCAAAATCCAGTCATCGCCGTCGCGCTTGGCATGCGTCTTCATGTTGCCCGGGTCCGAACCGCCGTGTGACTCGGTCAGACCGAAACAACCGATCGCCTCGCCGGCCGCCATCGCCGGCAACCAACGGTCTTTCTGCTCGTCGGAACCGTATTGGTGAATCGGGAACATGACGAGGCTGCTCTGCACCGATACGAAACTGCGCAGCCCGCTGTCGCCGCGCTCGAGTTCCTGGCAGATCAGGCCGTAGGCAACGGCATTCAGACCGGCGCAACCGTAGCCGTCTATGCTGCTGCCGAGCAGTCCGAGCTCGGCGACTTCCGACACGAGCTCCGCAGGAAACCGGTGTTGCTCGAAACACTCGCGGATAATCGGCAGCACTTTGTCGTCGACGAAACGGCCGACGCTTTCCTGCACGATGCGCTCGTCTTCGTCGAGCATGGACTTGACGTCAAATAGATCCAGCGGATCGAGGTTCGGCACTGCATTCTCCGGGGGTTCAAGTTGATGAAATCATTGTGCCTTCGGTCGTTATAGCCGCATTGTCAATACCGGTAAAGCCTTTACCCGATCCGCAAAGCTGCCAAATGGCATTCCTGTTAGAACAGATACAAAGCCGGGTACAATCGGTGAAAACAACAAGGCAGGAGCGATTCATTGACAGATTCTGACGCCGACGCCGGAGAAAACAACGCGGCAC
The DNA here is from genome assembly GCA_051008895.1 of Gammaproteobacteria bacterium. Lineage (GTDB taxonomy): Bacteria > Pseudomonadota > Gammaproteobacteria > Steroidobacterales > SMWD01. Next base: position 46,649 of record JBPCXI010000231.1, on the reverse strand, counting down.
CGTGCGAGCACTGCGGCATCTTCACGATCCCCGGTCCGCTGACGATACAAACGATGTGGCGGGATATCACGTACGAGCCCGTACGCGACAATATCTGGACCACGAGCGAAGGGATTTACCGCACGATATTTGCGGAAGGCGAGACCGGTGTCGTTGCTTTTGACACCTTTTCGACGCCGGGCGGCGCGAACGCGTACAACATGGCGATGCAAAGGGTATTCCCGCGCAAACCGTGTCACACGATCGTCTATTCGCACGAGCACCTCGATCACACCGGCTATGCTGCCGATCTGAATCCGGGTGCCGATATCATCGCGCACGAGCTGTGCGACAAGGTGATTCGGGGCAGGCAATCGGACGGGCAGCTGCCGGCGACGGAGACCTTTGCGGGTGAGCGCAAGGAGTACGAGATCGACGGCGTCGAGTTCGAGCTGATCTACCCGGGCCCGACGCACGGCGACGGCAACATCGCCGCGTATTTCCCACAATCGAAACTGCTGTTCATGGTCGACACCGTGATACCGGGCGTCGGCTACACGTTCTTCCCCGACTGGCATATGGCGCCGTACGTGCCGGTGATGCGGCGTTTCCTGAGCCTCGACTGGGACACCTTTGTCCCCGGTCACTTCTGGATCACCGACCGCGCCGGGTTCCAGCAGAGCCTCGATTACTACGACGAGATGGAGGTGATCGCACAGGAGGCGATCGGCGCGGGCGTCGACGCGGACGACTACGCCGACGTGGTGCGCTACACGACCGAGAAGCTCGAAGGACGCTACGCGCGCTACTTCCGCTATGACGAATACTGCGCGATGAACCTGTCGCGCTACATGCAGCATTTCCTGACCGGCGGCTGGGGTATCGAGGGTAACTGGACCCCCGATACGACGCCGTTATAGGGGGCGACTACGGATGACTCAGCACCAGGGCATTTTCACCAGCGCCGCGGTCGAAGGTTTTCTCGCGGCCGAGCCGGAAATGACAACCGACCGGTTGTCGGACCGGCTGTGGACCACGAGTGACGGCAAATACCGCACGATGTTCATCGAGGCCGACAGCACCGTCGTTGCCTTCGACACGCTCGGCACGCCGGCGCGTGCGCGTGCGTATCGCGCCGAGATCGACAAAGCGATCCCGGGCAAGCCGGTCGGCACCGTCATCTACACGCACGATCATCTCGATCACGCCGGGTTCGCGGCTGACTTCGCGCCGGATGCGAACATCGTCGCGGATCACATGACCGCGAAAGTCATCAACATGCGCAAGGCCAGCGGCCAGCTACCGGCAAACGAGACGCTGAACGGCAAACAACACGACGTCGATTTCGACGGCGCGAAATTCCAGCTACTGAATCCGGGTCCGACGCACGGTACCGGCCATTTGTCGGCATACTTCGCGGACGAGAAGTTGCTTTTCTCCAGTGACACGATACTGCCGAACGCACGCTACGGGCTGATGCCGGACTATCACTTCACGAAATTTCACGACTACATGCGCAGCTTTCTCGAACTGGACTTCGAGACCTTCGTCCCCGGACGTTACGAAGTCACCGATCGTGCGCGTTTCGCCGAGGGCATCGACTATCTCGAGGCGATGCACGTCGCGTGTCAGCAAGCGTTCATCGGCATGGTGCCGATCTGGGTACACGACGCGATGGCAGGTTACGTCACGGAAACGCTCGGCGAGCGCTTCGGCCACCTCGACGGCTTCGCCGAGCACTGCGGGCAGACCGCGATCCGGATCGTGCATCACTACCTGATGGGAGGGTGGGGACTCGAAGATACGCCGGAGCCGGACATCATCCTGGCCGACGCGGTAAAAGATGACGGCGGTATCCGCTAACCCGCGCCCACCGGATCTGCCGCTCGCGAGCCGGCTGATTTTCGAATCGCGCGACCTGCTGGCGGCGCGCAATCACCTGTCGCGATTCCTGTGGAAGCACTCGGTCATACCGATCGACAGAAGACCGCGCGTAGCATTCCGGCATTGCGCAGCCAACGTCGGACGCGTGTCGATCAATGCCCTCCACTACGGTGCAGCGGTCAAGATCGACGCGGTGCCCGACGACTCGTACCTCTTTCTGGTGCTGCTGCGGGGGGACGGCGTGTTTTCGCAGGACGGGTTTTCGGGCCCGGTCGGGCCGGAGATCGTGCGCACGATGAATCCGACCGGCAGCGCGCAGATGCGCTTCTCTCCGGGCGAGGCGAACCTGACATTGCGAATACCGACAGCGGTGCTGATCGAATTTCTCGAGCGCGAAACAGGCGTGCCGGTCACCGTGCCGCTCGTATTCGAGCCCGAAGCGAATCCGAATGATGCAGACGCGCCCGGCCTGCGCCGTTACCTCGAATTCGTTTGCCGCGAAATTGATCGTCAGTCACGCCCGTCGATGACGGATCTCGTCGCGCGACAGATGGAGCGCACGATCATCAGCCTCGCGCTGACACAGTTGCCGCATAATTACAGCGACGCGCTCGGCGGTGCTCCGCTCGGCGAGGCGCCGGAGCACGTGCGCATCGTCGAGGACTATATCCGCGGGCATGCCGACGACGCGCTGAGCCTCAATGACCTGGCCGCGGTCGCAGATGTCAGCACGCGCACGTTACAGACCGGATTTCGCCGTTATCGCGAGACAACGCCGATGGAGTACTTGCGCGACTATCGACTCGACCTGGCGCGCCACGCGCTTAAAAATGCGGCGGCGACCGGCCGCAGCGTCACGGACATCGCGCAGTCCTGCGGCTTCAATCACCCCGGCAAGTTCGCGAAGTGCTATCGTGCGCGCTTCGGCGAGACACCGTCCGACACGCGCAAGCGCTCGTTATCTTCTATCCCTATTGCAGACTGAGAATAACCATGCCGTCACCGCACGTTGAAGCCTTCATCGAACAATGGCACCGGATCTTCGCGGAGGATAACCCGAACTTGATTGCGCCGATGATCGACGACGACGTCGAATTCTATTCGCCGGCAATCTTCACGCCGAAACGCGGCAAGGAGACGGTATTCGAGCTACTCGGCGTCGTCTACGAAGTTTTCGAAGGCTACCGCGTCACCGACACCTGGACCAAGGACAACGAGGTGATGTTCGAGTTCGAGGTCAAGGTCGGCAAGTACACGTTGCAGGGCATCGACCGGTTCCGCCTCAACGACGCAGGCAAGGTCGCCCAACTGAAGGTCTGGATCCGCCCGCTGAGCGGGCTGCAGGAACTCGCCCGGCAGGTCGCGAAGCGAGGGCTCGACGCGCATCTCGCCGATCAGGGTCCGCTGGCCGCGCTCGCTTTTCGTGCGCGCGTGCGCGCGGCCGTGCTCGGCAAGTCCATCAAGGCCGGATTGAGATGACCGGGTGACCGGGGACATTCTGCTTTTCCGTTTTTCACGGAAAAGCAGAATGTCCCCTGGCCGCCCCTAGCCGGATTTGATGCTGACCGCTTTCTCGCGATTCGGCTCATTCAGCATGTCGAAGATTCGCGGCGGTGACGCGAACGAATCGACGACGATGACTCCACCCTCGTGCAACGCGTCCTGCAGCGCGGCCGACATCGTGTGCAGCGGCGCACCGCCGCCCTCGCCCATGCCCTTGGCTCCGCTGTAGCTGAACGGCGACGGCGTCTCGATGCCGCCGTACTTGATGTCGGGGATATTCATCGACGTGATCGGGCAATAGTCGCTGAACGTCGACGTCAGCAGGTTGCCGGCCTCGTCGTAGTCGAACGACTCCATGATCGCCGCGCCGATGCCATGACTCGTGGCGCCGTGCACCTGCCCACTCGCGATCTGCGGGTTGATCACGGTGCCGCAGTCGTCGACGGCCGCGTAGTCGAGGATCTTCGAGTGATACGTGTCGCGATCGACCTCGACCACCGCGATGTGCAGTTGCGACGCATAGGTCAGCGTCAGGTTGCCGAACTTCTTCTCGGTATCGGGAACGTCGAATGGTGGCCGGTACACATGGCGCACGTTCAACGTGACGTCACCGAGCGATTCGTCGAGCACCGCGTTGTTGTTGTTGACCAGGTTGCTCAACGCCCAATAGTTCATGAATTTGTCGGTGCCCTTGACGCGCAGCTCGGGGCCTTCGTCGCCGATACCGAGCTCGAGATCTTCCTCAGACGCCTCAAGCGCGAACGCGGCGAGCTGCTTCAGCTGCGCCTTGAGCTTGCCGCACGCGCCGTGCACCGCCGACAGGCCGGTTACCGCGAACTGGCTCGCGTAGGTTCCGGAATGGCCGACGAACGTGTTCCACGACGTGTCGAACCCGGGCCGCACCTGCACCATCGCCGGGTCGATGTTCAATTCGTCCGCAACGACCTGCGACGCCGCCGTCTCGTGGCCCTGGCCCGACGGCCCGGTACCGAGTGTCACAATGACCGAACCATCAAAGTCGAGGCGAATGATGCAGACCTCCGAATTGCCCGAGAACGGCAGATACGGGTTCATAATCTGTGCCTGGCCGAAGTTGTTCGTCCCCGAGTCCAGCGTCGTGCCGATGCCGATGCCGAGCAGGCGCCCTTCGGCGCGCGCCTGCGCCTGCTTTTTCCGCCAGTCGTCCCAGCCGATCAGCTCCTTCGCCTTGTCGAGCAGCGCGGGGTAGTCACCCGAATCGTATACACAGCCGTTCGGCGTCTCGTAAGGAAAATCGCGAATATAGTTATTCAGACGCATCTCGTCGGACGGAATGCCGAGTTCGTGCGCGCAGATGTCGATGACCCGCTCCATGAACCACAGCTGCTGCATGCGCGAGTAGCCGCGATTCGGCACGATGGGACACGTGTTCGTCACCGTCTGCGTGAAATCGATACGGATGTTCCGCAGCCCGTACGTCGCCGGCAGCACCTGTGACCAGATCACGCAGCCGAGCGGCTCATAGCGCGTATACGCGCCGCAGTCGTCGATGTGGCGCGAGCGCAGCCCGGTGATCACACCGTTCTTGTCGAGCGCGACCTCGGTGTCGCGGTAAGTGCGCTCGTTGCCATGGCCCGACGCCAGCATGTGCTCGGTCCGGATCTCCGACCACTTGACCCGCCGACCATCGCACTTCTTCGACGCCAGCGCGGCCAGCGCCATGTAGACGTAGTTCCAGATCTTGTTGCCGAAGCTGCCGCCGACATCGTAGGTACGGATCCGGATATTGTCCGCCGGCATTCGCAGACTCGGCGAAAGCAATTGCTGCGCGAAGCCGGGGAACGAGTTATTACACAGGAACTCGATCGTGCCCTGACGTGTCCATTCGGCGATGCACGCATTGTTCTCGAGCGGCGTGCTCGAATACCGGTGGAAATGCATCTTGTCGATCTTCACGACGTGCGCGGCATCCTTGAACGCCTGGTCGACGTCGCCGTACTCGTAGACGCCGTGCCACGTTCGATTCGTGCCGGCCGCGTCGTGCACGAGCACATCGTCCTGTAATGCATCTTCGGGATCGATGACAGAATCGAGCATGTCGTAGTCGACCTCGATCAGCTGGCCCGCATCCATCGCTATCGCCGGCGTCACGGCCGCGACCGCCGCGACCGGCTCGCCCTGGTATTTCGCCTTGTCCGTCGCAAGCGGCAGGTCGACGATCTTGTCGCAGGGCTCCGGGCCGAGCTGCATGTACGGTTCGCAATGCTCCAGGACATCGGCACCGGTCAATACGCATGCGACTCCGGGGAGCGCCTCCGCCGCCGACGTGTCGACGCTATTGATTCGCGCGTGCGCATACGGCGACCGCAGGATATAGAGGTGCAACATCCCGGCACCGTGCTCGTCGTCCGTGAACAGTCCCTTGCCCCGGATGAGGCGGTCATCTTCCTTGCGCTGCAGTGACTTACCTACCCAGCTCATATCTGCACCATCCGTGCGGTCAAATTATTCGTCAATTCTCGCGTCGCCGGGATTCAGCCGGCGGCGGCGGACGCATCCGGCGACAACGCAGCCTTGATCGCCGCGATTAACCGTTCGATGTCCTTCTTCGCGATCGGGCGAATCAGGCCGCCCGCCAGCGCGACGAGCTTGCCGAACATGTTCAGCGAACCCTCCCACTTGACGAGCGTGCCGCCGGCGGCCATGGGTTCGAGCTCGAACACCGTATCCATGTTGAATGCGCCGCCCATGACCTTGCCCTTGCCGGTATAGCCGGCTCGCGTCGGTTCCTCGGCTGTCACACGCGTCAGGTTGATGACCGCCTTGCCGCGGATCTTGCCGACGCCGACCTTGACGGTCACGTCTGCACTACCGTCGTCTTTGACCTCGTGCGACACGTAGGTCGGCAACAGCGGCGCGTACTTTGTCGTGTCGGACAGGACAGCATACGCCTCCTCGGGCGTCGCGGTTACGTCGAACTCGCCTTCGAATTTAATGGGCATGTCTCAGGACCCCTCTCTCATCTCCTCCGCGGCCGCGGAGATTGCTTTGAAAATGTTGTGATAACCGGTACAACGGCACAGGTTGCCCTGTATCCCCTTGCGCATGTCCTTGCCGGTCGGATTCGCATTCTTCTCGAGCAATGCGTAGGACGACATCAGCATGCCCGGCGTGCAAAACCCGCATTGCAGCCCGTGCTCCGCAGAGAACGCTTTTTGCAGCGGGTGCAACTCGCCGTTCTGCTCCAGGCCTTCGACGGTCATGATTTCGCAGCCGTCGGCCTGCACCGCCAGCATCGTGCATGACTTGACCGGGTCTCCGTCCAGCAACACTGTGCACGCGCCGCAGTACGTGGTATCGCAACCGATGTGCGTGCCGGTCAGATTCAGATCCTCGCGAATCAGCTGCACCAGCAGCAGGCGCGGCTCGACCGCACGCGCGTAGACCTCGCCGTTGACCGTGACGCTGATCGCGACCTGTCCGTTTGGATCAGTAGTATTCATGATGGTTCTCGATCGTTTCGCCATTACAACGTCGTTGCGCCACGCCGATTGCGCGCTTGACCAGCGTCCGCAGAATCTGCTGTTTGAATTCCATCGAGCCGCGCTGGTCGTCGATCGGATCGGTCGCGGCGACCGCAGCATCGGCGGCTTTGCCGATAACATCGTCAGTCAGCGCATTGCCGCGCAACTCCGCTTCCGCGTCCTTCGCCCTGATAGGCGTCAGACCGGCTGATCCCATCGCGACGCGGACGTCCTCGACGGTATTGCCGCCGCCCAGCGTCAGCTGCACGCCGGCAGACGCGGTCGGGTAAGCCGGTGCGCAACGCTTGAATGCGCAGTACGCGCCGGCGCTACCGGTCGCGGGCGGTTTGAAGCGAATTCCCGTGATGATTTCCGCCGGCCGCAAAGCAGTCTGGTAAAGATCCTCGACGAAATCATTGATATCGATCGACCGGGTACCGTCGGGCCCCTGCACGTCGATCTGCGCATCGAGCGTGTGCAGGAGTGCGGGCCAGTCGCAACTCGGATCGCCCGCAGCCAGGGAACCGCCGATCGTGCCACGACTGCGAACCTGGTTGTCGGCGATACCGTTGGCGCAGTCCGCGATGATCGGCACCGAGCGCGCGAGTTCGGAGCGCGCGATGAGCGCATGCGTCGTCAGCGCACCGATGTGTACGTTCTGGTTGCTCTCGATCTGGTTCAAACCCGGAATACGCGCGAGGTCGACGAGATCGGTCGGTTCGTCGAAACGCATTTTCAGCCACACGAGCAGGGTCTGGCCGCCGGCGAGCGCGCGCGCGCCGTCGCCGATGTCGGCCATAAGTCCGATGGCCTCAGTCACGGTCTCGGCGCGGTGATAACCGAACGGGGCTGGATACATTGTGATTTTTCCCCCAGCTAAATCGTCGCTCGAAAATAGCACAGTCGCGCTCGGCGTTCACAGGCGCCGCGTACGCAATTTCCGACGAATGCCCCAGCCGTGCCGGATTGGCACACAGCCATGCTTGATAGGGCAAGATGCTCGTGCGTTCGCTGGAGAATATGATGGCGAAGACGATTAGCCGCATGCGTTGTGGCGCAATTTTCGCTCGGTGGGGGCAGAGGCGATGAAAAAATCACTTTTCTGGTTATTGATCGGCGTCTCGCTGGTACTGAATTTCATCATCTTCAAAGACCTCGCCGACATCAGCCAGTGGCTCGTGCAGTCTTCGCGTGAATTCACGATGGCGGTCTGGTTCAACCGGCATATCATCGCAGCCGTGTCGCTCGGCGCGCTCGTCGCTGCATGGATCATCTGGGCCGGCGCACGCGAGATCTGCCGCACCGGCGTCGTAATCGGGCTCACGGCCCTGAGCCTGTTTCTGTTCTATAGCGGCTACATCAATCCGCATGTGATGTTTCGCTCGCAACAGCACACAGCGCAGTTCGTGCCCGCCGGCGAAGCGCGACCGTATTTCGAGCAAGCATTCGAGTACGCGAGGTTCGGCTGGGAGGAATACCCGTCCGTCGATGACATCAGCGTCATGGTGCTGGAGACAGACCAGGGCGCGATCGCGTACAGCGACTATTTTATCCTTCAGCCACACGTCGCGACCGGCGGCACGATCGACGGCGAGGAAGTCATCATGACGTACTGCGGTCTGACGAACCTCGGCATCGCCTATAGCCCGGTCATCGACGGCCAGCCGCTCGAGCTCAGTGTCATGACGCAGCTCGAGAACAACCTGGTGCTGTGGGACCACAACACCGGCCAGCCGATCCAACAGATCTGGGGCACGATGGAACGTGCGGAGGAGCGCGGCCGCATGAAGGAGTGGCCGACTGTGCGCATGCCGTTCTCGAGCTTCGAGCAGCTGTATCCGGACGGACGCGTATACGTGAACAACATCGACGGCTTCACCGACAACCCGTTGACAGCGGCATTCGACCGCCTGACGCGACACGTGATGATGTACAACGGCGTCAGCCTGCAGTGGGTCGGTGACGACCCGGCTTTTCCGACCATTGACGAATTCGACGAGCGGCTGCCGCGCAAGACACTTATATATGGGCTAAACGTTGCCGACGACTATGTCGCGTATACGAAGGAATTTGTCGCCGACCGCGGCAATTTGATCAACACGCGCATCGGCGGCCGCGACGTCGTGATCAGCTATGACGAGCAATTCGATGCGGTCGGCGCCTTCTACAACGACACCGGTGCGCCCGTGGCCGAAATCGACGTCCACGGCATGACGCCCGACGGCGCCGAGCTGGCCAGGATCGAGACACTGAAAAACGCTGCGTTCTGGTTTATCTGGGCGAATTTTCACGGCGACACGGACGTGAACCGGGCCTGACCCGTCACGATCGATCGGACGTAATCGATCGGGCGTAATCGATCGGACCGGCGCGGTCAGCGTGCCGCGGCCGCCGGCGCACGAACTGGCAAAATCGCGGGGCCGGTTGGGCAAATGCGTTGCGGAAACATCGTGCTAGCATGAGGCGAAGCAGCAGGAGGATGCCATGGCGCTGCCAAATATCAGCGATTACCACGTTCCGAGCAACACGGACGACGCGATAGCGCTACTCCAGAAATACGGGGAGACGGCGATGCTCGTTGCCGGCGGCACGTTCGTGCACGGCCTCGAGGTGCGCGGCGTCCTCGCCGACATCGAGGCGCTGATCGACATCGGCAGGCTCGGCCTCGCCGGTATCGAGCGGTCCGGGGATGGTCTGCGGCTCGGCGCGACGACGATCTTTGCAGAACTCGAAGCCCACGAAGCGGTCACGAGCGACCCCGCATTCGGCGCAATTGCGGACGCGCTGACCTACCCGCCCGCGCAGATCAAGAATGTCGGCACGGTGGGCGGCTGTCTCGCCGCGTCGGCGCCGCTGTACGACCTCCCTGCCGCGCTGCTCGCGCTCGAAGGCGTCGCCGAGGCCATCGGCGCCGGTGGCACGCGCGAAATTCCGCTCGACGACTTCTTCACCGGCTTGTTCGAGAACGCGCTGCAATCCGACGAGCTCATCACCTCGATCCTGCTGCCGGCCGCGTCCGCGAGTACGGCAAGCGCTTTTCTGAAACTCGAAACGAATGCGAACGACCTCGCGATCCTGAACGTTGCGGTCCGTATCACTCGGGACGGCGGCAACTGCGTGGATGCGCGCATCGTCGTCGGCGGCGGCGTCGGCGAATCCTACGTCAGAGCGAGTGGCGCCGAGGCAGCGCTGAATGGCGCACCCGCGACGCCTGACAGCTTCGCGGCGGCCGCAGCCGCGGTCGCCAACGACATCGACCCGGTCGACGACCATCGCGGCTCGGCCGACTACCGGCGACACATCGCGAAAATTTACACGCGCCGCGCGCTCGAACGCGCGCTGGCGCGCCTCGGCTGAGCGGAAAGCGAAACATGAAGAAACTGATTCAACTCGAGGTGAACGGCGAACACCAGGAAATCGCGGTCAGCCCGGACGAGACGCTGTTGCAGGTGCTGCGCGGACAGCTCGACCTGGTCGGCCCGAAAAAAGGCTGCGACTCGGGCGGCTGCGGCTGCTGCACGATCGAACTCGACGGCAAGGCCGTGTATTCGTGCATGAAGTACGCGGTATCGGCCGACGGCGGCAAGATCACAACGGCCGAAGGCCTCGCCGACAACGGCGATCTGCATGCGATCCAGCAGGCGTTCGTCGACGCCGGAGCGGTGCAGTGCGGCTACTGCACCTGCGGCATGATGATGGCCGCCAAGCAACTCGTCGACGCCATAGCGGACCCGACCGAAGATCAGATCCGGCACGCGATCGCCGGCAACCTGTGCCGCTGCACCGGGTACGCGAAGATCGTCGACGCGATCAGACTCGCGGCCAGCCGCAGTTAAGCGAAATCGTACGAACAGGAAACGTCATGAGTGTAATCGGCAAGAGTGCCATCCGACCCGACGCGATCGATAAGGTTACCGGCGGCAAGAGCTATCCCGTCAACTACAGCATGCCGAGAATGCTGCACGGCAAGCTTCTGCGCAGCCCGTTTCCGCATGCCAAAATCGTCAGCATCGACACGAGCGCCGCCGAAGCATTGCCCGGCGTCAAAGCCGTGCTGGTACCTTCCGAGTGCCCGCAGACCAAGTTCACGCCGGTGTATTTCCTGCCGTCTGACTCCAAAAGCGTGCCGAACGACTTCCAGATCATGAGCGACACGGTACGCTTCGCCGGTCAGCCCGTCGCAGCGGTCGCGGCAACCACGCTGGACATCGCCGAACAGGCCGCCGACCTGATCGAGGTCGAGTACGAGGACCTGCCGACCGTGTTCGACCCCGAAGAGGCGATGCAGCCCGGCGCGCCGCAGCTGCACGACAGCGCCGAAAACAATATCGCGTGCGCGCCGCAGATGGGCCATGGCGACATCGAGAAGGGCTTCGAGGAAGCGGACCACATATTCGAAGGGACTTACCAGACACAGCGCGTGCACACCTGCTACCTGGAACCGCGCGTCTGCGTCGCCGACTGGGACGTCGAAGGCAAGATTACGGTCAACTCTTCGCAGCAGCATCTGCATGGGCTGCGCGAGAAGATGGCGTTCGCGCTCGGGGTCCCCGAGGGGGACGTGCGCGTGATCAAGCCACCGTACATCGGCGGCGGCTTCGGCGGGAAGCTCGACATCGGCTACATCGAGCCGGTTGCCGCACTGCTGAGCCGCAAGGCAGGCCGGCCTGTGCGCATGGAGCATACGCGCTACGAGGACTTCATCACGACGACCCGCAACCCGATCAAGGTGCATTTGAAGACCGGCGTCAAGAAAGACGGCACGTTCACGGCGCGCTATGCGAAGAGCGTCCTCGACGCCGGCGCGCATGCGACACACGGCGGCGAGGTCATCAACGTGCACGGCTTCGTCATCATGTCCAACTACATGTGCCCGAATGTCGCGTGGGAAGGCTACTCGGTCTACACCAACAACATGATCGGCGGCGGCTATCGCGGCTACGGGGCACCGCAGGCCGTATTCGCGATGGAGTCGCAGAACGACGAGATCTGCGAGACGCTCGGCCTGGACCCGATCGAGTTCCACCGCAAGAATACGATGCGCGGCGGGGGCACGCCGCACCCGCTCGCACCCGGCCTGACAGTCGAATCCTACGCGCTCGACGAAGTGATTGATCGCGGCACCGACGCGTTCGGCTGGGACAGGAGAGCGCCGGCGAACAGCGCCGGCGGAACGAAGAAAAAGGGCATGGGTTTCGCGCTGTTTCCCTTCTGGGTCAGCGGCTGTGTCGGCTTCCCCGATATCTACGAGCATTCGGGCGCGATCATCAAGTTCACCCGCGACGGCACCGCGCATTTGTCGACCGCGACGATGGACATCGGCTCGGGCCAGACAATTACGCTGCTGCAGATCGCCGCCGAGGAGCTCGGGATACCACTGGAGTCCCTGCGCATGGTTGAACACACCGATACGGACTCGGTGCCGTTCGACGCGCCGACGCACGCGAGTCGCGTCACTTATAGCGCGGGCAATGCGGTGCGCGCCGCGGCGAAACAGGCACGCGAGAAATTGCTCGAGGTCGCGGGCCTGATGATGGAAGCGAACCCGGACGACCTGGAGCTGGTCGACGGCGCGATTCAGGTCAAGGGCTCGCCGGACAAGAGCGTGACGGTCGCGCAGGTGACGAAACAGGCCGACTCGCCGTTTATCCAGATCGGCGAGCAGGGGCCCGAGCCGACGAACCTGGCCGAGAAAGGCACGATCATGGGCATGGCGAACCAGGCGCCGCCGGGCAACCCGAGCCCGGTCGCGGCCGGTTTCGCCGAGGTCGAAGTTGACACCGAGACAGGTGACGTCCGCGTCGAGCGCTTCGTCTACGCGCATGACATCGGCAGGGTCATCAACCCGAACGCCGCCGAGGGACAGGTCGAAGGCGGGTTCCAGCAGGGCATGGGCTTCGCGCTGACCGAGGAGATATTGTTCGACGCGGACTCGGGGTCCTGCCTGACCGGGGATTTTCTCGACTACAAGATTCCGACTGCGGTCGAAATGCCGCGCGAGATTCAGAGCGTATTCATCGAGTCGAACGAGCCGACCGGCCCGTTCGGCGCCAAGTCTCTGTCGGAAGCGTGCTGTGTCGTGCCGGCGCCGGCGATCGCGAATGCGATTTTCAACGCGACCGGGGCGAGAATCAAGGATCTGCCGATTACGCCGGAGAAGGTCCTGCGCGCATTGGGTGAGATCTAGTAAGCTGTCTGCGTGTCCGAACGCCGACAATTTGCCTCGATAGACGACCTGACCGCCGCGCTGACCGGGCGGCGCTACATCCCCGATCGCTCGCTCGCGACGACGGTGTTCCTCGCGATGAAACTCGGCAAGCCGATATTCCTCGAAGGCGAACCCGGTGTCGGGAAGACGGAACTGGCCAAGGTGCTGGCCGAGTTACTCGACACCGAGCTGATCCGCCTGCAGTGTTACGAGGGCCTCGACACGCAAGCAGCGCTGTACGAATGGAATTATCCGCGGCAGATGCTCGAGGTGCGGCTGCAGGAAGCGCGCGGCGTCGACAAGGAAGCGATCGGCACGAATATCTTCAGTGAGGACTTCCTGCTCGAACGCCCGCTGCTCAAGGCAATTCGAGGACACGGTGAGCATGGCTCGGCGACGCCGGTATTGCTGATCGATGAGGTCGACAGGTCCGACGAGGAATTCGAAGCGTTCCTGCTGGAGATCCTGTCGGACTTTCAGATCACGATTCCGGAGCTCGGCGTGATTGCGGCCGAACACGTCCCCGTCGTCGTATTGACGTCGAACCGGACGCGCGAGTTGCACGACGCGCTGAAACGGCGCTGCCTGTATCACTGGATCGACTATCCCGACGTCGACAAGGAAACCGAAATCGTCCGTGCGCGCGTACCCGGCATCGACGCAACGCTGAGCAGCCAGCTGGCGTTCTTTATGCGCCGCGTCCGTGGCGACAATCTGTACAAGAGCCCCGGCATTGCCGAAACGATCGACTGGGCCGAAGCACTGCTCGCGCTCGGCGCGCGAGAACTCGACGAAGCCACGATCGATGCAACGCTCGGTTGCATCGTCAAGTTCAAGGCCGACGTGGATCGAATTCGTGCGGTCGGCGTCGACGATCTGCTGCGCGAGGCCGAAGAGGCCCGGGCGTTCGCAGCGTCGCCGATGACACGCTGAAACGCTTCCGGCAACGGCCGACATGCTGTCCCGCATTCTCGAATTCTCCCGCGCGCTGCGCGCCGCGGGTATCCCGGCGGATCCGCGTGCCGCGATCGACCTGTGCCGCGGCATCGATCATGTCGACCTCGGCAATCCGACCGACTTTCACGCCGCCGCCCGCGCGGTATTCGTGTACCGCCATGACGATCTTGCGCGCTTCGACGAAGAGTTCCGGCGCTTCTGGTACGGCCGGGAACGGCCACGCGCGCCGTCGGTCGACGATGCCGACGAAACCCGGCCGCGCGCCGCGACGACGGAAACCGATCCGCCGCCCGATGCCGACGACGCGATCGACACACCGATCGAAGAACGCACCAGTTACAGCAGTGAGGAAGTCATCAGTCGAAAAGACCTCGCGACGTTGACCGACGATGAGATCGACGCTGCCCGCCGCCTGCTGCAACAGTTTATTCGCCGCTTCGCGCGCCTGCGCGGCCGGCGCTTCGCGCGCGGCGGGTCCAACGGCCGCATCGACTTTCGCCGCATGATGCGCCACGCGATCGCCAACGATGCCGAGCTGATCGACCTTTACTACCGACACCGCAAGCCGAAACGCCTGCGCCTGATGATCCTGTGTGACGTATCCGGATCAATGGAACGGTACTCGCGCTTCCTGCTCGAGTTCATCTTTGCACTGCGTCGCGAGCTGCCGCAGACCGAAGTCGCAGTCTTCGCGACACGGATGACGGTGATTACCGACCTGATGGCCCGCCGCGGCGTGCGTGAATCGCTGCGCGAAGTCGCCTCCCATGTGAACGACTGGGGCGGCGGTACGGATATCGGCGGCTGCCTGAACACGTTCAACGAGCGTTTCGCCAGGGACCTCGTCACATCGAAATCCGTCGTCGTGCTGCTCAGCGACGGCTGGGATCGCGGCGACGCCGACGTCATGCGCGCGGAGATCGGCGAGCTCAGGCGCCGCGCCGGCACGCTGATCTGGCTGAACCCGCTGCTCGGCGCCGATGGCTACGAGCCGCTGACGCGCGGTATGCAGACGGCGCTGCCGCACCTCGACCATTTTCTGCCGGCGCACAACCTGCAGTCGCTGGCCGCGCTAGCCAGGACGCTGCAGTCCGCGTGGCGCTAGATTCGACTCGCGCTCAGGGTTCGTACAGTACCGCCGAATCGTGGGGCGAGCCGCCGCAAATGATTGGGCGGATTTAGCACTCCTACTGCGATTGCACTTGTGTTTTTGCGATACTCGCGGCATGAACGCAGAGACCGAGGAATTTTCGACCCACCAGAAAGCGCTGGCGCTCAACCTCGACCAGAGCATCTATGGCACGGTCGCCGAGATCGGCGCGGGCCAGGAAGTCGCGCGCTGGTTATTCCGGGTCGGTGCCGCGGCCGGCAGCATCGCGAAGACGATGTCGGCCTACGACATGCAGGTCAGCGACCAGATCTACGGTAAGAGCGGTCGTTATGTGTCGCGAGAACGGGTCGAGTCGATGCTCGACAAGGAATATCGTCTGCTCGAGGAACGACTCGGCGACGCGCTCGAGAGCCATACACGGTTCTTCGCGTTCGCCGACACGGTTGCGGCCCGCAACTACACCGGGACCAACGACTGCCACGGCTGGATCGGCCTGCGCTTCCAGACCGTGCCGGGTGGCGCGCCGAACGATATCGTGCTGCACGTCAACATGCTGGACCGGACGAACCTGCGCCAGCAGGAGGCGCTCGGCATCCTCGGCATCAACCTGATCTATGCGGCTTTCCATACCGACGAATTCACGCACGAGTTTCTGCGCGACTTGCAGGACGACCTGGCTTCCAGCCGCATCGAGATCGACATGGTGCAGGTGGCCGGACCCGCGCTGTCGCACCTCGATTCGTTCGAGCTCGGCATGACGCTGGTACACGACGACCTGGCGATGGCTGTTCTGTTCGGGCCGGACGGTCGCCTCGAGCCGCCGAACGAGGTCATTCGCAAGCGCCAGATTATCGCGGAGCGCGGTCTTTACCAGCACCACACCGAAATCGATCCGGCAGTGCTGAGCTCGGCATGCCGGCAGCTGAGCCAGGAATATCCGGACCCGGACCGCGAGCCGCTGGCGCTGATGGAACTCAGCGTCAATAACCTGCGCGAGGGTCAGGACGTCGAACGCGGCGAATACATGCGCCGGCTGCGCGCGATCGCGACCCCGGGGCACTGGGTGCTGCTGACCCGGCTGCGTCACAGCTATAACCTGACCGATTACCTGCGACGCTACTCGCAAGAGCCGCTGCGGTTCGCGATGGGTACGTCGACGCTGGCCATGCTATTTGCCGGCGAGTACTACGCGCAGCTACCCGGCGGATTGCTCGAAGCGACCGGCAAGCTGTTCGCCGACAACGTCAAAATCTATGCGCACCCGATGACCGCCGAAGCCTTCAAGCGTCACATGGCCGCGGCCAATTTCGATCCCGATTTCGTCCGGGCGACAGGCGACGGCGACGTGTCGATCGAGAATATCGAACTCGCCCCGCCGCTCGGCCTGCTGTTTCGCTATGTCATCGAGGCCGGCTGGATCGTCACCCCGGCCTGACAGTCGCGCGGGCGGTCAACCCGGCGTGATGTCTTCGTAGTACTCGTGCGAGTGCTCGGGCAGCAGGTGCGGGATCAGGTCCTTCGCGCGACCCGAGTCCTGCGCGCGCGAATAAGCCGTCTTGTCGTCGGAGCTGTCCCACTGTTCGATGATGATGAAATGCGTGCCGGGCGGCTCCTCGGCCGGATGCTTCGCCATCTCTTCGGCCGAAATGACCTTGCTGACGGCCGCGCGCATGGCGCCGGTCCTGGCCTGCAGAATCTGGCGCCCGCGGAAGCCCTGCGCGCCTTTTAGCTCGTCGTCCTGGCTGAGATAGAACTGCGCGACCTCAGCCTCGTGTCCCTTTTTCGCCAGCACCGTTGCCACGTAAATTTCCATTCTTTTTCTCCACTACGAACCAGCCAGATTCTTGACATTACAATGCCCGGACCGCCAAACCAAGGTAGGAAAAGCCGCAACCGCGGCGCACGGCGGTCCGCAGGATTAGCGATCCTCAACGCGCCACCGCATGCTGCGGTGATCGATACCGGGGTCATCATAAATGGGCCCCTCGGCGACGAACCCGAACTTCTCATAGAACGGTATCGCATGACATTGCGCGGACAGCACGAATTCCCGGCATCCAGCCGCGACACCGATCTCGATCAGTGCCGAGATTATCGCGCGGCCGACACCGCGGCCCCGATACGTGTCCAGCACGGCCATGCGGCCGATGCGGCGCATCCGGCCTTCAGGCCCGGCTACAGTAATGCGTCCGGTCCCGACGGGACGATCGCCGTCAACCGCGAGCACGTGCTGCGCGACCGGATCGAACTCGTCGATCTCGATCTCGACGGGCACGGACTGCTCGACGATAAACACGATTTCGCGAACGGCGTAGATCGCATCGCGATCTGCGGTGAAATCTGCCGGAATTACGCGGATCTCGCTCAAACCATGCTCCGGGCCATCGACGGTGTGCCCAGCATAGCAGCCCGGCACGGCCGTCGACCCGGGTCCGCAGGGCGTCAGATCGGCAGTCGTGTGTCGGCGCCAGGATCCGGCGCCTCGAGCAGTCCGACAAGGTCGCGCGCAATGTCGCGGCCACGGCGGTAGGCGACGCGCGATCCAGGGCTGTTGCGGCCAGAGAACATCGAGCGGGCGATGTCGAACGCCTTGGCGGCCTGGCCGTCGATCAGGAAGAATGCGTAAGCGGATAGCAGCGCGTGCTTGTCGTCGAGACGCAGCGCATCGCAGAGGCCGAAAATCACTCCTGCGACGAGATCCTGCCGGGCCATGGCCCCGGGAGCCGGATGGTCGACGGCGTCTGCATGGCGAATCCACAGAAATGCCGCCCGCGCAACGCGATCAGACGCTTCCAGCATCAGCTGCTGATCGGGGACACTACCGTGGGATTCCATCGTCTCTCGAGGCTATGCGGGACGTATCGGCGTTTCAGGTCAATACGCGTCAGGTTGAATTCGAATCAGGTCACGTTTCCGGTGCCCGTCAACCGAACATACCGATCGTCAGCAATATCCAGATCAGAGCCCCGAGCACCGTCGCGAGAATAATCCCTCTTACAGCATCAAATTCACGCATTCGTCCGGCGCTCCCGGCCGCCCTGATCGGCCATATCGTCTTGAGGCGGCACAGACTAAAGGCCGGGGCGGTTCCGCGCTGGTCGCCGGGGGTCAATCACCGGTCTATTCGCCGCATTCAAGTAATCGGGACGACCGGCCGATACGCCTTTTGAGATCGGCCCGAACGGCCAACTCGCCAGATTGACCGTTGCTTTCTCACATTGACAGCCGAACCGGAGCGCCCCGATGTCCGCACAGCAAGACCTCCAGACTGCCTGCTTCAACTTCGTCAGTAACCTGGCCCGGGACCTGAGCCGCGACGATTTCGACCTGCCGGGCTACCCGGTCGTCGTCATCGAACTACAACGCATGCTCGGGGACGAGGACACGTCGGTGCAGGACATCGTGCAGCAGATCAACAGCGAGCCGGCGCTCGCCGCGCGACTCGTCCGGCTCGCGAATTCGGCGGCATTCAGCAGCAAGAATCGCGAAGTCTGCGAGCCACGCTCGGCAATCACGCAGCTAGGCTTCAACGTGGTCCGAAGCACCGCGACCGCGTTTGCGGCAAAACAGATGGAGCAGCAGGACTGGCTGCAACCGGTGTTGCCGCAACTAAAGGAAATCAACCACAATTCGATCGACGTGGCCTCGATCTGCGCCGGTGTCGCGCTCGGCGTCGACGGTGTCCGGTCAGACGAAGCGCTGGCGGCCGGCCTCTTCCACCTCATTGGAAATCTTTACCTGCTGACCCGCGCGCACCAGGAAGACCTCGTCGCCGGCAATCCCGACTGGGAATCGGTCGTCAACGAATGGCACCCGACGATCGCGCGCGCGATTATCGAAAGCTGGGGCATCTCCGAGAGCGTAGGCATGGGTGCGGAGAACCAGGATATCCTGCTGCTCGAGGACAATTCGGATCTGTCGCTGCTGTGCCGGATCTTAGCGGCGGCCAAACTTCACCGCATCGTCAATGGCCCCGACCAATCCGGTGTCGACACGGAAAAGCTGCAGGGCATCCTCGACGGCACGATGATCAACGGCACCGCGTTCAGCGAGCTGACAGCCCAGCATCAGGAAGATATTGACAAGATCCGGGCGTCGATCACCGGTTGACGGCGCGATTGGCTACTCGGGTCACTCGGGCGGCGCAAACATCGCAAAGACCTCGGCTCCGGTCATGTGCTTCGTGTCGTTCGCAAACGCATAGCACGACGGCTTCTCGTCAACGAATATCTGCTCGCTGAACTTCCAGTCCCGATGGTCGCCGAGCAGGCCGAGCGGGACTGCGTAGTGCCCGTCCAGCTTCAGCCGATAGTACAAATGCGTTCCGCAGCGACGGCAGAACGCGCGCTCGGCCCAGTCTGACGACGAGAAAACCGTGACATCCTCACGTCCGACCACATCAGCATCCGGTTCGCACTCGACGGCAAGCAGAGGCCCTCCGCCCCAGGTGCGGCACATTGAACAATGGCACGCGCCGAATTCGTCCGACCGGGTCTTCGCCTTCAGTTGCACCGCGCCGCACAGGCAGGTGCCGGTTATCGTTTCGCTTTCCACGCTCATTACCTCCGTATCAGGCCAGGCGGATTCGCGTCGCTCCGTAGAGCGGGAAAGTCTAGTCTAGCCGACGCGCGGGACCGCGCGTAGCGGGCGCGTCAGGCGGACGCGAGGTCCTTGCGCAGATTCGAAGGCTGCCGGTTGCCGCCGTCCGGACCATACGTCGCCGCGGTCCGATCGTTAAATTGCAGCGCCTCGAGCGCGCCCGTGACGAATCGCTGCTGACCGGCGATCAGCATGCCGTTGGCCTCGTTCAGCTCGCGACACTGCTCGCTGAGCACGGTGATCTGCGCGCGGCGTGCGATGATGTCGTTGTCTTCGAATTCGGGAAGGCCGTCCAGCTTGCCTACGATCGCCTCGAGGCGGGCCATGCACTCGGTCTTCGTATCCATCGCCGCGTTCAGCTCGTCGAGGCGGCGGGCGACCAACGCGTCGCGCTCAGCATCGAGTCCGGCGAGCATCTCGCCGAGTACCTCGACCTGCCGGTCCAGCAGCTCGATCGCTCGGGCTTTAGTGATAGCGCTCATGACAGGTCGTCAGAGCAGGCCAAGCTCTGCGCGGATCAGCCGATCCGCGAGCCGCTCGGCGTTGATGCGATAGGTCCCCGACTCGACCTGCTGCCGAATCTCCTCGACCCGGCGTTCGTCGATCTCCGGCAACGCCGCGAGTTCAGCTTCGATGCGCTGCAGACTCGTCGCGGTGCTCGTAATCGAAACGCCGTCGTCCGGCGCACCCGGCTGCTTGGCCGCGGCGGCGCGATTCGCGTCGTCGGCCTTGCCCACGGCGCCTGGCTGCGATCGCGAGATATCGACCGGCGGCCTGCCTAAACCATTGATTTTATCTGCCATTTCTACCTTCTCTACGTCATCAACGCACGTCTGCTGGGAACTGTATCGGCATCTCAGCGGGTTTCTTTAACGATCGCGTCACGATTATGTCAATTCGCCCGTTGCAACCGACCCGCCGCATCGGGTTTATTGCAGCGGCACCTCGACGGTCCGACCCGTCCGGACGACGCCGTGCACGACTCGACGCGAGCGGGTGTTCTCCACCGGAATGACCTGCCCCTTGATGCCGTCGGCCTTGGCCACGCCCGCCATACGCACGACCATTCCGCCGCTACCCGCCTCGAGCGTGACCTGCTGGCCGCGCTTGACGAGTGCCGGCGTCTCGAGCATCGCCGGGCTCAGCGGCTTACCCGCATTGATATCCCGCCGCAGCTGAGTACCGATCGCATGTTCGGTCTGCAGCAGGAATCCCGCCGGCAGGCTGCTCGTGTCCTGCTCCGCCAATTCGATGTCACCGGCCGCCAGTACGCTGCCGCGCGCCATCGACCGTGCGGCCACCACGACTTGCTGATAGACGACCACGCGCGCCGGCACGTGGACTTTCCACGGGTTTGAACCCGCGCATCGCACCTCGGCCGTGACGCGGGTGTTGCCGCGCCGGGCCGGCGGAATTTTGACGGCCAGCGGTGAATCGCAGTGCGCGAGCCTGAGCCGCGCATCGATCTCGTCCGCCTCGACCGTCACACGCGCGCCGTTTTGCGTCAGTTCCGCGCGCACCGCGCCGGTCACCGCGGCGCGTATGGCCGCGTGGCTGTGAAGGTCCTGCGCCGATGCCGGTCCGAAGAAAGCGACGCCGGCCGCGAATACGCAGCCCAGCCGTCCCAGCATCCGCGCGGCGGACCCGCCGCCGATAATCGAAAAGATATTCATGTCGAACATGCTGCAAGAAGCATGCCGATTACGAACGCCTGGCTGGAAATCGAATACCGATCGCGGCACGAATAGTCCGGCGTCAGGCGGGCGGCAAGATCAGGCCGCCGGTGCGAAATTTTGCCGCCGTGACGGCAGGAGGTTGCCACCTGAGCGGCGCTGCAAACGCGACGTGCCGCCAGGGACGCGAGGCATTCACGTTGGCATACCTCTTGCAGCGTGTTCGTCACGGAATCGAGCGGACAGTCGCTGCAACAGTGTTATCGACAAACCGCCCGGGAACTTTAGCGAACAACGCAAGCATTTATAACGTGGCAATCGATCTAAACAATTACTTCGCACTGCGCATGCAATCGCTGCAAGTCGCAGAACAGCGCATGCAGGTACTCGCAGCGAATGTCGCGAATGCCGACACGCCCGGCTTCAAGGCACGCGACATCGATTTCGTAGCCGCGATGCGCGCAGCGGGTGGCGAGAACATGCAGCCAGGCGGCGCACGCGCGGGCCATATTGATACCGGTAACGCCTCGGGGCCGGCAACGGTCATGTACCGCGTGCCGACACAACCGAGCCTCGACGGCAACACCGTCGATGCGCAGATGGAGAGCGCGGCGGTGGCCGAAAACTCCGTGCGCTACCAGGCAACGCTGACGTTCCTGAATCAGAGGATTCAGGGACTGCTGTCCGCGATCACCGGAGGACGCTGATCATGGCTCTGTTTAACGTATTCGACGTAGCCGGCTCGGCAATGAGCGCGCAGTCCGTGCGACTCAACACAACCGCCAGCAACCTCGCGAATGCGAGTACGGCGGCAAGTTCCGCCGAAGCGGCCTACCGCTCCCGACAACCGGTGTTCCAGACGACCATGAACGCACTCCAGCAAAATCCGGCAGAGGCCGGAGTGCAGGTTGCGGGCATCGTCGAGAGCGGCGCGCCACCGGCACGCGTATTCCAGCCTGGACATCCGAAGGCCGACGACGAGGGCTATATCTACATGTCCAACGTCAACGTTATCGACGAAATGGTCAACATGATCTCGGCATCGCGCTCGTACGAGAACAGCGTTGAAGTCATGAACACATCGAAAGAGCTGCTGTTGCGAACGCTGTCCCTCGGACAGTAAGCGACGCACTTGAAGCAAGGAGAGCACGGCAATGATTACGCCCATCGGCCCCGACCTCAATCTCGGCGACCTGGCACTGCCAACGCCTGAGACCGACAGCAACCGTCAGCTCGGTCAGGGCGAGTTCCTGAAGCTGATGATTACGCAACTACAGAATCAGGATCCGATGGCGCCGATGGAAAACGGCGAGTTCATCGCCCAGATGGCGCAGTTCAGCACCGTCGAAGGCATCTCCGAGATGAGCCAGTCGATGGGTGGCCTGACCGAGTCGATGTACGCGACGCAAGTGCTGCAGGCGTCGACGATGATCGGGCACTCGGTGCTGGTCGAAGGCGACCTCGCGACGCTCGGCACCGATACGCCGTTGCAGGGCGCAGTTGAACTGCCATTTCCGACGAGCGGCGCGTCGGTGCAGATATTCGACGGTGCGGGCCAGATTATCAAGACGATCGACCTGGGCTATCGCAACTCCGGGGCCGCGACGTTCGAGTGGGACGGCACGCTGGACAACGGCGAGCAGGCACCGCCCGGGACCTACCGAATCGGTGGCGCACTCGGCGCCGGCGCCGATCAGCAAGCACTGAGCACCTACACGGGGGCCCGCGTGCAAAGCGTCGCGCTGACCAACGACGGTCGCGGCGCGCAAATAACGACAGACACGGGTGAAGAAGTCAGCCTGGCGAAGGTCAAGGCGATCATGTGAACCGTCGCGCGACGGTCACCGGACGAAATTTTTTAGAGGAGCTTACACATGTCATTTCAAGTCGCACTTAGCGGATTGAACGCCGCCAGCACCGACCTGACGGTCACGTCGAACAACATCGCGAACGCCAACACGACCGGCTTCAAGTCGTCGCGCGCCGAATTCGCGGACGTATTCTCGGGCGACGCGGTCGGCGTCGGCAACGGCGTACGCCTGACCGATGTCCGCCAGCAGTTCAGCCAGGGCAATGTCGACATCACGGAACGGCAGCTCGACCTCGCGGTCAGTGGCAACGGCATGTTCATCGTCAGCGACTCGGGCAGCCTGCTCTACTCACGCGTCGGCGCATTCGGCCTGGATGCCCAGGGCTTCGTGCAGAACGCAGTCGGTGAACGCCTGCAGGTATATCCGCCGACCGGTCTCGGCAGTTTCAACACCGGCGCGCTGAACGACCTGCAAATCACGACGTCGACGAACTCGCCAATCGCGAGCACGCTCGTCGACATGAACATCAACCTGCCGGCCGATGCGACCGACCCGACTGTCGCGCCGTTCGACCCGACCGATCCGCAGACCTATAACCACAGCACGTCGACGGTGGTCTATGATTCGCTCGGTGTCGCACATACCGCGACGTACTACTTCTCGCGCAATGGCGCGACATGGGACGCAGCGCAGACGATCGACGGCACCCAGGTCGGCGGCCTGCAAAACTTCGATTTCGCCGCCGACGGCTCGATAGCGAATCCGGCCAACGGGCTGCTGAGCTTCCCGGCCTTCGCCCCGCCGAACGGCGCAAATCCGCTGACGCTCGACCTGAACATGGCCGACACAACGCAGTTCGGCTCGAACTTCACGGTCAACAGCATCAACCCGGACGGCCGTGCCGCGGGACGCCTGCGCAGCATCGAGATCGATCAGACCGGTGTCGTGTTCGCGCGCTTCTCCAACGGCGAGTCGGTATCGCTCGGCAAGATAGCTCTGGCGAATTTCTCCAACCCGGAAGGCCTGCTGAAGGTCAGCGATACCTCCTTCCAGGAAACGTTCGGCTCGGGCCTGCCGCAGCGGGGTGAGGCGACGGAGTCAAATTTCGGACTGGTACAGTCCGGCGCACTCGAAGCGTCTAACGTCGACCTGACCGAGCAACTCGTCAACCTGATCACCGCGCAACGGCTGTTCCAGGCGAATGCACAAGCGATCTCCGCATTCGACGAGATCACGCAGACCATCATCGCGATCTAATGACTGAAGATGTAAGCGGGAGCGACTGACGTGGACAAAATGCTTTATGTGGCAATGACCGGCGCACGCGAAACCCTGCGCGCGCAGTCATCCGTCAGTCACAACCTCGCGAATATCAACACGCCTGGGTTCCGCGCGGTGCAACATTCGATGCAGAGCGCGCCGATCGAAGGTGCCGGGCTGCCGACGCGCGTCAACTCTCTGTTCGCCGGCGAGCTCTGGAACGAGCGCCCGGGCGCGATGCAGCAAACCGGACGCAACCTGGACATCGCGATCCAGGGCGAGGGCTGGATTGCGGTGCAGGGGCCGGACGGCGAAGAAGCCTACACGCGGGCGGGCAACCTCCGCGTCAGCCGCACCGGCCTGCTCGAGACCGCGAACGGCCAGCTCGTCCTCGGCAATGGTGGGCCATTGTCGGTACCTCAATTCCAGCGTATCGACGTCGGCGGCGACGGGCGCATCTCGATCGTACCGGTTGGCGCCCGGCCGAACGGACTGGCCGAAGTTGACCGCATCAAGCTCGTCAACCCGCCGCGCGAGGACTTGCAACGGGCGGACCACGGCCTGTTTACCCGCCGCGATGGTGACACGACGGTTGCAGACGAGAGCGTGCGCATCACCAGCGGTCAGCTCGAACAGTCGAACGTCAATGCCGCGCAGTCGCTGGTCGAGATGATCGAGCTGTCACGACGGTTCGAGATGCAGGTTCGCAGCATGAACCAGGCCGAAAAGATGGACGAGGCAGCCGCGCGCCTGATGCGCATGAGCTAATACTTAAGGAGTATTCGAAATGGATTCGTTATGGGTAGCAAAGACCGGGCTTGACGCGCAACAGACGCGCATGGCGGTCGTTTCCAACAATCTCGCGAACGTCAACACGGTGGGGTTCAAGCGTGGCCGCGCAATATTCGAAGACCTGCTGTACCAGAACGTCGCGCAGGCGGGCGCGAAGACGTCGCAGGACACAGAGAACCCGACCGGCCTGAACATCGGCACCGGCGTGCGTATCGTCGGCACCGAGAAGAACTTCGCGCAGGGCAGCACGGTGCAGACCGGCAATCAACTCGACGTCGCGATCAACGGCCGCGGGTTTTTGCAGGTGCAACTGCCCGACGGCGAACTCGCGTACACGCGCGACGGCTCGCTCAAGGTCGACTCGACCGGGCGGCTCGTAACGGCCGCCGGTTACGAGATCCAGCCAGCGATCAGCGTCCCGGACGGGGTCCAGTCGATTGCGATCGCCGAGGACGGCATCGTCCAGGCGGACATCGCCGGCTCTACGGCACCGGTTACGCTCGGCACGCTGCAGATCACCGACTTCCTGAATCCGGCCGGGCTGCAGCCGGAGGGACAGAACCTGTTCCTCGAAACCGCCGCGAGTGGCACGCCGCAGTCCGGCACGCCGGGGCTCAACGGTCTCGGCACGCTGGAGCAAGGATCACTCGAGGGCTCGAACGTCAACGTGGTCGAGGAACTGGTTGCGATGATCGAAACGCAGCGCGCATACGAGATGAACTCGAAAGCCATCTCGACCAGCGAGCAGATGCTGCAATACCTGAACAACAACCTGTAACGCGATCGACGAGTAACGCAATCATGAATCTCATGCGCACATTGACAGCCATGCTGCCGGCGACGCTGCTCGTCCTGCAGGGCTGCGCGACGGTCGCCGGGCAAAGCCCCGGCAAGTACCCGGCGACGCCGCCGATTCCGCCGCTGCCGCCCGAGGAAATCTCGGACGGCACGATATACCAGCTCGAGAACGTATTCGGCCTGTTCTCGGACAATAAGGCGCGCCGTGTCGGCGACACGATCATCGTCAGGTTGTCCGAAAGCACGCAGGCGTCGAAGAGCGCGACGACCGACTTCGACAAACAGAGCTCGTTCGATACGGGCGACCCGACGATTCTCGGCAAGACGGTTACGAAGAACGGCATACCAATCCTGTCGAACAGCTGGGACACGGAGCAGACATTCGAGGGTGAGGGTTCGAGTCAGCAAAGCAACAGCCTGACCGGCAATATCACGGTGACCGTTGCCGAAGTCTTTCCGAACGGCAACCTGCGCATCCAGGGCGAGAAATGGCTGACGCTGAACCAGGGCGAGGAATTCATTCAGATCGCCGGCATCGTGCGTCCGGCCGACATCGAGGTCAACAATTCGGTCGACTCGTTCAAGATCGCCGACGCCAGAATTACATACAGCGGCAACGGCGCCGTCGCGGATGCGAACAAGCCCGGAATTCTAAGCAAGCTACTCGTCAGGTGGTGGCCGTTATGAAAACCCGAATCGATTTGGGCGGCGCACTGGTCGGGTGGCTGGTGTTAACACTATTGATCCTGCTCGGCGCGATGCCCGACGCCGCGCGCGCCGAACGCGTGAAGGACCTCGCGGGTATTGCCGGCGTGCGCAACAATCAGCTCGTCGGCTACGGCCTCGTTATCGGCCTGGACGGCACCGGTGACCGGACGACGCAGGCGCCATTCACGATCCAGTCTCTGATCAGCATGCTCGACCGGCTCGGCGTAAGGCTGCCACCGGGCACGAATCTGCAGCTCAAGAACGTCGCCGCGGTGCTCGTGCATGCGGATCTGCCGCCGTTCGCGAAGCCCGGACAGGCGATCGACGTCACGGTATCTTCAATAGCGAATGCGGAAAGCCTCCGCGGCGGCTCGCTCGTTATGACGCCGCTGAAAGGCCTCGACGGCAACGTCTATGCGATGGCCCAGGGCAGCCTCATCGTCGGCGGCCTCGGCATCTCGGGGCAGGACGGTTCGAGCGTCACGGTAAACGTGCCAAGCGTCGGGCGCATCCCGAACGGTGCGACGGTCGAGCGCGAAGTGCCGACGGCGTTCGCGACCAGCGAACACATCATGCTCAACCTGCACCGTGCCGACTTCACCACTGTGAACCGGCTCGCGAACCGCATCAACGGTTTCCTCGGCATGGGTACCGCGGAGCCGATCGATTCCGCGTCCATCCGGATCGCGGCGCCGCAGTCGCTGAGCGACCGGATCTCATTCGTGTCGGTCATCGAGAACCTCGACGTAACACCCGGCGAGGCGCCGGCGCGCGTCGTCGTGAACTCGCGTACCGGTACGGTCGTTATCAGCTCGCACGTGCGCGTGCTGCCGGCAGCGGTCTCGCACGGCTCATTGGTCGTAACCATCACCGAGGACTTCGACGTGAGTCAGCCGCAGCCGTTCTCACGCGGCGGACGAACGGTCGTGACGCCCGATACCGCGATCGATGTCACGCAGGACGACAGCCGCATGTTCCTGTTCGAACCTGGCGTGGAACTCGACGAGATCGTGCGCGCGGTCAACGAAGTCGGTGCCGGCCCCGGCGATCTCGTCGCAATTCTCGAGGCGCTGAAAGAAGCCGGCGCGCTGCGCGCGAACCTTATCGTGATCTGAATTGTGATCTGATCGATGCCGGAGCATTTGTGAACACGGACCTCGCAATTTCGACCGACTTCTCCGGACTTGGCGCGATGAAAGCCGACGCCGGGCAGGACCCCGAGGTCTTGAAAGCGGCCGCGCGCCAATTTGAAGCACTATTCGTGCAGATGATGCTGAAGAGCATGCGCGACGCCGGTGCCGTGCTTGGCGAGGAGCGCAAGACCGACTACGAAGAGATGTTCGACCGGGAAGTGTCGATGCATCTGACGGCGCAGAAAGGCATCGGCCTCGCCGACGTGATGCTGCGTCAGCTCGCCCCGACGGCGGGATCGAACGAGATCGAGACCAGGCCGGAAACCACGCTCGCGACGACGCCGCTGCGGCGCTTCGCGGGCACCGCTCAGAGCGCCGGCGGTGTCGCGGATCTGCCGACGGCCGGTCGCGAGGACTTCCGCCCGCGCGACCATGACGACTTCATACGCAGCGTCTGGCCACACGCGGAGCGTGCGGCCGAACGCCTCGGCACCGACGCGAAAGCGATTGTTGCCCAGGCCGCGCTAGAGACCGGCTGGGGACAGAAACAGATTCGCGACCGCGACGGCGTCAGCGGCAACAACCTGTTCGGCATCAAGGCTGATGGCCGCTGGCCCGGACCGAGACTCGCGGTCAGGACACTCGAGTATGCCGACGGCATCGCCCACAGGCAGACCGACAACTTCCGCGCTTACCCGGATCTCGGCCAGGGATTCGACGACTACGTCGAGTTTCTCCAGACCAATCCTCGTTACGGCATGAGCGCCGACACCCGACTTAACGGGGACGATTATGTGCAGCGCTTGCAGTCGGCGGGCTATGCGACGGACCCGCGATATGCCGAGAAGATTCAAGACATTATGAATAGCGATCGACTCGAAAAGACCATCGCGGATATCAAGGTAAACGCGGATGCGCCGACACTGTAGGTGGTGGCAAGCGAGACAGAAATGATACGAGCGCGACATGGGTAACCTGCTGAACAATGGGCTGACCGGGATAC
The DNA here is from genome assembly GCA_051008895.1 of Gammaproteobacteria bacterium. GTDB lineage: Bacteria > Pseudomonadota > Gammaproteobacteria > Steroidobacterales > SMWD01. Next base: position 17,727 of record JBPCXI010000231.1, on the reverse strand, counting down.
GTGCGGCGCAGGCGTCGCTCGCAACCGCGAGCAACAACGTCGCGAACGCCGCGACGGAAGGCTATTCGCGTCAACGCGTCAACCTGGTCGAGAATCCCGCGTCACCTGGTCGCGGCGGGTTCACGATCGGCAACGGCGTCGGCATCGCCAGCGTCGAACGCGTGTACGACAATTTCCTTGCGGACAGCCTGCAAAACGTGACGATGTCCGAAGGGCGCGCACAGGTGATGTTCTCCATGAGTCAGCGGCTCGACGGGCTGCTCGGCAATCCGGACCTCGCCGTCGGTGATACGATTCAACGCTTCTTCGACCAGGTCGAAATCCTGGCGACCGACACGACGTCCCCGGTCGCCCGCCAACAGCTGATCACCGAGGGCGAAACGCTCGTTCAGCGCCTGCGCCAGATCGACACGCAACTGGATTCACTGACCAACGAGGTCGATCTACGGTTGCGCGAGAGCGTCAATACCGTGAACGGACTCGCAAAGGATATCGCGGAACTGAACAACCGCATCGCCGAGTCCGGCGCCGATGCGCCGGCTAACCTGCTCGATCAACGTGAGCTGCTGCTGAAACGGCTCGGCAACGAGATCAACTTTACCGCAGTGCGCCCGAACGACGGCACCGTGACCGTGCTGGTCGGTAGCGGGCAGCCGCTGGTGCTCGGCTCACGGGCGTCCACGCTCGAACTGACCTCGAATGAGTTCGACGGGCTGGCGGCCGAGGTCGCATTCAACGACGGCGCGACGCTGCAGCCGATCTCCGGCAAGATCAGCGGCGGCCAGATCGCGGGGCTGCTGGAGTTCCGCGACGAGTCTCTCGCGCGCACGCGCAACGACATCGGCCTGCTCGCACTCGGCGTCAGCGAATCTTTTAACGCGCAGCATCGCGAGGGCATGGACCTGAACGGCGACCTCGGCGGAAATTTCTTCGCGACAATCGCCGCGCGCAGCGTCGCGAGCGCCAACAACACCGGCACCGGTTCGGTCAGCGCAACGATCGCGGACGGCGCGTCGGTCCAGCCGCGCGAATACCTGCTGCGCTTTGACGGTGCGGCCTGGCAATTCTTCGACGCGAGCAACGGAGCGACCCTGACGCCGAGCGGTTCCGGGACGGTCGCCGACCCATTCGTCATCGACGGCGTCGAAATCACCGTCGCCGCAGGTGCCGCGGCCGGCGACAAGTTCGTTGTGCAACCGGTCGCTGCCGCCACGGGCGAGTTCAATATTGCGCTGCAGGACCCGGCAAAAATCGCGGCTGCCGGGCCGATCCGGGCCGCACGCTCGCTCGCTAACCTGTCGAACTCGGCGGTCGCACAGCCGGCGGTCAACGATGTGGCCGACGCGAATCTGCTGCAACAGGTTGACATCATCTTCGACGACGCGACGACCTACCGGATCTTCGATTCCGTCGGCACGGACCTCACCGGCCCCCTCGCCTACACCTCCGGTGCCGATATCACGTTCAACGGCTGGACGACACAGATTACCGGCACACCCGAGCCCGGCGATACGTTCGCGGTAGCGACGACCGGCGGCAACAGCGGTGACAACCGTAACTCGATCGAGCTGACCCGCGTCGCCTCGAACGGGTATTTCGGCGGCGGTCAGGTGTCGTTGTCGAACGTCGCCGCGAATATGGTCTCCAACGTCGGCTCGGCAGCCGCGCGCTCGAGCCAGGAACTCAGCGTGCAGTCGACGATGCGCGAGCAGGTGGAACTCGAGATCGAGAGCGTGTCGGGCGTAAACCTGGACGAAGAAGCGGTAAACCTGCTGAAGTTCCAGGAAGCGTATCTCGCCGCGAGCCGCGTGATCAGTGTCTCCAATCAGCTGTTCCAGAGCCTGTTGAATTCATTCGGATAATCGTCCATGCGCATATCGACGAAATCGTTTCAAATGCAGTGGCTGAGCAATTTCAACAGCCGCCAGGTCGACCTGACCGAGATTCAGCGGCAGGTGAGCACCGGCCGGCGCATCGCGACCGCCGCGGACGATCCGGCCGGCGCCGCGCAGGCGACGTTGCTGCAGCAAAGCCTCGATCGACTCGCCAATTTCGAGCGCAGCGCAGATACTGCGCGCCGACGCCTGGCCATCGAGGAGAGCGTGCTCGACAAGGTCACGAATTCGCTCGATCGCGTGCGCGAACTCACCATTCAGGCCAACAACGGCAAACTCGACCAGGGCTCGCGCGAAGCGATCGCGGCGGAGGCCGAGGAGATTCTCGCCGGCATCCTCGGTTTGTCTAATACACAGGACGGCGAAGGTCGCTACATCTTTGCCGGCAACCGCGTAAAGACACAGCCGTTCTCGGAGTCCGGCGGCAGCATCGTGTACAACGGCGACGACGGCGTGCGACTGGAGCGCATCGGCGATCGGCGTACCGTCGCGGAAGGCCACCCCGGCTCCGAAGTCTTCGGCGCGATCCGCGACGGCAACGGGACGTACTCGATCAAGCCCGGCGCGGGCAACTCCGGCACCGCCTATTACCAAAACCCGACCGTGACCGATCCGTCAGCGTGGATTGTCGACAACTACACGATCACGTTCACGGCGCCCAACGCGTACGAAGTTACGGACGGCGGCGGCGGGATCATCGCATCCGGCGCGTTCGCCCGGGGTGACACGATCAATTTCAACGGCGCCGCGATCGTCATCGAGGGCGACCCCGCGGCCGGCGACACGTTTGATATCGAGCCGAGCCGCTATCAGAGCATGTTCGACACGGTCCAGAATTTCGTCGATGCGCTGCGCCAGGGCACCGAACTCAATTCGACGCTGCTCGATCTCGATCGCGCTCTCGAAAACGTATCGAACGTGCGCAGCGCCGTCGGTTCGCGCCTGTCCGTCATCGACGAACAGGGCGACACGAACGAAGAGCTGACCATCCAGCTGCGCCAGACGCTGTCCGGCATCCAGGACGTCGACCTCGCCAGCGCGATCTCAACGCTGCAGCAGCAGCTGACCAGCCTGGAGGCCGCGCAGAAGGTGTTCGCGCAGACGTCGCAGCTGTCACTGTTCCGCGTGCTGTAGCGACGACGACGCTACCCTGATCGCGATCGTCCCGGGACTTGGCACCCGGCCTCGGCGCCCGTTGTTATCGCAGGCATTCGAGATGCACCGTGTAATAGTCGGATCCGCCACGAACATCGTCGTTGATCCGCGACCACGAAAACAATCCCGAGCGGTGCACGACGGTGAAGCCAAAAAAACAGTTGCGGACCAGCTTTGACCTGATCATGCGGTCGATCGGCACGTCCACCGTCCATTCGAGGTACGTCAGCAGCCTATTCGACGTCTCGCCCTTGTTGGCCTGCTTAATCTGTTCGGCGAGTGGAATGCGCTGTGCATACGACGCGCCCATCCCGAAGCCCCAGCGAAAAGCGACCTTCTCCGACCATGGAAGATAGCCTTTGCCGATGCCCATGATGTAGGGCGCAAAGCTCCAGAAATCATCTTGCTCGGTCGCTACCACTTCCTGGCCGGCCTTGGGCTTGGCCGAATGACGATAAATTGCGAACTTGGCGTAGATGTCCGCGAAGCGCGTCTGCTGTATGAGCTTGCCCATCGTGAAACCGGCGATATTGCCGTCGACCAGCTCGCTCGTCGAAATTTCGCCCTGCATCGGTCCCGGCACGATATTCGAGTCGCCGGCATAACCGTAGTTGATGCGCCACGACCACTCGCCTGCGCGCTCGGGCTCTACGAAACTGGAATTTCGCAGAGGGCCAAAGAAATAGCCGCCGCCGACGAATAGTTCGGCCGCGAAATCCTCGTTGACGATCGGGCTGTTGGTGATGTCTTCGTTAAACGCCTGAACGCCGACGTTCGCGAACAGAAAGATATGCTCGCTGAACTGCCAGTACGAATTCAGGCCGATGGAGAGATTCGTCGTCGCGCCGACCTCATATGCCGGCAGGCCGGTTGCCAGGGACTCGGCCTCGGTGACGCCGTAGTAGTAATTGGCCAGCTTGGCGTCGAGAAACGAGGCCGTCACGAAAGGCGAGAACTTGAGGTTGCCGTTCTCGAACGTATAGCGATAAGTGAGCTCCCAGCTGTGGCCGTCGTGCCGGTCGAGCACGTCGCGCCCCCACTCGGCCCGCAACTCGCCCAGCCTTGTCCGCAGACCCGTTGCGAATCCCGCCTCGACCGTCGTATCACGCTGCAGCAGGCCGCTCGGAATACCGCTGATATCCTCAGGCGCCAGTTTGGTAAACCGAAAGCGCCCGTACAAATCGAGATAGAACCAGTCGTTGTCGACGAGGTGGACCCCGCCGGAAGTCCCGTCCACAAACAGCCACCGGCCCTGATAGAGATACAACGGTTCGATGCTCGAGGACCGGAAGTCGCCGCCGAATTCGTCGCGAAACGGCCGGACAGCCCCGCCCAGACCCGGCGTGCCGTCGGGCACCTCGCCGAGCAGAACTCTCTGGGCCTCGAAAGACGCCTCCGCCACCGGATGACTCAGGGCGGCGAGCACCACGGCCGTCACGATCCCGGCCCGCGTTCCCGCTATTTTTCTGCGTACTGTGCTCAACGGTCTCAGGGCTGGTTCGGCGGGAATCGCTCTGTCGAAGGCTGTTGGGCCGACAGTCTGCCAGAAGAGCACCGATGATTCAGCAGGCAATCCTCAGCGCCCGGCCCATCGACGAAATGAGACCTGCGTCACACGCGATTGTCTCAAGCTCATCCGTTAACCGCCGATAAAACTGATGTAAAGCCACACAGGTCCCACGTGAGGCACTCACCAGAGGTGAAGAAACCGCAAGGACGGGACCAGTACCGAGCGGCTTCTTTTGGAAATTTAGGAGGGCACCATGCCTGCAATCGTCAATACAAACGTGATGTCGCTGAACGCTCAGCGTAACCTCTCGCGTTCTGACAGCATGCTTTCGACATCCCTGCAGCGCCTCTCGTCCGGACTGCGTATCAACAGCGCCAAGGACGACGCCGCGGGACTTGCGATCGCAACTCGTTTCACCACACAGATCCGGGGCCTGAACCAGGCCGTTCGGAACGCCAATGACGGCATCTCGCTCGCGCAGACGGCGGAGTCGGCTCTCGACGAGCTGACCAATAACCTGCAGCGCATCCGCGAGCTGGCTGTGCAGTCGGCGAACGCGACGAACTCGGCTTCTGACCGTGCCGCCCTGAACCAGGAGGTTCAGCAGCGCATCGAAGAGGTCAACCGAATCGCTTCGCAGACGTCGTTCAATGGCCAGAAGGTGCTCGACGGTACGTTCGGTTCGGCGCAGTTCCAGGTCGGCGCGAACGTCGGCGAAACCATTGCCGTCAACCTGACGACTGGCGTGCGAGCTGACCAGATCGGCCAGATCGCGACCGCAACCAGCGACCAGGCTGGTGGTGTGTCCGCCAATGCGCTGACCGACGGCTCTGTAACAGTCGCAGTCGGACAGGGCACAGCGGTCGATATCGGCGCCACGACGGCCGGCACCGGCCAAGGCCAGACCACCGACAGCGCGTATGCAAAACTGCAGGCGATTAATGCTGCCGGCGTTGCAGGCCTGACGGCCACGGCGATTAACAGCCAGGCCGGCGCATTCGCGACAGTCTCGAGCGATGCTGGCGGTTCGTCGACGTACAACCTGACGATCAACGGCTCTGACATCTACGCCGGCACCGACAACATCGCTGCCAGCACGTCGCTGTCTGCTGCCGATGTCGTCGCACAGGTCAACCTGTTCTCGACGCAGACCGGTGTTTCAGCCAGCGTCTCTGGCACGACGGTTACGTTGCTCGCCGCTGACGGCCGCAACATCAACGTCGCGGAAACCATCGCCGACGGCACCGGCGGCACCGTTTCGGGCACGGGTCTCGCTCAGCCGAGCGACGACGCGGGCACGAATACGATCCTACGCGGTACGCTGACGCTGAGCGCTTCCGAGAACATCACCCTCGGCGGCACGCAGACGGACATCGGTTTCACCGGCACGTCCATCGCGGTCGACAACGTCACGCTGTCTACGGTCGACGTCAACACGGTTGATACCGCGAACACCGCTATCCAGCGCGTGGACGCAGCATTGACCGGTGTCTCGTCGTTCCGCAGCCAGCTCGGCGGTATCCAGAGTCGTTTCGAGTCCACGATCGTGAACCTGCAGACGGTCTCCGAGAATCTCTCGGCCGCCCGCAGCCGGATCCAGGACGCGGACTTCGCTGCCGAAACCGCTGCTCTGACGAAGGCGCAGATCCTGCAGCAGGCAGGCGTTGCGGTGCTGGCTCAGGCCAATGCCGTCCCGCAGGCCATCCTGGGTCTCCTCCGGTAACGGAGCGCTCTCCACTGAGCAAAAAAGCGGTCGGCATCAGCCGGCCGCTTTTTTTTGCGCGCGATATCGGGTAACCGAGGACCTGACGTTGGTAGCCGATTTTTTCCGGAATTATCTTTTCCGTACATCAGGGAGGAAAAGAAAATTCCGGAAAAACATCGGCCGGCGACACGCTCTGTCACGATAACGTTTCCCAAAACCGTGGTCAAAAACTGTGACGCAGTTCATAGGTAAGTCCGCGCGATTATGTCGAAAACCCCCTAAAGGCCGCTCCGGCAACCGCCGATATAACAAGTGGAGACATCGCTAGACTCCCTATAACTATTGGAAACAGGAATGCCGGTAGGACCCGTCAACAACCAGGCCAGGCCCGCGCCCCAGACGCGGCCGCGCGAGACCGCCGAGGTGCCGTTGCCCGGCAGCGGCCAGAACGTGCCGGTCGAGACGCAGTCCGTTGCCACGCCCGGCAGTGTGTTGCCGCCCCCGCCGGAAGAAAAGCCGCCGGCGCCCGAGATGCCGGACGTCGAGGCAGCGGTCGAGCAGATTCGCCGGTACATCGAGGGCTCCAGCCGCGAGCTGCGATTCTCGGTGCAGGAAGACACGGGGCGCACGATCATCAAGGTGATGGACCCTAACACCGGCGAGCTGATACGGGCGATTCCGCCGGAAGAAGTGATGGCGATCGCATCGATGATCGATGCAAACGTCCGCCTGTTCGACGACGTCGTCTGACGACGCCGCACCGGTCTGGCATGCATCTTGCTTTTATCCCGTTACATGAATTTATGACGGCATCGTCAATGACCATGGCGCGACACAGTCTCGCGCCATCAGGATGAGTACGAACGAATGTTGAGCGCTCCAGGCCTCGGAACAGGCCTCGACATCGCCGGGATAGTCGACCAGCTGGTTGCGGCCGAACGGGCCCCGACCGGTAATCGCCTGAACCTGCAGGAAACGCGGGCGAACGCCGAGCTGTCGGCCATCGGTTCTCTGAAGAGCGCGTTGTCCTCGTTCCAGGGCAGCCTCGACGTACTGTCCATCCTCGACAACTTCCAGAAACGCAAGGTCACGGTCGGTGACGAAGAAACGTTTACCGCCGAAGTCACCAGCAAGGCGATCCCAGGTTTTTTCGACGTCGACGTGCAAAATCTCGCCAGCGTAGCCAAACTCACGTCCCAGGCTTTTACTGACTCGGCAACGCCCGTCGGTTACGGCACGCTGTCGATTACGGTCGGCGGACAGACGTCGCTGATCGAGATCGACGTCGCCGCGAATACACTCGCCGACATTCGCTCGGCGATCAACGACGACCCGAACAACCCGGGCGTGCGCGCTACGATCGTCAACGCGGCGGATGGCGCATTCCTCGTCATAACGTCGCAAGACACCGGCGCCGATCAGCAGATCACGATATCGCAGAGCGGCGGCGACGGCGGTCTCGCGGCGCTGACGTTCGACCCCCAGTCGGGCAGCAATCCGCTGACCGAGGATCAGGTCGCCGCAGACGCGTCGGTCCTGATCGACGGGATCAAGGTCACGAGCGGCTCGAACACGATCACCGATGCGATCGAAGGCGTTACGCTGAACCTGCTGCAGGACAACCCGGACGTCGCGGTGCCGGTCAATATCGAGTTTGACGAGCTGGCGGCGAAGACCGCGGTAAATGAGTTCGTATCCTCATACAACGCGCTGATCGCGACGGTCGGCGAGGTCACTAGCTTCGATGCGGAATCCGGCGTCGCCGCGCCCCTGCTGGGCGATCCGATCGTGCGCGGCCTCAAGACTTCCGTGCGTCGAGAGCTCAATGGTGTGCTCGACGACGCGACGGCGATCTACAAGACGCTCGCCGACATCGGCATCCAGACCGAGCCAAACGGTACGCTGACGCTGGACAGCGAGAAGCTGTCCGCGGCGCTGGCCGCTGATTTCGACGAGGTCGGTCAGCTATTCGCGCGACCGGACGTCGGGATCGCGGTGAAACTCGACGACCTGATCGGCAATTTGCTGGGTACCGGCAACTCTTTCGATGCCCGCGAGCAAACCCTGAACGATCGACTCGGCCGCATCAATGATCAGCGCGACCAGCTCGAGGTCCGAATGGACAGCGTGCGCGCCCGACTCACCGAGCAATTCAATGCAATGGACCGGCTGGTCGCCAGCCTGAACCAGACCAGCAGCTTCCTGACCCAGCAACTGGGCAGCGCGAGCCTGCTCTAGAGGCAAGGAAACGACGATGAAACAACCAGCGAGCGGCGGACTCGATCACTATCGCAGCGTCGGCGCGTACGGCGCGGCTGCGGGCGAGAATCGCGTGCAACTCACCGGCAACCTGATGGGCGCCGCGATCGATCGCATCAACATGGCGCGTGGCCATATCGAGCGCAACGAAGTCGCGCGCAAAGGCGAGGCCTTGCAGCGCGCGATCGGCATCATCGACGGGCTCCGCGCGTCGCTGGATCATGAAAAAGGCGGCCCGCTCGCCGGCAATCTCGAGGCGCTGTACGACTATATGGCGCGGCGCGTCGTTGAGGCGAACATGAAGAACGACGCGGAGATCCTGACCGAAGTGCTGAGCCTGCTCAGCGAAATAAAGTCGGCATGGGACGAAATACCGCCGGACACCACTGCCGAGGCCGATCCGGCGGCTTCCCCGCAAGCCTAGGGAAGCCGCGCATGAGTGCGATGGACCGGATACTCGAGCTGACAGCCGAGGTCGAACGGCAAATCGAGAGCGGCGACTGGGCGGCCGCGGCCGCAACCGACGCGGAACGGCGCGGCTTGCTCGTCGCGCTGCTCGACGGCACCGGGGTCGCGGGGCTGGACCCCCACGACCAGCAGTCGCTGCAAGACATACTGCGCCGGACCACTGACGCGACGGCCGGGATCGGACGCATCAAGCGCGACCTGCTCGCCAGCACCGACAAGTTGCGGAACGCACGACGGGCGCTCCACAGCTACCGGCAGAACAAAAAGCCGGACACCGCGGCACAGCTCCGGGACTGACGCGCCAAAAACCTGACATAACGCCGGCTTGACATAACAAAATATTGGCGCTTTGGCGGAAGCGGCAACATCTGGTCAACTTAACCGCCTGATTTGGCAATACATTGCCATTCTGGCACGCAACTTGCTTCGTAGCGTTCGACACGAAGTAAAGGCGTGACCATGCAACCGACTCACCGCAATGCACAGCTCGATGAACTCAAGGACGCATTCGAGACCTTCAACCAGGTTTCCGACGACCTGCAATCGTCGTATCGCGAGCTGCAGCAACAGGTCACGCAACTCAAATCCCAATTGCGCGTCGCCAATCGCGAACGCGCAGCAGAAGCGGAACGCAATGCCGAACTCGCGCAGCGTCTGACGGCGCTGCTCGAAGCATTGCCCGGCGGCGTCGTGATGCTCGACGAGGACGGCGTGATCCGGGAAATCAACTCGGCCGCGAACGACTTTTTCGGCACGCCGCTGCAGGACGTCGAATGGACACTGGTTTGCCGGCGCGCGTTTCATGGCGAAGCCTGCACGCATGGCGATCTTGCGCTCAGCGACGGTCGCATGGTTAGTCTCGCGCAGAAGGAACTCCTGCCTGGGCCGGGACGCGTTCTGTTGTTCACCGACGTGACCGAACGCCGCAAAGTGCAGGACATTCTCGCCCGGCAGAAGCGCCTGACGGCAATGGGCGAGATGGCTGCCGCACTGGCCCATCAGATTCGCACGCCGCTGTCGGCGGCACTGCTATACACCACGAACGCCGCATCGGCCGGCGTTTCTGCAGAGCATAAGGATGCGCTGCTGGAAAACGCTACCCAGTGCCTGCAGAACCTCGAACAACTGATCGGCGACATGCTGCATTTCGCCCGCGGCGCACGCTACGACGAAGCCTCGTTCTCGGTCGACGAGCTGATCGACTCGATCGATAATGCTTTACGGCCGCTCGTCAGCCGCGGGCAGAACATCATCATCGGCCGCCCGGACGCGAACGCCACGGTAGTGGGCAACTGCGAAGCCGTCGCCGGCGCCGTAATGAACCTGGCGACCAACGGGCTGCACCACGCGGGCGCCGACGCCCGAATCACGATCGACGCGACGATTCGTCACAACGAAGTCGAGATGCGCGTCGGCGATAACGGCCCCGGCGTGCAGAACGCCAGCCGCGATCGCATCTTCGAACCGTTCTACACCTCGCGACCCGACGGTACCGGGCTCGGCCTGGCCGTCGCGCGCTCGGTCGCGGAAGCTCACGGCGGCAGCCTCGTGCTGGATCCGTCCGCAGCGCCCGGCGCGACGTTCGTGCTGCGGCTTCCCGTCAGCGCGGAACAGGCACGCATGCCGCAAAGGTTGCAATACATCCAGCAGGAGGAAGCTGCGCTATGACTCAACACCTGATTCTGCTCGTCGAAGACGACGCACCGCTGCGCGAGGCGCTGGCGGAAACGCTGCGGCTCGCGAACTACCGCGTCCTGACAGCAGAAGACGGCACGTCGGCACTGGAAGTGCTGCGCGACAATGCCGTCATCGCCGTCGTTACCGACTTTCAGATGGCGCCCATGAATGGTTACGACCTGTTGTGCCGAATCCGCAACGAGCAGCCGCAGCTGCCGGTCTTGCTGATGACGGCACACGGCACGATCGAGCACGCCGTGCAGGCAATGCTGGAGGGCGCCAGCGATTATCTCGTCAAGCCGTTTTCAGCGCAGAGGTTGCTCGAAAAACTGCAATGCATCATCCCGCGCCCGGCCGCAGCAGACGGCGAGATCATTGCCGAGGATCCGCGCACGATCCAGGCGCTCGAGCTCGCACGTAAGGTCGCGACTCGCGACATCACCGTGCTGCTGAACGGCGAAAGCGGCACCGGCAAGGAAGTGGTGGCGCGGTACATTCACGACGAATCGAGGCGCTCCACCGGACCGTTCATCGCGATTAATTGCGCCGCGATCCCGGAGAACATGCTCGAGGCTGTGCTGTTCGGCCATGAGAAAGGCGCTTTCACCGGTGCACACGAAGCGCGCGCCGGTAAATTCGAGCAAGCCCAGGGCGGCACGTTGTTGCTCGACGAGATCAGCGAAATGGACAAGGACCTGCAGGCGAAACTGCTTCGCGTGCTGCAGGAAAAGGAGGTCGAGCGTATCGGCGGCAAGTCGAGCATTCCACTCGACGTCCGCATCGTCGCGACGACGAACCGTGATCTGCTCGCGGACGTGGAGGCCGGCGGCTTCCGGGAAGACCTGTTCTACCGTCTCAGCGTGTTTCCGATCGATATACCGCCGTTACGGGAACGTCGCCAGGACATCGTGCCCCTCGCCCGCCACTTTGCGAGCCGGGCGAACGGGCCCGATCAGCCGGCCGCCGGGCTCACGGACGACAGCGAGGAGGCCCTGCTGACGCACAACTGGCCGGGCAATGTGCGGCAGCTGCAAAACGTCGTGCAACGCGCGGCGATCCTCTGCAGCGGACAACGCATCAGGACCCGCGATCTGCAATTGCGGGACACGACGACGAATCCGGCAGAGCAGGCCCCAGCTGAAGATCGCCAATCGGATCATCGGGATTCGGACGACCACCGGCTGCGGTCGAATATGCAATCGATCGAAGGCCGGCTGATCCTCGACGCCCTGGAACGCGGGGCCGGAAATCGCGGCAAGGCGGCCGAGATACTCGGCATCAGTCCGCGCACGTTGCGGTACAAGATCGCGCGCCTGCGCGACGCCGGCTTCGACGTGCCTGCCCGCTACAAATCGATGCATCAACAGCCCGCGGCAAGCTAGGACGAAGAACGATGAGTGACATGGAAATCAATCGGGTGGTGTCGCAGATGCGCGCCCTCGCCAGCGAAATCAATACGCCCTCTAACGCTGTTGCGACGCCGGCCAATGCCGACGCGAAGGCGGTAGACGACGTGAAGTTCAGCAACGTTCTGCGCGGCGCGATCGACAGCGTTAACGACACGCAGAGCGCCGCAAGTCGCGCGGTCGACGGCTTCCTGACCGGTGACAACAGTCGCAGCCTGGCAGAAGTGATGGTCGAGACGCAAAAAGCGAACGTGTCGTTCAAGGCGATGACCGAGGTCCGCAATCGGCTCATCGAAGCGTACCGCGAAGTGATGAACATGCCGATCTGAGCCTGCTGACGCGGCAACTCTCCCGGCAATAACACAAGCGTAAACGGATAGCAGAAGGACTAACGATGGCAGACACAGAACTAGGACCACTCGCCGTGATGAACAAGGTTCCGGGCCTGAGCCAGCTGCTGATGCTGGTCGGGCTTGCGATCAGCATCACCGTCGGCGTGACGGCCGCATTCTGGGCCAGCGAGCCAGCCTACTCGCTCCTGTATGCCAGCGTTTCCGACCAGGAGGCCAGCGAGATCGTCGACGCGCTGAGCAGCGCGGAAATTCCGTACCGGCTCGACCCGAAATCCGGCTCGCTGCTGGTCGCGGACGACCGCCTTCACGATGCGCGACTGAAGCTCGCAGCCCAGGGTCTGCCCCGCGGCGGCGGCTTCGGTCTCGAAATTCTCGAAGGCGACAACGGGTTCTCGACGAGCCAGTTCATGGAGAACGCCCGCTATCACCATGCGCTCGAAACTGAGCTGGCAAAGACGATCAGCAAACTGAGGCCGGTTCAGAGCGCGCGGGTACACCTCGCGTTGCCGAAGGGCACCGTATTCCTGCGCAAGCGCAAGCAGCCAAGCGCGTCAGTACTCGTCTATCTCTTCCAGGGCCGCACCCTCGAGAAACCCCAGATCTCGTCAATCATCAATCTCGTCGCGTCCAGCGTGCCGGAACTCGGGGCCGGCGCGGTGACCGTCGTCGACCAGCACGGGCGCCTGCTGAAGTCGCCGGGTGACGACACCGCGATGGCGATGACGACGGACCAATTCGAGTACGTACAACGACTCGAACAAACCTACTCCGAGCGCATCATCAACATCCTGACGCCGTTCCTCGGCCCCGAAAGAATCCGCGCGACCGTGACCGCAAAGGTCGACTTCACGCGGCGCGAGGAAACACGCGAGCAGTTTGATCCGGCGACGCCGGTCATACGCAGTGAGCAGGTGGCGTCGGACCGCACGGAAGGCGCCCAGTTCGCGAGCGGCAGCGTAAGCGGCGGTGGCGCCGCGGGTGGCGTGCCCGGCGCGCTGAGTAATCAGCCACCGGCCGACGGCGCAGCCAACGGCGGCGAACAGACCGGCACGGAATCGACCGGACCCACGTCGACATCGTCGAAACAAACACGCAATTTCGAAATCGACCGGACACTGAGCCATACGCAGCGGCCGTCCGCCGAAATCGACAGGCTGTCGATCGCGGTCGTCGTTGACCACAAACCGTCGGTCAATGAGGAAGGCGAAGCCACGACTGAGCCCCTCAGCGACGAAGAACTGACCCGGGTCCGCGAGCTGGTTCAGGGTGCTATTGGTTTTAGCGAAGAACGCGGCGACACGCTGAATATCAGCAACGTCTCGTTCCTCGCGCCGCCCGAAGCGCCGGAGATGGAAGGCCCTGGCCTGCTCGATCGACCGGGCATGCGCGACATGCTGAAGAGCGTCGTCGGCGGGCTGCTGATTCTGTTCATCGGCTTTCGCGTCGTCCGACCGATCGTCGCGTCGCTGAGTAAGGGCCTGACAACGCCAGCAGCGGCTCCGGCGATGACCGAAACCGCGATGGGCCCGCTGAGTTTCGACGACAAGGTGAGCATCGCCAGGCAGCTTGCGGACAAAAACCCGGAACGGGTAGCGCTGGTCGTCAGGCAATGGGTATCCGAAGACAGCTGACGGGAATACGAAGATGATTAACGTGCAAGACCTGAATGGCAGCGATCGTGCGGCGATATTCCTGATGTCGCTCGAGGAACGCGAAGCGACAGAGGTGCTAAAGCACATGCCAGTCGCGCAGGTGCAGAAGATCGGCCAGGCGATGGCGGGCCTCGAGAAAGTCAGCCGCGAGGAAGCGGACGAGGTGCTCAGCTACTTCACGCATATCGTCGAATCCGAGGCGCCGCTGTCCGGTCGCTCGCCGCAGTTTCTGAAACGCCTGCTGTCCGGCTCGCTTGGTGAGGATCAGGCCAATACGCTGCTCGAATCACTGGCCGGCGATGCGCCGACCGGGCTCGACTCCCTGCAATTAATGGAATCGAAGCAGGTCGCGGAGCTGATCAGGCAGGAGCATCCGCAGGTCATGGCGATCGTGCTGGCAGGCCTCGAAACGAAGAAGTCGGCCGAAATCATTTCGCAGCTGCCGACGCGCGTGTCCGCCGACATCATCGGCCGCATCGCCAAGCTCGAGGAAGTACCGCAACACGCGATCGAAGAACTCGACGAGGTACTGAGGGAGCGCTCGTCGACGAGCACGGGATATAAAGTGCAGGCGATCGGCGGCGTGCGCGCAGCGGCGGAAATACTGAATGCGAGCAACAAGGACTCGGGCAAGAAGATTCTCGAAGACCTCGACGAACGCGATGCGGATCTGTCCGAAGAGATACAGGAAAACATGATCGTGTTCGAGAACCTGCGCACGCTCGACGATCGCGGCATGCAAGCGCTGCTTCGCGAAGTGACGTCGGAATCGCTGGTCATGGCGCTCAAGGGAGCTGAAGAAGCGTTGAAGAGTAAGGTGTTCGGCAACATGTCCAAGCGCGCTGCCGAGCTGCTGCAGGATGACCTCGAAGCGAAAGGCCCGGTTCGCGTCAGCGAAGTCGAGGAAGCGCAGAAGGAAATCGTCAGCATCGCGCGACGCATGTCGGACGAAGGTACGCTGCAACTGGGAACGGGTTCCGATGACTTCATCTAGACTCATACGTGGCGACAACGCACTGGCAGAACTTTCGACCTGGACCGCGCCGGACGTCGTCTGCGCGCCGCCACGCGGCTCGGAGGCGGAACTCGAGAAACTCGAGCGCGAGGCCGAGGCGCGCGGATTCGAAGCCGGCCGATCAGCGGGTATCGCAGCCGCAACCGCGGACATCGAGCGACGCGCGGGCACGCTCGAAACCGTGCTCGACGCACTGACCCGACCGTTCACGAATCTCGACCACCGGATCGAGGAAGAACTGCTCGCGCTGATTCAGGCGATCACCCAACAGCTGGTGCGCCGCGAGATGCACCTGGACCCGACCCACATCGTCGGCGTGATTCGCGAGGGGCTTGCCGCATTGCCGGCATCTGCCGAGGAGATCGTCGTTCGCTTGCATCCCGACGACGCCGACATCGTACGGGAGTGCCTGCGGCAGGAAGAAGAATCGCAACCGTGGATAATCGCCGCAGACCCGATCATGCAACGCGGCGGCTGCGAGATAGAGACCCGCAGCTCCGTTATCGACGCGCGTATCGAAACGCGGCTCGGAAATGTCGTCGCGACAATGTTCGAAGACGAAAGGACGTCGAATGTCTGATTCCCGGCTGGTCGAATTCGTCAATCAACGCGGCGAGCGCTGGTCCGGGCGCGTCGTCGAACGCCGCGCACGCGTGCGAGACCCCGGCGTCATCGTCGAAGGACAACTCGCGCGTGTCGCCGGGATGACGATGGAAGCGATCGGTTGCGAGGCGGCGCTCGGCGCCCGCTGCCTGATACAGGCGGGTGACGGCGACGACGTCGAGGCCGAAGTCGTCGGGTTCTCCGGCGAACACCTGTTTTTGATGCCGACCGGATCGCTGCGCGGCCTGATGCCCCGCGCGCGCGTGCGACCTACGCGCAGCGTGTGCCAAGTCGCAGTCGGCGACGAACTGCTCGGACGCGTAATCGACGGTGCCGGTACGCCACTCGACGGGCGGGGCAGAATCCTGTGCGACGAGCGCGTCGCGTTGCAGGGCCAGGCCATCAATCCGCTCGAACGCCAACCGATCAATCAGCCGCTCGATGTGGGCGTACGCTCGATGAACGCACTGTTCACCGCGGGGCGCGGCCAGCGTCTCGGCCTGTTCGCGGGCAGCGGTATCGGCAAGAGCAGCTTGCTCGCAATGATGACGCGCAATACGAATGCGGACGTCATCGTCGTGGGCCTGATCGGCGAACGCGGTCGCGAGGTCAAGGAATTCGTCGAGGACAACCTCGGCGAGGAAGGCCTTGCCCGATCCGTCGTCGTCGCGACGCCGGCGGACAGTTCTCCGCTGATGCGCATCCACGGCGCATGGGTCGCGACGAGCATCGCCGAGTACTTCCGTGATCGCGGACAGCACGTACTGCTGCTGATGGACTCGCTGACCCGGTTCGCACAGGCCCAGCGCGAGATCGGGCTGGCGATCGGCGAACCGCCGGCGACGAAAGGTTATCCGCCGTCGGTGTTCGCCAAACTGCCGCAACTCGTGGAACGCGCCGGCACCGGCACGGCCGGCGGCGGCTCGATCACCGCTTTTTATACCGTACTGGCCGAAGGCGACGATCAGCAAGATCCGATCGTCGACGCGGCGCGCGCCGTGCTCGACGGACACATCGTGCTGTCACGGGAGATCGCCGAGAGCGGCATCTACCCGCCGATCGACGTCGAACAGTCGGTGAGCCGATCGATGCCGCGCATAACGTCGCCGGCGCACCAGTCAGCGGCACAGGAATTCCGCAAGATTTACTCCTACTACCAGCGCCACCGCGACCTGATCTCCGTCGGCGCCTACCGCCAGGGGGGCGACGCGCAACTCGACCGGGCAGTCCAGCTCTGGCCCGCAATCGAGAGCTTTCTCGGCCAATCCCTGCGCCAGCCGGTCAGCATCGACGACAGCATCGCGCAACTCGATACGGTTATTCGGAGCAGCCCGCCCGTCGTCGCGGCACCGGAAATAACCGACGCGACCGAACACGAAATCACACCATAAAGGACTGACTCATGAGTCGAGCGAAACGCATCAAAGCCGTGCACGACATCGCCGCCCGCGAAGAAAACCTGTTTACGCAGAAAGTATCCGAACGGCTTTTCAATCTGCAGGCAGAAGAAAGACGGCTCGAGCAGCTGACGAATTACCTGGACGAGTATCGTCAACTCGCGGCGGCCGAGAGCGACGCCGTCGATATTTCGATCGTGCGAAGCCGCCGGCAGTTCGTCGAACGGCTGCAGGTCTGTGTCCGACATCAGCAGGATCTCGTCGAAAGACTCTGCGACCAGCTCGAGCAGGTCATGGAAGAATGGGGCGACGTGCGCTCACGGTCGATGGCGATCAAGCGGTTCGGGGAACGCGCCGCCGAGCAGGAACGGGCAGCGGGTGACCGACGCGAGCAGGCGGCGCTGGATCAGATCGGACTTCTGCAGTACGTCGGCAAGCATTAGACACGAGCCTGCCACGTCGGATTGGCACGAAACCTGCAGCTATCCGGGTGATGATCCAGACTGCGACAGGTAGCAACTCTTGACCTCGGCGGCGACAGCGCTGCCACTGGCAAGCCCCGAGCTGGCGACGGGCGCCGCCGCGCTTGGGGCCGCGGCCTCGCCGCGGCCTGCGCGCGCGCCCGGAGCCGG
>JBPCXI010000230.1:0-4587 GCA_051008895.1 Gammaproteobacteria bacterium | reverse complement strand
GTTCCGGTCGCGCGGCTTCGGTGAGTGCGAGCTGATCGGCAGTCCGCGCGTCGTGTGCGATTTCGACGAGCAGGCCATCAACAAACGCCTCGATAGGCGAGATACACACGCGCTCACCGGGCTGCAGCCCGCCGTCGATCAATGCGGACTCGAAATCGGTGCGCAACACTTCAACCTCGCGCCGGCGCAGCCGGTTCTCGGCATCGGCGATCAACACGGCATTGCGTTCGCGCAGAGCCTCGCGCGGCAGGCGATAAACTTCATCGACCGTGCGCCCGGCGATTTCGGCTTCGACAAACAAGCCCACGGCCAGCGGCGTGGTTTGCTCGGGATGGGTCAGGCCGTACGGGTCCTCGACCCGCGCCACCGCATACCAGACGCGGTTATCCGGATCGACCGCGCCTTCCATGCGCTGCAATCGGCCGCGCCACTCGGCCGGCTGCCCCCCGACCGTGGCACGCAGCGTGACCTGGGTGTCAGGCAGGTCGTCGGACGGGCGCGCGCCGAATGGCAGATCGAGATAACGCAATTGTTGATCCGTCAGCGGCAGCCGGATCTCTGCGATGCCGGTCGAGTACAGGCGACCGAGCGCCTGACCCTTGGCGACGTACTGGCCGAGATCGACCTGCGTGAACAACACCCGACCGTCGAAGGGCGCACGAATCCGCGTGCGTTTCAGATCGGCGTCAGCCTGCGCCAGTTCGGCACGCGCCGAGCGGACCCGGGCCTCCGCGGAAGCCACCTGGGCCTCGCGCAACGGGAACAATCCCTCGGCCGCGAGCACAGCCTCGGATTTCTCGACTTCCAGCGACTCCAACTGTTCGGCCACGTTCGCTTCCGCGCGCACGCGCGCCAGTTTGTAATCGGTGGCGTCGATCTCGACCAGCACGTCGCCGGCCTTGAAGTAGCCGCCGTTGACGAACGCCGGTGCCACGCCGGTGATATTGCCCTGCAACTCGCTAACGAAGTCGATCGTGTACTCGGCGGCGACCTCCCCCTGGCTGGCCACCGTGAGATTGACGGTTTCCGGTTGCACGGTCATCACGCGCACGGCGAGCGGCTGGGGTTCGGGTGTGACCACCTCGATCTCGGGCCCGGCGTTGCGGATGACGGTCGCGATGCCGTACGCGACGACCAACACCGACACCGGCAGCAGCCACTTCCTGTGGCTATTGAAAATCTTCTTCATGCTTGTTGATTCACTTTTTCTGTCGCCTGTTGGCGCAGTTCATCGAGTTTATCGTCCAGCCAATGCAACTCCACTTCGGCGTGTCGCAGGCTCAGGTCCATCGCCGGATGCAAACGGCGCATGTCGTCGGGCATCTCTTCCAGTTGTGCGTGGCGCCGCGCGATCCGAGCGCGCCGTTTTTCGAGCTGCTCGGCCGCCGCACCCGGATCGACATCGTGCAGGTAGTTCAGCAGCGCGATTCCGGGCTGATCGGCCGACGCATCCTCGGCCAGGCCGGCGAGCAATTCTTCGCAAAACAGCCGCTCGCCCGCGGCCGTGATTTTGTAGACGTGCCGCTCGGGCCGGTTGCCGTCGCGCTCGGTCGTCGAACGAATCAGCCCGTCGGCCTCGAGCACCTTGAGCAATCGGTAGGCATTCGACTTACCGATGGCCGCGCCGCCGGTCTCGTGCGTGCTCATGTACTCGACGAGCCCGTAACCGTGCAGCGTCTGGCCCCGGAGCAGGCCCAGCAGGAGGAGCTTCTTGTTGATCATTATTCCCAGCCTGACTAGTCAGCGCGTGACTATACGGCGGGCGTCGGCTGGGATCAAGGCGGGCGGCTCAGGCCGCGCGCGGCACCTCGTAGATTGACGCGGGCTCCTCGACGCGATCGCGCCACAGCTTGATCAACCGATGACAAGAAGTCGACGCCGAGATCGTATCGCTCATGCGCGTATTCGTTCGTAATAATGCGGAGCTGCCGGCGGGCCGTCTCCGCGTACTCGACTTTCACTCCGCGACGACGTCGCGCAGCTCGCGCATCACCTCATCGGCGGGATACGTTCGTTCCCGCCCCTCATGCACGGCCCGCGATACGCGATCGGCCAGATCGATCCAGGCCTGCCTGATCTCCAGGCTTGCGAAATCGCCGGCTGATGTCTGCTCCAGCAACTCTCGCAGCCTCCCCCGCTCTTGCTCGCTGAGCATCATCAATTCCTCATACAGATCGTCTACTTTGTCGGCCATGTAGAAATCCTAACACCGCCATCAAGTCGAAGATCAAGCTGAATCCGGACACTTTGGCCAGTTTCGCGAACTTTAGAACGCATTTAATACTTGGTGTCTGACACCACGTCGACAGACGCCGTTCCAACCACCGGCTGCACATCTTTATACAAACACAAACCCAGCCACTTCGGCAGCGTTCGCTCCAGTAACCGCACGCCGTGGGTCTTGATGCGCCCGTCCTGTCGCGCGCGGCGCAACGCGACGTCGCCGCGCCAAACTTCGGCCAGGGTGCGCACGGTCGAGCTGATGTAGATATCGACGTCCTGGCCGGGCTCGCGGGTACACAGGTCGACTTCATCGTCGCGGACGACCAGCCACCAGTGGCGGAATCTTTCCAGGTCGGTGAACGTAAAACAGATGACCGTGTCACCCGCGGGCAGATGCTGCGTCTGTAGTCGGCGTTGCAGCTCCCACATCAGGAACTCGACGTCCAGTTCCTCGTCCGTCATCTGCCCACGTGCCCAACGCATGCCCCAGATCGCCAGCGTTTCGACCAGCGGCGCCAGTTCCTTGCCGGACGCCGTCAGCCGATACTCGTAACCCTTCTGCCGCGGGATCTTTTTCTTGATGACGATGCCGCGTTCCTCGAGCGACTTGAGCCGCGCGTTGAGCAACGTGGGCGAGATGCGCGACAGCGCCCGCTGGAATTCGTTGAAGCGGCGGGTGCCGAGCAGCAGTTCGCGCAGGATCAGCAACGTCCAGCGCTCACCGACGATTTCGGTGGCTTTGGCGACCGGGCAAAACTGGCCGTAATCAGTCATCACCTTACCGTTCTTTCATGGGCCGATCTTTCATGCGTCGATCATGCCGGGGTTGGGGTCGTGCAAATACTACATTTTCTGTAGTTAGATACTACACTTCCCGCAGTATCGCCGCACCCGGTGGTTTTCCTACGCTTTCGGCACGGTCGAATCAGCGGCCGCAATCAGCTACCGGGAGAACTACGATGAACACGAAAACGGCAACTGCAACACAGGCGAACGTGGTCAACGGCGTCAACGTCGATCAGATCCATACCGTCATCGACGCGATCAGCACCGATTCCGGCTTCGGGCAATTTCAGTTCCGTGCCCGCAACCGCTGGATCGACGGCGGGCTCAACCGCAGCGAGATCAAGGATTTCTTTGCCGGCGCCCGCGAGGACGACACCCGCACCCGGCCGTTCAGCCTGGATGCCGACGAACCACTGCTGGTCGCCGGCAACGACAGCGCGCCCAACTCTATGGAGTACGTGCTGCATGCACTCGTCAGCTGCATGACCGGCACGCTGGTCTATCACGCGGCCGTGCGCGGCATCGCGATCGCCGGCGTCAGCTCGCGTATCGAGGGCGACATGGACGTGCGCGGGCTGCTCGGCATGTCAGACAATGTGCGCAAAGGCTTCCACCACGTGCGTGTCACGCTGACGGTGGACAGCGACGCGGACGTCGAGACGCTCACTGAATGCGCGCTGTTCTCGCCGGTCTACGACATCGTGTCGAGGTCACTGCCGGTCGAGTTCCGGCTGGAAATTGCCTGACCCTGGAGTGTAATCGCGGTGCCGATGAATGGGGTCAGAGTAAAAATGTCGCTCGCGAAGTTTTTACTCTGACCCCATTCATCTTACTCTGACCCCATTCATCCAGCCTTTGCGACGTAGCCATAGGCGACGTTGCTGCGGCCTATGCCGCTCGCCTGGTAGTCGGCCTTCATGCGTTCGACAGCGTCGGCTGGAATGGGCTCGGCGACCAGGCTGGCGTCGAGCTTGTAGAGTGGCGCCGCGTTCTGGCCGAAGATGGCGTTCTTTTCTGCACCGTCGGCCGCGCCCAGGGGTGCGAAGCCATGTTTCTTCTGCATGTCTTCCGGAATCTCCAGTCGCCGCAACGCTTCGATCTGCCATTGCGGCGAGCCATACCACACCGAATCTGTGCCCCATATCACTTTGTCGACGCCCATACCTTTGATAAGCGTACCCATTAGACCGGCCGCCAGGCGCGGATTGGTCACCGCACAATTGGCAAACGACGTGCCGACCTCGGCATACACGTTGTCGACACCGTACTTCTCCGGGATGGCCGCCAGATCACTGGCCCACTGAATATAGCCCGTGCGTTCGAATTCTTCTGCAGCGACATCCGGTGCTTCGAGAAACGGCCGAAACGCCGCGTGGTAAATAACGAAATTGATGTTCGGCCAGTCCTTCGCCACCTTCGGAAGATCATCGACTTTCGCGTACTCCCAGATATCCGGCATCGACTTCTCGTAGTCCAGCGGCAGCAAGCCCTTGTGGATGCATATCGTATTGATGCCTGCGTTCACCGCTTTCTCGTAGAACGGGTACATCAACGCTTCATCATCCAGCCGCCAGGGAT
>JBPCXI010000229.1:0-2522 GCA_051008895.1 Gammaproteobacteria bacterium | reverse complement strand
CACGGCGCGCTGTGCGAAGCGCAAGGCAGCGGCGGCAACTGCGTCGTGACCCGCGGCGCGACCGAGTCGTTCGACGCCGACGTGATTCGTCTGCGCGGCCCGCAGGGCTGACGGCGACCTGCCGGTTCCCGGCAGCACCAGTAACACATCGTGGAAATCGGACCTCTGCTGCAGAACATCGGCAGCTTCGTGCGTGCACGACCTGCAGAAAGGTCTGTTCTGCCGGTCGTCGCCCGCCGCGACGCAACGCAGTCGAGCACCGGGGACCTGCTCGCGGCGCGGCGCAAGTTACTCCGCGTGCTCGAGTCTTTCGCCGAGGTCGACCGGGTCCTTACCGGCCGGCGCACCGTGACGAACGGCCTGCCCTCGGCGAGCTCGGCCCGCGACCTGCAACTCGATCTCACGTCGAGCGCTGCGCGCCTCGAGTCCGTGGCGGAGATCAACGCGACGCCGACGTCGTTCGCGCCGTTCGTCCCCGCCTGGAGCGGCGCATCGACCTCGCTGCTGACCATCGGCGGCATCTACGACGGCAGCGACGGCAGCGGCGCGCTGTCGTTCGAGGTGCGTCGGGGGGGCGTGCGCGGCAGCATCGACCGGCCGCGCATCCGCGTCCGCGACCCGCTGGGCAACATCATCCGGACCTTTACGATCAGGGAGAACCACGCGCTGGACCGGCAGTACGACCTGCGCAACGGGTTGTTCTTAACCGCGGGCACCGGCAATTTCGTGCGCTTCGACACCACGTCGATCCAGATCTACGACAGCGTCGGCAGCGTCGTCGACGTCGGCAAGCCGCTGAACGGCAGCGGCAACGACAACCCGAACCTCGAGTTCGGCATGCCGTCCATCGCCGACGGATCGCTCCAGGTAAACGGCACATCAATCAACGTGAGTGCGGCGGGGAGCCTGACCGACGTCGTGAACGCGATCAACCAGTCGGCGGCGGGCGTCACCGCGACCTTCAATCCCGCGACCGAGCGCATCGAGTTCGTGCAGAACACCGCCGGATCCGCGCCGACAATTGCGATCGCCGGCGACGACTCCAACTTCGTGCTGGCCACGAAGTTGGACACAGCGACCGTCGTGCCGGGCGTCGACCCGGATACCGAGCGGCCACTCGACGCCGTCGCGCAATTCGCCGAAGTGACTGGGGGCGACTTCCTGATCAACTCGACGCCAATTTCGGTCGATCCACGGACCGATACGCTCACCGATGTCGTCGACCGCATCAACGCGGCGCCGGCTGCAGTAGTTGCAACATTCGACCCGGTGACCCGGCGGATCGAGATAAATCGCACTTCGCCAGCCGAGGATCTTCTCGTTGAGTCAAACGGCACCGGCCTGTTCGCGGCGCTCGAAATCGCCGAGGGCCGCATCGAGCCGGGCGGGCGCGGGCGCGGCTATTCGGCCGGCCGCGCGCAACGCATCGCGGATGCGGTCGAGACATCGTTCTCCGCGCTAAACGACTTCTTTCGAGAAACAAAGGCGGTCGGCGCAGAGAATCGGCAAGTCGCGGCGCTCCGCAATCAGCTCAAGGCATCGCTGGCAAACATCCCCGGGCTCGGGACCGACGGCGAAGCGAATATTTTCGGCATCAACGTCAACGTTGAGCGTATCGGCGAGCGTTACATCGACTTCGGCGTCGTCGACCGGGGCGAGTTGATTCGCGGCCTGCGCCGGCGGGGTGCCGATGTGCAGCGCCAGCTTAGCGGCGGCGGCGCCGGTCTGCTGCAGGTGATCGGCGGCGCGGCGCAGGGCGCATTGCTATCGCTGAACTCGGCGCTCGGCCGCAAAGGCACGCTGGTCGACAACTACGCGTGACTCGCCGCGCCGGCGATCGGACTACTTACCGATACAGAAGTTGCCGAAAATCTCGCCGAGCAGGTCGTCACTCGTAAACTCGCCGGTGATTTCCGCAAGCGCATTCTGCGCCTGCAGCAAATCGTCGGCCATCAGCTCGCCGGCCTTGTGCTCGAGTAACTGCTCTCGGGCAGCATCGAAGTGTGAGCGCGCGACACGCAGGCGATCGACGTGTCGCAGCCGAGCGGTGATCGTGCCCTCTCCCTCGGATTCGAACCCCACGCTGCGCTTGATGTGTTCGCGCAACGCGTCGATGCCCGCGCCGGTCAGCGCCGAAACCGCGATCGTGCCGGCATCGTCGTCGCCCGCGGCCTCCCCGGTCAGATCACTCTTGTTGCGCACGACCGTGTACTGCAAATGTTCCGGCAGTTCAGCAACGAGTGTCGCTACATCATCGTTCGCGCTCGCGTCGACGACGACGAGTGCGTGGTCGGCCGTGCCGAACTGCTCGCGCGCACGGCGTACGCCCTCTCGTTCCACGACGCCGTCGCCGCCGCGCAGGCCCGCGGTGTCGACGAGGTGCACCGGCAGGCCATCGATGTCGATATGCTCGCGCACCAGGTCGCGCGTCGTGCCCGGCACCTCGGTGACGATCGCCGCATCGAAACCCGTCAGCGCATTCAGCAGGCTCGACTTGCCGGCATTCGGCCGTCCCGCCAGCA
>JBPCXI010000228.1:0-24170 GCA_051008895.1 Gammaproteobacteria bacterium | reverse complement strand
GAAGAGCCCTTGCCGAGACACGCCGTAGAGTCTTCCCCGTAGTTTCGCGGGGAGGCGCCGATGACGGCTACAGTCTCGGCAAGGGCTCTTCCGTCCCCTGTCGCGGCACCGGCCTCGCCGGCGGCTCACCTGTTTACTAAGGACAGTCGAAAATGGACCAGTTCAGAGGCACGACTATCGTGTCGATCCGGCGCGACGGCGTCGTCGCCGTCGGCGGCGACGGCCAGGTCAGCATGGGCAACACGATCATGAAGGGCAATGCGCGCAAGGTCCGGCTGCTGGCCGACGGCCGCGTCATCGCCGGGTTCGCCGGCGGCACGGCCGATGCGTTTACGCTGTTCGAGCTGTTCGAGGGCAAGCTCGAGCAATACGGCCACCTGACGCGCGCCGCGATCGAACTCGCGAAAGACTGGCGCACCGACCGCCGGCTGCGGCGGCTCGAGGCGCTGCTCTGCGTCGCCGACCACGAGGCGTCGCTGATCATCTCCGGCAACGGCGACGTGATCGAGCCCGAAGACGACCTGATGGCGATCGGCTCCGGCGGCTCGTTCGCCCAGTCCGCCGCGCGGGCGCTGCTGGAGAACACCGAGCTCGACGCCGAGTCGATCGTGCGCAAGGCGCTGGAGATCGCCGCGTCGATCTGCGTCTATACCAATTCGAATCTGGTCGTCGAGACGCTGTCGGCGGAGAAATCGTAATGAGCCAGATGACCCCCCGCGAGATCGTCCAGGAGCTGGACAAGCACATCATCGGCCAGGATTCGGCAAAGCGTGCCGTCGCGATCGCGTTACGCAATCGTTGGCGGCGCATGCAGGTCGACGAGTCGCTGCGGAACGAGATTACGCCGAAGAACATCCTGATGATGGGTCCCACCGGCGTCGGCAAGACCGAGATTGCGCGGCGGCTCGCGAACCTGGCGAAGGCGCCGTTCATCAAGGTCGAGGCCACGAAGTTCACCGAGGTCGGCTACGTCGGCAGGGAAGTCGACAGCATTGTTCGCGACCTCGCCGACATCGGCGTCAAGCTCACGCGCGAGACCGAAATGGAAAAGGTGCGTCATCGCGCCGAGGACGCCGCCGAGGACCGCATCCTCGATGCGTTGCTGCCGATGCCGGAGGGCCCGGACGGCGATGCCGGCAACACCGAGACGCGGCAGAAATTTCGCAAGATGTTGCGCGAGGGCAAGCTCGACGACAAGGAGGTCGAGCTCGACCTGGAAGTCTCCGCGGTCGGGGTCGAGATCATGGCGCCGCCGGGCATGGAAGAGATGACGAGCCAGTTGCAGGGGATGTTCCAGAACATGGGCGGCCAGCGAACGCGTTCGCGCAAGCTGAAGATCCGGGAGGCATTCAAATTGCTGACCGAGGAAGAGGCCGGCAAGCTCGTCAACGAGGAAGAGATCAAGATCCAGGCGCTGAAGAACGTCGAGGAAAACGGCATCGTGTTCGTCGACGAACTCGACAAGGTCGCGCGGCGCTCGGATGCGACCGGCGCCGACGTGTCCCGCGAGGGCGTGCAGCGCGACCTGCTGCCGCTGGTCGAAGGCTGCACGGTGAATACGAAATACGGCATGGTGAAGACGGATCACATCCTGTTCATCGCCTCCGGCGCATTCCATACGGCGAAGCCTTCGGACCTGATCCCCGAACTGCAGGGGCGCTTCCCGATCCGGGTCGAACTCAGCGCGCTGACTACCGAAGACTTTACGCGCATCCTGACGGAGCCTGACGCTTCGCTGACCGAGCAATACGAGGCGCTGATGGCGACCGAGGGCGTCGCGCTGAGTTTCGACGAGTCCGGCGTCAGGCGCGCCGCCGAGATCGCGTTCCAGGTCAACGAGCAAAACGAGAACATCGGAGCGCGCAGGCTGCACACGGTGCTGGAACGTCTGCTCGAGGCCGTGTCCTTCGATGCGGCCGATCGTTCCGGCGACTCACTGCGCGTCGATGCGGCATACGTCGACGAGCATCTCGACGAACTCGTCCGCGACGAGGACCTTAGCCGGTACATTCTCTGAATTTGTTCCTATACTAGGGTTAATGAACGGGCCCGCTGACAACACGACGCACTTCGGCTTTGAAAAGGTGGCCGCCGGCGAGAAGGCGGGCCGCGTCCGCGGCGTGTTCGATTCCGTCGCATCGAAATACGACCTGATGAACGACCTGATGTCCGGCGGGCTGCATCGCTTGTGGAAGCGATTCACGCTGGAGCGCACCGGGCTGCGGCCCGGAGATTGCGCGCTCGACGTCGCGTGCGGCACCGGCGACCTGGCCGCCGGCATGAGCCGTCAGGTCGGCGCCGACGGTTTCGTCGTGATGACGGACATTAACGCGGCGATGCTCGACGAGGGCCGGCGCTGCATGGTGAATCGCGGCATCGTAGGCAATGTCGGGATCGCGCAGGCCAGCGGCGAGCAGCTGCCGTTTGCCGACGCGAGTTTCCATTGCGTCACGATTGGTTTCGGCCTGCGCAACTTTACTGCCAAAGATGTTGGTCTCGCCGAGATGGCGCGCGTGCTGAAGCCTGGCGGCCGACTGCTGATCCTCGAGTTTTCGCAGCCTTCGCTCGGCGCCGTGCAGCCGCTCTACGACCTGCACCTGTCGACGGTGCTGCCCGCGCTCGGCCGCGCGGTCGCAGACGATCCGGACAGCTATCGCTACCTCGGCGAGTCGATCCGCATGCATCCCGGCCAGGACGAGTTGCGCGACATGATGGACGAGGCCGGTCTGGAAGACAGCCGCTATTTCAATCTGAGCGGCGGCATCGTCGCGTTGCACGTCGGTTACCGGTACTAGCGTGATCGCGGACGCTTTTCTCCCGCCAGTGGCCGCTCTGCTTAATCGTGGCATCCACAGCCGACGCGACGCGGCCGAGTTGTGCGAGGCACTCGTCGGCAAGAGTTTCATTACGCGGATCGAAGGGCTGCCGACCGGCGCATGGGCGATTTGCATCGCTGCGTCTTTCGACGGTGTGACGGTCACGCCGGCGACCGACGAGGAAATCGAAGTCGCCGACGTCATGCTGTCCGGCACGCCGATGGAGCTGCGCAGGTTAATGCTTGTCGACCGTGAGGCGTCGATCCGGTCGGGACGCGTCACGTTCTCGGGCGACATCGAGACGGCCGAACGTTTTCGCGACCTGCTGCTCATCGCGCGGCCGGACCTCGAGGGGCGGTTGACCGCGTGGCTCGGCGAACCGGCCGCGTTTCAGCTGACGAACTTCGCGCGCGATCTGCGCGACTGGGTCGCTGACTCGGCGGATGACATTGCCGATCGCGCCAGCGAGTACCTGCAGGACGAGGCGCGACACGTGCCCACGCCCGAGGAGGTCAACGAGTTCTGCGCCGCGGTCGATGACGTAGCGACCGACGTCGAGCGCGTCGAGGCTCGTATCGAGCGTGTGGCTCGGCGGACGGAGCGACAGCAATGATCAATCCGCGCCTGTTCCTGCGCCTGCTGGATATCCAACGCGTGCTGTTGCGCCACGGGCTCGACGAATTCGTCTCATCGGCGCACCTGTTTCGCCCGTTCAGGTTCCTGTTTTACCTTTCGCCGACGATGTGGTTCCGGCGCCTGTCGTCGAAGCCTCGCGGTCAACGTATCCGCGAGGCGCTGGAGGAGCTCGGCCCGATCTACGTGAAATTCGGTCAGTCCGTGTCCACGCGTCAGGATCTGCTGCCGCCGGACATCGGCGCGGAGCTCGCGAAGCTGCAGGACCAGGTGCCGCCGTTCCCCGGCGCGGATGCGCTGGCCGCGGTAGAGGCCGCGTACGGCATGCCGGCCAGCGAAGTCTTCGCGAGTTTCGATCCCGAGGCGCTCGCGGCCGCGTCGATCGCGCAGGTGCATGTCGCGACGCTGCATGACGGCCGCGAGGTCATCGTCAAGATTCTGCGCCCGGGTGTCGAGGAGGCGGTGCAGCGCGACCTCGAGGTGCTGCACGCGATCGCGAAACTCGCGCAGCGCTATTGGGAAGACGGACGCCGGCTGCGCCCGATCGAGGTCGTCCGGGAATATGAAAACACGGTCCTCAACGAACTCGACCTGATGCGTGAGGCGGCGAACGCCGCGCAGTTGCGGCGCAATTTCCTCGACTCGCCGCAGATCTACGTGCCGGAAGTGTACTGGGACCTTTGCCGCATGCGCGTGATGGTCATGGAGCGTATCCACGGCATCCCGATCAACGACATCGAGCGCCTGCGCAGCGTCGGCACGAATTTCAAGAAGCTCGGCGTCAACGGCGTTGAGATCTTTTTCACGCAGGTGTTCCGCGACAATTTCTTCCATGCCGACATGCATCCGGGCAACATCTTCGTCGACGTCACCGATCCGGACAATCCGCGCTATGCCGCAGTGGATTTCGGCATCGTCGGTACACTCGACGACGTTGACCGGCGGTACCTCGCCGCGAATTTTCTCGCGTTCTTCGATCGCGATTACCACCGGGTCGCGCAGCTCCACGTGAATTCCGGCTGGGTGCCGGCCGACACGCGCGTCGACGAACTCGAGTCCGCGGTCCGCACGGTGTGCGAGCCGATCTTCAACAAGCCGCTGAAAGATATTTCCTTCGGCCAGGTGTTGCTGCGGCTGTTCCAGGTCGCGCGGCGCTTCAACATGACCGTGCAACCGCAGCTGATCCTGCTGCAGAAGACGCTGGTACAGATCGAGGGGCTCGGCCGCGAGATCTATCCCGAACTCGACCTGTGGGAGACCGGTCAGCCGGTGCTGCGACAATGGATGGCGGAGCAGACGGGCCCGCAGGCGACGGCGCGCCGCGTCGTTAAGGACCTGCCCGAGATTCGCTACGTGCTCGAGCAGCTGCCGACCGTGGCGCGGCGCATCGTCGACCAGGTGCTGGAGAATGACGGCCGGCTGCCGATTCCCGACGCGCAGACGATGTATCGCCGCGAGCGTCGCCAGTACCAGGTAATCGGCGGCGCCGCCGGGATCGTCGCCGCGGCGCTGTTGATCGGTCTCGGCGCGGAGCCGGCCTGGGTCGGCTGGGTCGTCGGCGCCGCGAGCGTGGTGTCACTGTATCTCGGCCGTCCGCGCCCGCCGGTCAACAACGGTCGCTCACGCTAGGGAATTCCTGCCAACCCAACAATAGGTCACGTCAACATGCCACTCGTCGATCCGCTGCCCGCAGACACCGATGCCGAGGTCACCGCCCTCGCCGAATTCTTCAATGAGACGCTCGGGTTTTGTCCGAACAGCGTGTTGACGATGCAGCGACGCCCGCACATCGCGAAGGCCTTCATCGGACTGAACGAGGCGGTGATGCAAAACGATGGTCGCGTTACGAGTGCATTCAAGCGACTGATTGCCTACGTGTCGAGCAATGCGACCGGCTGCCAGTATTGCCAGGCGCACGCGATCCGGGCTGCGGATCGCTACGACGCAGATGCGGCGCAACTCGAACACATCTGGGACTACCGTACGCATGCGGCGTTCAACGAGGCGGAACGCGCCGCGCTCGATCTCGCCGTGGCCGCATCTACGATTCCGAACGGCGTCGACGAGAGTTTGCAGCAGCGCTTGCACGAACATTGGGACGACGGCGAGATCGTCGAGATCCTCGGCGTTATCGCGCTGTTCGGGTTCCTGAACCGCTGGAACGACAGCATGGGGACTTCGCTCGAAGGGCCGAGCATCGATTCGGGTGACCGGCATCTGTCCGGTCACGGCTGGACCGGCGGCAAGCACATCGACGCATGACGAACCTGATTTTCGCGACCGCGTTTTTTTTGTTCACCCACATCGGCATTGCGGGGACGGGGCTGCGCGGGACCCTCGTCGAGCGCATCGGCCACCGAAACTACATCGTGTTTTATTCGCTGATTTCCGCAGCGGGCACGATCTGGTTGTTCGCCGCCTACGTCGGCGCGCCGTACGTTGAGTTGTGGGGCCAACTCTACAGCCTCCGGCTCGCGGCGCTGATCGTGATGTTCCTGTCGTTCGCGTTCATCGCGGTCGGGCTGACGTCGTCGCCGTCGACGCTGTTCGGCGATGCGGCGCTCGAGTATCGGCTCGACGATGCGCCCGGTATCGTCCGCGTCACGCGGCACCCGATCCTGGTCGGCCTGTTGCTCTGGAGCGTGATCCACATGATCGTCAACGGCGACACGGCTGCGCTGATCCTGTTCGGCAGCCTGACGCTGCTGACTGCGCTCGGTATCGTGTCGATGGAGTCGAAGCGGCAAAGGCGACTCGGCGACGACTGGCCGGCGTTCGCCGCGGCGACGTCGATCACGCCGTTCCTCGCGATCCTGCAGCGCCGCACCCGGCTTGCGCCGGGTGAGATCGGCTGGTGGCGGCTCGCGCTGGCCGCGGTCGCGTTTCTCGCCATGCTCGACCTGCACGTGCGACTGCTCGGCGTTTCTCCGCTGCCGGCCGGGCTGTTGTAAGCCGCGGCGCTCTTCCATTCGGCGACCGGGTAACTCAGTATCGGCAATGCGATGTCGGTCGTGCGTCACATCTTCGTCGGTCAATCCGCCCATGCGGTGCTGCTGCTCGCGCTCGGAGTTTGCGTCATGCTCGCGGCGAGACTCCCGGGCTTTTTCGACGGTGAATTCGCCGGTGTCAGCACGCAGACCTGGTTCGTGCTCGTCGTCGCGAATGCGGTCGTGCATCAGCTGTACGTCTGGGCGTGCTGGCGTCTGGAGTTGCACGCCGGTCTGTTGACGCGGCTCATGGGCGGGGCCGCATTCCCGGCCTATGCCGCGGGATTCACGGTGCTGATCGTCGCACGCCCGGTCCTCGCCACGTTGCTGTCGCTGGCGAACGCGGGAACGCTGCCGATCAATCCCGACCTCGCTCGCCTGCTCGCGGCCGTGCTATTTATACCTTTCGCATACACGGCCTACTCTATTAATAGGTACTTCGGATTCGCACGCGCGTTCGGCATCGATCACTTCGATCCGGCGTGGCGGGACAAGCCGTTAGTGCGCGCGGGTATTTTCCGCTTTTCGAGCAACGCGATGTACGTTTTCGGTTTCCTGGTGCTGTGGATTCCGGCGCTGTACTTTCGTTCAACAGCCGCGATTGTTGCTGCGGCATTCAGTCATGCCTACATCTGGGTGCACTACCTGACGACCGAGAAACCCGACATGAACTTCATTTATGGTCGGACGGGCGTCGAGCACGGATCATGACATCGGGCATGACCCCGAACGGGGCGCTCGGCTGGCGGCTTCTCGCGGACGGCGTTCTGGTGTTGCACTTCGCGGTCGCCGCATTCATCGTCGTCGGCTTCCTGCTGATTCTCGCCGGCACCGCGGCCGGGTGGCACTGGGTGCACAACCGGGCGTTTCGCATCGCTCACCTCGCGGCGATCGGGATCGTCGTCGCGCAGGCGTGGCTCGGACGCATCTGCCCGCTGACCACGTGGGAGAACGAGCTGCGTCGACGCGCGGGTCAGGACACGTATGCGGAAAGCTTCATCCAGCACTGGCTCCACCGCATCCTGTTCTTCGATGCCGAGCCATGGGTTTTCACCGCGATATATACTGTGTTCGGCGCGCTCGCGGTGCTCGTCTGGTGGCTGAGCCGATCCCGTCGCGCATCGGGGCGCGGAAAGTAAACATGAACCATCGAAAACTCGTACTGCCCGAACACATGAATTCGCAGGGCTCGCTGTTCGGCGGCTATCTGCTCAAATGGCTCGACGAGTTCGCGTATATCACCGCGCAGCTCGAGTTTCCCGGCCGCCGGTTCGTCACGATCGCGATGAACAACGTCGAATTTCGCCATCCGATTACCTGCGGGCAGATACTGCGTTTCACGGTAAAGAGGGCGCGCCTCGGTACGACGTCGGTCGAGTATTCGGTCAGGGTCTACGACGAACGCGAGGTCGGCGATCGTGACGATGGCCATCATGATGGCGACGACGATGGGGACGACGATGACGGCGTGCTGTTCGCGACCAAGATCACGTTCGTCAATCTCGACGACGACGGTGGCAAGATGCCGATCCGTCCGCGGGAGAAGAACCATGACTGAGTCGCGCGGCGGCCATCGCCTCGTCCTCGGCCTGTTCGTCGGCGCCACGCTGCTGGCCGGTTTCGCGTTCGGCGCCTGGCAGATGCGGACGAAAACGCCGCCGGCGCCGAGCATGACGGTTCTCGATACCGCGACGATACTGCCGTCACCGGTCGCGCTGCCGGAGTTTCGCCTGCACGATGACGCCGGCGAAGCATTCGGCCCGGAGCGGCTGCGAGGCAACTGGTCGCTGCTGTTCTTCGGTTTCGCGAACTGCGGCCACGTATGTCCGATGACGCTGGGCAAGCTGACCGACGTCGCCTCACAACTCGATTCGGCGCCGCGCATCGTGTTTTTATCGGTCGACCCGGGCCGCGATACGCCCGAGGTGCTGCGCCGCTACGTCGAAGGTTTCGGCGGCGACATGGTCGGCATATCAGGCGATGACGCCGAGATCCGTGCGCTGGCCACCGCGCTAGGCGTGATGTACTCGGTGCAGCCGGATCCGGAGGGCTACGTCGTCGAGCACTCGCAGGCGGTTTTCGTTCTGGATCCTGAAGGCAGGTATACCGCCGTCATCTCGAGCGTCGACGACCCGGTGGGGATTGCCAGGGACCTCGAAGAAATTTTCCGGGAGGCGGGTGCGTGAAGCACGCGAATTCGGTCGATTACGAGATACGGCTGGCGGAAGCTGCCGACGCGCACGCAATTGCGGACATGTCGAGGGAATTGATCGAGCACGGTCTCGAGCGCTCGTGGACCGCAGCACGTGTCGCGCGGTCGATTCGCCATCGCGGCAGCACCGTGATCAAGGCCGTCGTTGATGTCGCGCGGGTTGCTTCTTCCATGGGCG
This sequence comes from Gammaproteobacteria bacterium, assembly GCA_051008895.1. Lineage (GTDB taxonomy): Bacteria > Pseudomonadota > Gammaproteobacteria > Steroidobacterales > SMWD01. The sequence goes on along the minus strand of JBPCXI010000228.1, from coordinate 15,344 downwards.
ATTCCGCGGTGGGCCGTTCTGGCATGGACAATTCCGCACCGGCCGGTTTCGCGATCATGACCTTTGCCGACGAATCGGCACACCTGAGCCTGCTCGCGGTCGGGCGGGAATATCGGCGCCTCGCGATCGCGCGGCACATGTTGACGTGGCTGGAACGGACCGCGGTTTGCGCCGGCACGTTCTTCGTCCGTCTCGAGGTCCGCGCCGCGAATCGCGGCGCCGCCGAGTTCTATCGGGCGGTTGGCTACGATGAGGCGGACCTGATCGAAGGCTATTACAATGGCGTCGAGGACGCGCTCGTGTTTGCCAAGGACCTGCGTGTCTGCGATATCACCTGAAGACCACTAAGACCATGACGGCCGAAACCATGTCGACAGATAACGTGACGGGAAGTGTGGCGACGATTCATATCGCGGAACAGGACGGCGCGCCGCTCGCCGAACTCACCAGCGCGGAGCTGTTGCCCGGGCGCGGCATCAGCGGCGACCGGCATTGCGGTGTGCTTGATCCGGAGAACGAGGGGCAGGTCAGTCTCGTCGAGGCAGAGGGCGTCGAGGCGTTTGCGCGCGACGTCGGCTTTCCGCTGCAGCCGCATGAGACGCGGCGGAATATCGTGACGCGCGATCTATCGCTCAACGAGCTCGTCGGCGTGCGGTTCTCGGTCGGGGAAGCCGAACTGCTCGGCACCGAACTCTGCGAGCCCTGCGCATATCTTGCCAAGACGCTGATCGAGCGTTTCGCGCTGAGCGAAGTCGCGCCGAAGGACATCGTCGCCGGGCTCGCGCATCGCGCGGGAATACGCGCGAAGATCCTGCGCGGCGGCACGGTACGTCCCGGTGATCAGATCGTGCCCCTGCAAGAACTCCCGGGTGACCCGGAGTGAAGGTCTCGAGCGGCACCAAGTGGGAGCCGATCGCCGGCTATTCCCGCGCCGTGCGCGTCGGCGACCAGGTATTGGTATCCGGCACGACCGCGACGGGGCCGGACGGCGGAATCGTCGGCGGCGATGACCCGGCTGCACAGATGCGTCAGTGCCTGGCGAATATCGAGTGGGCGTTGCGCCAGGCCGGTGCCGAACTGGCGCACGTCGTGCGCACGCGCATCTATGTCGTCGACATCGACGCGTGGGAGGCGATCGGCCGGGTTCATGGCGAGGTCTTCGCTGACATTCGGCCCGCAACGAGCATGGTCGAGGTTAGCCGGCTGATCGAGCCGCAAATACTCGTCGAAGTCGAAGCCGACGCGCTGGTCGTCTGACGCCGCGATGGAGCGTATCCCCGAACCCGAACTGATGCTTGACGAGGGGCAGGTCCGCGCATACGCCGAGGCCGACTTCGCGGAGCCGCACGATCATTTCATCGCGCTGTTGCGCGAGCGATTGCCGGATCTTCCGGCGACCGGCCTGGCCCTCGACCTCGGCTGCGGCGCCGGCGACATCTCGCGGCGGTTCGCCGCGGCCTTTCCCGGCTGGCGCGTGCTCGGTATCGACGGTTCACCGACGATGCTGACGTTCGCGCGCGCGATGACGAATGCTGCGGGCCTGGCCGACCGCGTGCGGTTCGACGAGGTGTTACTCCCGGCCCACCCGCCGGATAATCAGCGCTACGGCCTCGTATTCTCGAACAGCCTGCTCCACCACATCACGGATCCCGTGGTGTTCTGGTCCGCGGTGCGCAACTGGGTCGCGGACGCCGGGCAGATTTTCGTCATGGACCTGCTGCGACCGGCGGATCGTGATATCGCCCGGGCACTCGTGCAGCAACACTCCGGCGACGAGCCTGAAGTATTACAAACGGATTTCTTCAATTCGCTGCTCGCCGCGTTTCGCGAGCCGGAAATCGCTGAGCAGTTGCGGCGCGCCCGCCTCGCTCAGCTGTCCGTCGAGGTCGTTTCCGATCGGCATGTGATCGCATGGGGCGGGAATAGCGCAGGCAGACCGTGAGCCGGGTCAGCGGTTTTCCGCCGATCACCGGGCCCGAGCCGCGCGTGCTGATCCTCGGCTCGATGCCCGGCGTCGCATCGCTCGAACAAACGCAGTACTACGCGCATCCGCGCAATGCCTACTGGCGCATCATGGGTGAGTTGTTCGACGCAGGACCGGAGCTTAAATACGGTGATCGGCTGGACGTGCTCGTTGCGCGCGGCATAGCGCTCTGGGACGTGCTCGAGAGTTGCGACCGGCCCGGCAGCCTGGATTCGAACATCCGCGGCGCAACGGCAAGACCGAACGATTTTGCTGCGCTGTTCGCCGATCGGCCGTCGATCGGGCATGTGTTTTTCAACGGCAAGACCGCTGCCGCGATGTTCCGGCGCAAGGTGCTGCCGGAGCTCCCCGACGGGGATGAATCGGAGCAGCGCGCGTATGCGACGCTGCCGTCCACGAGTCCCGCGATGGCGGCGCTGTCGTTCGAGCAGAAACTGGAACAATGGTCCGCCGTCAGGGCCGTTCTGGAGCCAGACTCGTGAACCACGTCTGGAAAGCGCCACCGACTCGTACTAAAGTCGGGGAGTCCGAGCGGAGATATCCTGGATGAGCCTCAGGGACGAAGTCGAAGCGTTGTTGCCGAACTGGGAGTCGTGGTATCCGAGTCTGTTTCATGCAGCCGAGGATCTCGGCATCATTCGCGCGCGCGTCTGCTCGCCGTCGTCGCTGATGCTCAGCAACCGGCATGCGCGAGTGCAGAGCGACGCGGAGAACGCGTTCAAGGACAAGTGGGGCGGTCGCGAGTAACGCCCTTGCTCGAATACAGCGAAGCTTGCGAACGTAACAAGCGGCCGATTCTCGGCATCCTTCGTGATGCGCTGGTCGACAGCGTCAGCGTACTGGAGATCGGCGCCGGTACCGGCCAGCATGCGGTGTTTTTCACGCGCGATCTCGAGCATGTGACCTGGACGCCGACCGAGCGGCCGGCCGGGGTCACCGCCTTGCGCGCGCGCATCGAGGTCGAAGGCGGCGGCAACGTCTCGGCGCCGCTCGAGCTTGACGTCAACGATGACCCGTGGCCGGCGGCCGTGCGCGATCGCGAGTACGACGCGGTGTATTCGGCCAATACGCTGCACATCATGTCGTGGACGAGTGTCGAGGCGCTGTTCGACGGCGTCGGCGGTGTGCTCGCGCGCGGCGGCACTCTGTGCGTTTACGGTCCGTTCCGGTACGGCCGCGAGTTCACGACGCCGAGCAATGCGCGGTTCGACGAGTCGCTGCGGGCCAGGGATCCGGACAGCGGCATCCGCGATTTCGAGGCCGTGAGCGCGCTTGCCCGCGATCAGGGGCTCGAATTGCACGCCGATCACGCAATGCCGGCGAACAACCAGTTGCTGATCTGGCGCCGCGGGACCGACAGATGAAATTGGCCGGCAAGCCGCGGGCGCGTCGGCTTCAATCGCGCGCCAATCCGGCTAGAATACGTCGATTCGTCGCGCGATCGAGGAAGCAGCAGAAGTGAGTGAAATATGTCCGGCTGGATAGCGTATGTCGGGGTGTTCCTGCTCGGCGTCATCGTCGGTGTCGCAGGCGCGAAGTCCATCGGGGGGCGCGGCGGTAGTGGTAATACCCGCGATCCCGGCAAGAACCTGCGGCGCCTGTACAAAACATCGCCGCGGTTTTTCGACGTCATTCGCGAGGATCTGAGTCGTCCGGAATTCAGCGCCGTGCGCGAGTTCGCCATTCTCGAATCCGCCGCCGAGACGTTCGTCAGCGAGGACCTGCGTTTCGTTTACTACGAGGAAGATATCCCGGACGTGAAGTCGATCGCCGCGGCGCTCGAGGACGGCGGTTTCGCCGATGAGGTCACGCGCGGCAAGACGCCGATCTTCCGGCTCCGCGAAAACTTCGTCGAGGCACTGAAGCTGCTCTGATCGTGTCGTCAGACCGATTAACTCAGGGCTGATTGACCCGAGCTTGACTGACAGGCCATGACTGACCAGGACTGGACGGTTTACATCGTCCGCTGCGCGGACCAGACGCTGTATACCGGCGTCGCGCGAGACCTGGCCGCACGGATCGCGCAGCACAATGCCGGCCGGGGCGCGAAATACACCCGCGGCAGGCGTCCGGTGCAACTTGTGTATCGCGAACGGGTCGAAGGCAGGGCGGCCGCACTGCGGCGCGAAATCGCGATCAAGCGTTTACAGACCGCCGCCAAACGTAAATTGATCCAGACCGGAACCGTCTAAAGGGACAGCGAACCATGGCCAGTGACGACAACGACAAGAAAGCCGATACCGGAATTTCCCGCCGCGCACTGCTGGCGAGCGGCGCGGGCCTGACCGCGCTCGGCGCGAACGCGCTCGCCGCCGGCGGTGATACGACCGTGTGGCCGGCCGCCGCGATGGCGTCGTCTAACGCCCGGAACGTGCCGCAAGCGCCGTTCGATTCGTTCCGCGACTACATGGAAGCGATCGAGGCCTGGGGGCTCGTGTTGCGCGTGCCGCGGATCGACCAGGACAAATACGAGTTGACTGCGTTGATGTACCGCCTGATTGACGAGTACGGCTGGTATGAGGCGCCGGCCATACTGGCCGAGGAGGTCAAGATCGACGGTAAGTGGGTCAAAGGCCCGATCATCACCAATCACCAGGGTCACTGGTATACCGAGGCGCTGACGTTCGGCGTCGAACCGACGCTGAACGACGGCCACCAGTCGTACCGGGACGCGATGGCGCACCTGAAGGACATGCTCGTCAAAGGCGAGTATCCGCAGATTCCGACGACGACCGTCGCCGCCGCGGATGCGCCGTGCAAGGAAATCGTGCTGACCGGCGACGACATCGACCTGACGAAGTACGCGTTCATCCAGAGCAACCCGGCCGACTCGCGGCGTTACATCAACACCGGCTCGACCTTCACCGTCGACCCGGACATCGGGATGAACTTCGGCACCTATCGTTGCGAGTTGCGCGGGCCGCGGCTGATCGGCCTCAACTCCGAACCGAACCAGACCGCATGGCGCACGTTCATGGCGGCGAAGGAGCGCGGCGAGAAAACCGTCAAGGTATCGATTGTTGTCGGCCAGGACCCGATCACGTGGATGATCAGCGGCTCGCGCATCGTGAACCGACTGGCGAAGAAAAAGGTCGACGAACTCGCCATCGCCGGCGGCATGCGTGGCAAAGCGGTCGAGGTCGTGAAGTCGGAAACGAACGATCACCTGGTGCCGGCGCACGCGGAGATGGTTATCGAGGGCGAGGTGCCGCTCGACGAGATGATGCCGGAGGGGCCATTCGGCGAGATGTACCAGTACCTCGGCCCGAAGCGCGCCGAGAACTTCATCATGCGCGTCACCGCCGTCACGCATCGTAAGGACCCGTGGATCCTGAACCAGTTCACCGGGGTCACGCGCGGATATGTGACGGGACCGACCGCAGTTTTGTTCAATGAGAGCCTGCGGCGGCTGGTTCCCGGTATGATCGAGATTCATTCGCCGGTCGATACCACCGGTCTGACTTATGTCAAGATCAAGAAGACGAAGCCCGGCGAAGGCATCGAGATCGGCAAGAAGCTCGCGACGATCATCCCGATCTACAAGGTCGTCGTCGTCGTCGATGAGGACGTCGACATCCTCGATCCGTCGCAGGTCAACATGGCGATCGGATCGCGCTTTCAGGCGAATACGGCAAGCCTGATCCTCGAAGGCCTGCGCGGGATGCCGCTGGATCCGAGCATCGATGCGCAGGGCAAGACGAGCAAGTTGATCATCGATGCGACGGTCAAATGGCCCGAGGAAGGCGGGCCGGAGCAATACGCGAAGCTCAATCGCACGTTGCTCGAAGAACAGGTTCCCGAATCGTTCGACCTCGTCGACGAGAAGTGGGGCGACGTAATTAAAAGGAAGTACACGACCTTCTGATTGTGCGGACTCACCGCGTCCGCCGAGAACGAAAAGAAGAACAAGGAGGATCACGATGAATAAATCGGTTATTGGCCGCACCGGTCAGTGGTGGAAAGTTGCGCTCGGCATGGCTGCGCTGCTATTCGGCAGCATCGCACCGCTGTTTGAAGGGAGCGGCATCTCGGTTACGGTCGGCACGGTGATCGCGATCGTCGGCTACGGCCTGTCCATCGCGTTGCTGCGATGCCCCGGCTGCGGAGAGTTCTGGTTCTGGCGTGCGCTGATGGATGCGAGCCTGTACCGCCCCCTGTTCACGAAGCCCGGATGTCCGAGCTGCGGCCACGAGTACTGAGTTAGAATTGCCGCATGACTTTAATGCGGCGCCGCTGGTTCTCGATCCCCCTGCTGCTATTCGTCGCGGGTAGTGCCGATGCCGGCGATTGCCGTGCGGTACTCCGACCGCTGATGCTGCAGAACCCGCCCGACCGCGCCGCGCTGATCGAGGCGCAGGCGCTGTGTCGTGCCGAGGCCGACGCGGGCGACGCCGATTCCCTGTACCAGACCTCCCTGTTGCATCTCGGGCTGCTCGACTTCGACGTCGACCGCGCGCTGCCGATGATCCAGTCCGCGGCCAGGGGCGAGGTGCCGGAAGCGCAATACTGGCTCGCGTGGCAATACGAGTCCGGCCCGCTGCTGCCCGACAACGCCCAACTCGCGCGCGAGTGGTACGAGCGCGCCGGCGCCAACGAACATCGGCTCGCGCTGAACCGGCTCGCGGTCGCCTACGGAAACGGCGAGCTCGGGCTCGTCGCCGACGCTCGCAAGGCCGCGGAATTTCGCGCCCGGGCGGAGCGCTGCAAGAATGACAACAGCTAGATTGGGGGCACGCCTCGGGATATTGGGGACATTCTGCTTTTTCCGCCTGGCGGAAAAAGCAGAATGTCCCCAATTACGATGACCACCGCCCTGCTGTTCGCGCTCGCGATCGTCCTGTCGGTCCTCGGTATCGTCGGTCTCGCGCTGCCGGCGATTCCCGGCGCGCCGCTGTTGTTCGTCGGGCTCGTGCTCGCGGCCTGGGCCGAGGATTTTGCGTACGTCGGCACCGGTACGCTCGTCACGCTCGCGGTACTCGCATTGCTGACCTACCTCGTCGATCTTGCCGCCGGCGCTTTCGGCGTGCAGCGATTCGGCGCGTCGTCGCGCGCGATGGTCGGCGCGGCAATCGGCGCAATCGTCGGTATCTTCTTCGGTCTCATCGGCGTCGTCGTCGGCCCGTTCATCGGGGCTGCGATCGGTGAGCTGACGATCGCCGGCGAAATGCGTGCGGCCGGTCGCGCGGGCGTCGGCGCCACGATCGGGCTCGCGATCGGCACCGCGGCAAAAATCGCCCTAGCGTTCACTATGCTTGGCATCTTCGCGTTCATGCGTTTGACCTGAACGAGGCCGGTACGCATGGAACAGCGAGAATCTCGAGAACCTGCTGACGACACGCTGCGGCGTTTCGGTCTTGTCGTCGTGCGCTTCATGTCGACGGTCGCGATGGACCCGCACCTGTATTTTGAGCAGAAGATATCGGCGGAGATCTCCGCCGTCGCCGCCACTGATGAGTTGATCGCGCGTGTCGACCAGCTGCTCGACTGGGTTGACGCGATCGAGCTGACCGACGCCCAGCTGCGGCGACTGGATGCCGCACTCGCCGCGGAGGGTCTGCCGCGTTATTCGCAGTTCCGGGCCGGTGACGCGCGCCGCAGCGTATCGGCATGGCTGACGCAAAGCGGTGGCGAAAATGACTAGTGCGTACACGCGCGTCTATCGCGCGGCGAACACCGTCGAGGCGCATATGCTCAAGGGCATGCTGGAGCAGCACGGCGTGCGCGCGCGAATTCTCGGCGGCGGCCTGTCGTCGGGCGTCGGCGAACTGCCGGTCGATGTGTTACAAGTCAGTATCGAGGTGCCGGTCGGCTACCGCCAGCTCGCGCGCGAGCTGATCGAAGCCTATGAAAGCGGCCGTGCGGACGGCACGTCCGGTATCGATGTGTGGCTGTGCGGCGGTTGCAACGAGTCGAATCCGGCGAGTTTTGACGTGTGCTGGCAGTGCGGTGACGCGCGTGGGCGCGGAGGGATGGGCGATGGATAATTTCGAGAAGATCGGTTACGTGCTGCTCGGCATCGTGGCCGCGTGCTGGCTCGCGGTCGTGCTGTTCGGCGTGGTCGCGGCACTGCCATACGGCATCGTCGGGCTGGTCGCGATCGTCGGCATCGGCATGCTGTTCATCAAGGTTGTCCGGGACCGGTTGCGGAACAAGGAAGACGATTACTACTCGAGGAATGTGGATCAATGAGCCAGATCATGTTGACGACACAGGACGAGTTTGCCGACTACCAGATCGTCGAGACGCTAGGCATGGTGCGCGGGAATACGATTCGCGCGCGCCACGTCGGCAAGGACATTATCGCCGGACTGCGGACGCTGGTCGGCGGCGAGGTCGTTGAGTACACGAAGATGCTAGCCGAGGCGCGCGAGCAGGCCATCGACCGGATGGTTGCACAGGCCAGCGACCTCGGCGCAGATGCGATTGTCTGCCTGCGGTTTACGACGTCGCCGGTCATGGCCGGGGCCGCGGAGCTGCTCGCATATGGCACTGCCGTCAGAATCAGCCGGCGTTCGGTGCGTACGCAGACCGCGACGCAGAGGTAAAGAGAACCATGAGCACACATCATCGTATCGAGGTCGAGTACTGCACCGGGTGTCACTGGCTGACCCGCGCCGCGTGGATCGCGCAGGAGCTGCTGTCGACGTTCGAGCAGGAACTCGGCGAGGTTGCGCTCGTGCCCGGCAGCACCGGCGGCGTCTTCGAGATCCGGCTCAACGGCGACACGCTCTGGTCGCGCAAGGGCCAGGGGCGGTTCCCGGAGATCAAGGAACTGAAGCAGCTCGTGCGGGACGCCGTCGCGCCGAATCGCGATCTCGGCCACGTCGATTCCTGAGACCGGTTCGCGAGTACCCAGCGCATGGTCGCTACGCGCCAGACGACTGTTATCGTCCGCCATCGCGGACGCGACCTGCCGTTGTCCGCGTGGTTTCGCGATACCGGCCGTGACCTGATCCTGTTCGTGCACGGGCTCGGCTGCAGCAAGGTCAGCTGGCGCGCGGCGTGGTCGGCGAGCGAGATCTACGGCTACGCGCTGCTCGCGATTGACCTGCCCGGCTTCGGCGCATCGCCGCTGCCCGACGGCTTCAGTTACGACCTCGCCGAGCAGGCTGAGCTGCTTGCCGGCGTTATCGATGCGCATGCGTCGCGCCGGACCTGCCTCGTTGCGCACAGCATGGGCGGCAGCGTTGCGATGCTGCTGCCGCAGACCACGGCCAGGCGCCTCGACAGCGTCGTGCTCGTCGAAGGCCGGCTGCTGCGGTCGAGCTGCGGCATCGCCGCCGAAGCGGCGGGAGCCACGATTGAGGGTTTCGAGGCGGAGGTGTATCCGCGGTTTCGCCGGCGCGTCGCGTCGGATCGCCGCGCCGCGTTCGATCTCGACCGCGCGGACGAGCAGGCGTTCTACCTCAGCAGCCGCTCGCTGATCGCGCACACCGGCGGCGCCGGACTCGTCGCGAATTTCGCGGCGTTGACTTGCCGTAAGACGTTCGTGTTCGGCGCGGACAACGCGCACCTGGATGAGCTGAAGTCGCTCGACGCGGGCGCCGTTCGAGCGGTCGCGAACGCCGGACACTTTGTCATGAACGACAACCCGCGAGATTTCTATCGCCTGCTCGCTGGCATTGCCGGCGACGATTCGCGGTATGCTGAAACAGGCAGACGGAATAACGGTAATGAATGAACCTACCCAGGCCGAGCCGGCCCTGACCACGCTGGAACGCGCGGTGCTCGACGTCGCGCTGGCAGCCGACACCGAAATCAACGCGCGGCTGCGCGCGCAGGTCGAAGCCGCGGTCGTCACGACGCGGACGCCGAGCGGCGTCGGTTTCATGACGAAGCTCGCCGTGCCCGCAGACCTCGCGGCGCCCGATCGCCCGGCGGACGATACGCTGCCGGCGGTGTTCGGTGCGCACCCGCAGCTCCCCGGCGGCGCGGAATTCGTGCTGCAGGTGAAGGCCGGGCGCCTGAACACGATTGAGGCGTTCTGCTACGAGGGCATGTGGCCCGCCGACGAGTCGCAGTTCCGGGTCGAGCTCAGGCCCTGATTCAATGGCCTTGATTCGACGGGTATCGAGACCCGAGAATAGGGAGCATAAACAGGGTCCAACGCCCGCTGCGGCAAGGACTGATAACAAGGAGTGCGAATGACCGGTTACGGAAAGATCAATCTGCTGGGCATGATCGCGATGCCGGCGGTCGCGACGCTGGCCGCGGTCATCATGTTCGGCCCCCGCCCGGACACGATGGTCGCCGTCTTCGGCCTGAATGCGGTACCGATGCTGATCGGCGGGCTGATTTCGGCATTACTGTTGCGCGGTGCCGCGAAGGCTGGCGGGGCCGGCCGCAGCATCGCGTTGTGGCCGACGCTGGTGCCGGCCGGCATCGGCATCGTCTGGTACCTGTATGACGCATTGCTGCCTGCGGAACTCGATCCGGGGCGCGTGCACATCGCGGGCCCGCAGTATCTCGTCATGATCGCAATCGGCGTCGGGCTGGTCGCGTGGGTCTGCTGCCTGATGGCGCGTTCGTCGCGCGCCGGCTGACCTGACGCGGGCGTCGCCCGCGCGAGACTTGTGACGTTGCCCGAAGCAACAACGACCTCCACGCCGCTGCCGTCGCCGGCACGCTACGTCCCGTACGCGCAGATCGGCGACCGGCCGAACGTCATCGTCGACGGTGCGCCGCTCGCATCGACGGTACTGACGCTGTCGCACTGGCCGAATAACCAGACGCATCAGTCCGTCCGTCGCGACACGTCGACGGCAACCGTGTTCGCCTATCTCGATACGCCGGCGCTGCATCAGGACGTCACGATCGTATCCAACCAGCACTTCGACGAGGACGGCCTGTTCAGCATGTTCGCGATTGTCGATCCTGCGGCCGCGCTGGCGCATCGCGAATTGCTGAGCGGCGCGGCCCTCGCCGGTGATTTCGGTATCGTCGAGCACCCGGACGCCGCGCGACTGTGTTTCATCGTCGAAGCGTTCTGCGATCCCGATGCGTCGCCGCTGCCGGCCGACACCTTCGCCGGTTGCGAGGCGCGGCGCGTCGAGGCGTTGTATCGAGAAATGCTCCCGCGGGTACTCGAACTCGCGACGAACATCGACGCGTGGGAGCCGCTGTGGCGCGAACCGTACGCGCACTTCGTGCGCAGCGAGCGCTTGCTCGCGGACGGTGCGGTGACGATAGACGAGTACCCCGACGTCGACCTGGCCGTGGTCTCCATACCGCAGGGCCTGGAGTCGCAAACGGTGCGGCGTTACCTGCAGCCGGAGGAAGCGGCCGTGCATCCGTTCGCGATTCATGGCCGGACGCAGCGCAATCGGATTCTGCGCATGACCGGGCAGCGTTACGAGCTGCAGTATCGCTACGAGAGCTGGGTGCAACTCGCGTCGCGACGGCCGCTGTTGCGCGTTGCGCTCGCCGAACTTGCGAACGAGCTTAACGACGTCGAGCGCGCGCCCGGCGAATGGCGCTGCGAGGACGTCAACGAGGTCGCGCCGCGACTGTGGCTGGAAGGCGTCGAGGAATCGTCGCTGACGCCGCCCGACTTCGTCGAGCGTGTGCGCCGTTACCTCGCGGCCGCGCCGGTCGCGTGGGATCCGTATGACTGGCAGCCGGACGACGGCTCAAGTGACGATGAGGGTGACGACGGGGGCGATGAGCCGATCGCGGCGCAGCGATGAGCGGGCTCAGGCCTTTTCATGTCGCGGTACCGGTCGACGACCTGGCCGCGGCACGAGAATTCTACGTCGGCCTGTTGGGCTGCACCGAGGGCAGGAGCGCCGACGACTGGGTCGACTTCGATCTCTACGGTCATCAGTTCGTCTGTCATCTGCGGCCGAACATGCGCGGCGACCGACAGCCAGGCTCTGGCAGTATCGTCGACGGCCATGACGTACCGATTCCGCACTACGGTGTCGTGTTGGGTATGGCGGACTGGCGCGAGCTCGCCGAGCGGTTGACCGACAGCGGCCAGGAATTCATCGTCGAGCCGTATATCCGTTTTCGCGGTCAGCCCGGAGAGCAGGGCACGCTGTTCATCCGCGACCCGGCGGGCAATGCACTAGAGTTCAAGGGCTTCGACAACCTGGACCGGTTGTTCGCGCGCTAAGCGTTTATCCGCGCAGTTCGGCGCAGTCGACGCACTCCGCGCAGGCAGGTCGCGCTTCGAGTCTTTCCTTGTTGATATCTTCGCCGCAGGTGGCGCAGACGCCGTAGGTGCCCGCGTCGAGTTTGTGCAATGCATTCTCGATGTCGGTCAGCTCCTGCATCGCTTCGCTCTCGAGCGCCGACACGACCTGCACGTTGCCGAGTTCCGCAGCCTGCTCCGCGGAGTCCGCGTTCAGCGGGTTGCGCGCGTGGTCGTGGATTCGATCAACGCGCTTCTGCAGGCTCGCCTTTGCGGCAAGCAGCTTTTCGCGAATTTCGTCTGTGTTCGTCGGCATAGGTTCGCTCGCAAGCGGCTAGCACTATTGATTCTACGTCAACGGGTGCCGATTTTCGATGTTGCACGTCGACCCCCAACAGGCGAGTCTTATACGCATGGACGATCGTCAGTCGCAATCGCCATCACAATCCCAGGTAGCCGGCATCGTGCTGGCCGCCGGCGAGTCGAGCCGCCTCGGCAGGCCGAAGCAGTTGCTGACGGTTGATCGGCGGCCGCTGGTCCTGCGCGCGGTTCAGGCCGCACTGACGCATTGCGCGGCCGGCGTCGTCGTCGTGACCGGCGCGTTCCACGACGAGGTCGCGGCGGCGCTCGCCGACACGCCGGCGACAATCGTCCGCAATCCGGACTGGCGCGAAGGCATCGGCGTGTCGATTCGCTGTGGCGTGGCCGCGCTCGGCGATACACGCGCGGCATACCTTCTAATGCTGTGCGATCAGCCCGACGTCGGCGCCGCGCAGTTGTCCGCGCTGATCGACGCGTGGCGCGCGCAGCCGAAGCAAATCGCCGCTGCCGGTTACGCCGGTGTGCGCGGTGTGCCGGCCGTGTTCCCGGCGCGCTGTCACGATTCGCTTGCGGGCCTGCACGGCGATCACGGTGCGCGGCGGCTCATCGAGGCGGAGGCCGAGGTCACAGTCGTGGACATGCCGGAGGCCGCGTTCGATGTGGATACGCCGGCGGATGCACGTCGCATTGGTCAATAGCCAGGGCCGCCAGAGTGGGCCACCAGGATGGGCCAACAATTGAATAATCGGAGTGTCCGTTGGCCAAATCCGCTCGCCGCGCGAGTGTTAGACTGTGTCCATGCCTCAAATTCGTGTCGAATACTTTGCGATCCTGCGGGAGCACGTCGGTAAAGATGCCGAGGAGCTCGAGACCGGCGCGGCGACAGCCGGCGCGCTGTTCGACGAACTTGATAAACGTTACGCGTTTCCGCAGATGTCGAGCATGAAGGTCGCGATCAACGATGAATTCAGCGACTGGAACGCGACTCTCGCGGACGGGGATTCGATCGTGTTCATTCCCCCGGTGGCGGGCGGATGAGCGCATTCGAGTTCACGCGTGCGAGCGCCGATCCGTCAGTGTTGCGACAGCTCGTTGAGGACCGGACCTGCGGCGGTTACGTCGCGTTCGAGGGTTGGGTGCGCGATCACAACGAGGGCCAGCGTGTGCTGCGTCTCGAGTACGAGGCCTACGAGTCGCTCGGTGTGAAGGAAGGTAATCGCATCGTCAATGAGGCGATAGAGAAGTTCGGCGTCACGGCCGCGCGCTGCGTGCACAGCCTCGGCGCGCTCGAACTCGGCGATCTCGCGGTCTGGGTCGGCGTCAGCTCCCCGCATCGCGCGGAGGCGTTCGCGGCGTGTCGGTACATCATCGACGAGGTCAAGCACCGCGTGCCGATCTGGAAAAAAGAGCATTACGTCGATGGCGACTCGGGCTGGGTCAACTGCGAACGTTGCGCCGAGCACGCGGAACACACGCATCCGGAGCGTAAGACCGGGTAGACGCCGCCGAATGAAGATACTGACAGCCGCAATTCTTGTCGTCGTCGGTATGATCAACTTCCTGCCGATCCTCGGTATCACATCCGCCGCAACCCTGGAACGGCTTTACGGTATCGCAGTTACCGGGCCGGATGTCGAGATTCTGCTCCGCCACCGCGCCGTGTTGTTTGGAATGCTTGGCGCGTTGCTGATCGTATCGGCATTCCAGCCCAAGCTGCAGAAACTCGCCGTCGTAGCAGGCGCGGTCAGCTTGTCCTCGTTCATTCTCATTGCGCTTCTGGTCGGCGACTACGGAGATGCGGTTCGCAATGTCGTGATCATCGACGTCGTCGCGTTGATCGCACTTCTCATCGTGCCGGTGCTGCACCGGTCGACCAGGAACCCGCGATAAAATCCGGGCAACCAGGAAGAATCGCCCAGGAAACGGAGCCTCGGCTCGCAGTTCCGAAAAATAAAGCCCGCGCTTCTATTCTACGCGCCCGAATCATCGGCAGGACTTCGGCTTAGGCCGTAGATATTTGAAAGAATGGAAGTTTCGATATAGCTTAAGAAAATGCAGAAACGACGCGAAAATGAAAACAGAAGCCGCGTCCCTAGAATCAGCTGTTAGGTGTCCGCTATGCAGCCCACTGGCGATCCAGATCTCGACTTTGGTATTCAAGCTATTCTCGATGAAAACTTCACTGCAGCGTTTAGGCGATTTACTGAACTTGCCGATAGCGGATCTCCAATGGCACAGCATTTCCTCGGCTGGATGTACGAACAGGGCCTAGCTTGTGAGGCGGACGATTCATCAGCGTTCTATTGGTGGAGCAAGTCTGCTCGGCAGAATATTGCTGAATCTCAGCATGGTCTCGGTGTCTTTTACGAGGAAGGACGGGCTGTAGGAGCTGATTTACCGAAGGCATACTACTGGTTTGCTCTTGCTGTTCGTTCTGGAGACGAAGCGTCAATGGGTTGCGTCAAGCGCGTAGCGAGAATGCTGACAAAGGAGCAGCTCGATGAAGCAAAGCGTCAGCTGGCAGACACCTAACCAGCACAAGAAAGAAGCCCTTGCTGCGCAAGGGCGGGACGTCAAACCCGCTACGCGTGTTTGTCGCCCCTTTTGTGGGCGTTAGGGGGCACGAGACATGGCGAACTCGTCACAAGAGCTGGAGCAACTACGAGGCTTTGTGCTTTCTATCATCGACCATACGGGTCTCGACGCTTCGGAGGCTGATTTAGCGCCGATTCGGGAAGCTAAGAACGTTAACGGCATGCGTCAGGCCGCTCGTGACATGATTGAGATGTGTCAAGATTTACCGGCTGATGAAGTTGCAGAGCTAGACAAGCGCCTTGAAGATTCAGGCCTTCCGACTCTTACTGCCATGCGAGATGTACGTTACCGCGATCTTTTGCAGGTACTATC